>JAGUYC010000214.1 GCA_020061515.1 Gemmatimonadota bacterium
CACCGCCCGGCCCACGCACGCGCCGTCCGGTGCCGCACGCGGCGGACAAGATCCGAGAGCCCGCGGATCGGCTCGTCGAGCATCGGGGGGATGTTCTCCACGAGCACTCCGGGAACGCCGGCGCGAACCGTCTTCCGAGAGACGTACCCCGAGAGAAGCCAGCTCTTCTCGAGCACGACGTCGAAGGAGGCGGTCTCCTTCCGGACCCAACGGTCGATCGAACGGAGGTACGAATAGAAGGCAAGAGGCCCGATCCCCCGCGCCGCCGCGTCGTCGACCGGAATACCGCTCGGACGGCCGGATGGCTCGATCTCCACGACCCGGAACGCTTGATGGGGCGACGGTTCCAGAATCGAGCGAAAGGCGACCGTGACGTCGGCGTGTTGGCCGAGCGCCGCCGCGAGGTTGAGGACATTTCGGGTCGGGCCGGCCGAGGCGAGGAGGTTGTGCCCCGGGACAACGTAGGCGATCCGGAGCCGCCGCGCGCCGCTCATGACGAGCTCCTCTCGAGAAGCCGGCGAAAGATCGCTTCGGTCTCCGCCGCCTTCGCCGCCCACGAGTGCTCCGCCGCCCGCTCGGCCGCCGCATCGCCGAGGCCTCGCGCGAGAGCGGAGTCTTCGAGAATCCGTAGGACCGCCGCCGCAAACGCATCGACATCGCCGTTCGGCACGACGAGACCGGTCCTTTCGTGCTCGACGGAAACGGCCGATCCCTCGAACGAGACGACCGGCCGGCCCGCCGCCATGTAGTTCAGCACCTTCTGCGGAATGCCGTCGCATTCCGTTCTCGGGTTCAGAGCGAGATCCGCATCCGCGAGGAGACTCGGGATCTCGGCGAAGGGCGCCCTCACGAGATCGATGCGATCCCGGATTCCGAGCCCGCGCGCAGCTTCCTCGTAGGGATCGAAAGGAGAACTCGTGACGAGCAGAAGCCGGACATCCGTGCGGACGGCGGCGATTCGAGCGAAGACATCGAGAAGAAGATCGATCCGCTGATAGGAAGCCAGGTTTCCGGTGAAGATGAGCCGGCGGACGCGGCTCTTCGGCCGCGCGCGGTTTCGCGCTTCCTCGAAAAGCCCGATCTCCACCCCGTTCGAGACGACGGTGATGTTCTCCTCGCGCACGATCCGGTCCTCGATCAGGCGCTCGCGGATGCGCGGAGCGACCGCGATCACGTGGTTGGCCGAGGGCGGCACTCGTCGGTCCAGCCACCGCCCGACCCTCTTCTTGAGGGACGCGAGAGGACCGCCCCCGTAGTAGGGAAGCTCCGACTCGAGAAGCGTGTGCGCGTCGTACACGAGAGGGATCCTTCCGCGAACACCGGCGAACCTCGCCGCCAGGAGCCCCTCGTAGTGATGCGCGTGCACGATGTCGATCGGATGTTCCCGGAGAACCTTGCGGAGGAGAAGCACGAGGAGCGGATCGAGAACGAGGAGCTTCTGCAGGCTCGGGCCGGGAGCGGTCTTCCGGTAGGTCGCGACCTCGCGGATTCGATGGATCCGAATCCCTTCCGCCTCGCGGGGATCGCCAAGATGATAGGTCGCGACATGAAGCTCGTGCCCCCGCGCGGCGAGCGCCTCTGCGAGCCGGAGGATCCGGACCGGCGTCCCTCTCGCCGCCGGGAAAGGACACGCGGCGACGACCGCGATTCGAAGTGGATGCTTCATCCGTCTATCTCCAGACCATCAAAGAACCCGAGCGATCCGCCGCCAGTAGAAATCGAGCGCCCCCTCCAGCATACGCCTTCCGGCACGCTCGGCCGCGCCTTCCGTCATCTCCTTGCGCAAGGGGAGCGGCCCCCCGCTCAGAATCGCGCGATCCGGGGTCTTCCGCCCCGATTGTATCCGCCGGCGTTCTCGAGAGAGCGCCCGGCTTCGGCCGAGAAGCCAGGCGACCGAGCCGAGATAGGGTCCGATCCATCCCTTCCGAAGAGCGACGGCGAGCTGCGCGATCTCGTAGAGAAGAAGCGCGGGGAAGAGAAGGAGGAGCGTGCGCGCGCTGTAGAGGCGAAGAACCACCTGCCATCGGTTTCGAATGAGACACCGCACGCGCCGGGGCGTGTAGCGGCCGCTCCGCCGAAGAGAGAGCCCCGCGGTCCCCTCCCCGTGCAGGCATTCGGCCCGCGGGACCGCGAGAACCTCGTGCCCCGCGAGACGCGCCCGATACCCGAGATCGTGATCCTCCAAATAGATGAAGAACGAAGGATCGAAGAGAGGATCGGTCCCCCAGCGGGAGCGTTCGAGAAGGAAGCATGCGCTGATCATCGAGTCGATCCGCCGGATCGCCGCCGGCGCGCCCGCCTTCGGCGCCCCTTCGTTCTCCGGGACCTGAACGCCGGCGAAGTGGCTCCTCGCCCCGTCGTACTGGATCGTGTCCGGCTTCGACGCGAAGAGGACGCGCGGGACGGCGAGAACCGCGCGCGGGTTCTCATCGAGCGCTTCGTTCAGGAGCACGACCGAACCGGGGAGGGGCGAGACGTCGTTGTCGAGGAAGAGAACCCGATCGCCGCGCGCCTCGAGGAACCCGATCTGACGCGCAAAGGCGGGCCCCCGGTTCTCCTCGAGCGCGACGACCCGGACCGATGGGAACCTCTCGCGCACGATCGCGAGGCTTCGGTCCTTCGAGGCGTCGTCGACGAGAAGGACCTCGTCGAACGCGGTCCCCTCCTCGAACAGCGCGCGCAGCGTCCCCTCCAGAAACGCCTCCCCGTCGTGATTGATCACGCAGGCGGAGAGGTTGCTTCGTGTTCGATCCTCACGGCTCGCCACGTCGCGATTCCCCTTTTCTCGATTGAACCACGCGCTCGAGAAGATCGGCATACGCCTCCCCGCGGAGCGCGAACGGATCGGGAAGACCTCGAAGCGCGCGAAGGCCGCGGGTCTTCAAGACGAGGGCCGCGAGCGACGAGCCGAGGAGCGCCGCTTCGAGCGGGCGCTCGCCCCGCAGCATGCCGAGGACGTATCCCGAGGTGAACGCGTCCCCGCATCCCGTGCTGTCCGCGCGCTCCACGGCGGGGATCGGAACGGCGGGGATCTCCGCGAAGAGACGCTCCCCGTCTTCCCGCCAGGCGATCGAGGCGCCCGATGTCCCGTGCGTCGCGATCGCGACGTTCGGGCCTGCGTCGAGAAGCGCGAGGAGAACGTCCCGAAGATCCCGCGCGAACCGACCTTTCTCTCCCGCGAACCAGCGCACCTCCTCCTCGTTCCCCTTGAGCACTTGAACCGGCGCCGCCCACTCGCGCCAGGCGGGGATGTTCCGATAGCCGCGCCCGGGGCCCTTTTCGAACGTCAGCACGAGGCTCTGGATGTCGAGGACGATCGGAGCGCCGCGCGCGCCCATCACGCGAAGAAGTTCCGGCGTCAGCTCCTTCCCCCAGATCAGGTTCGCGACGACGAGGTCGCACTCCGCCGCCGGAGCCGCCTCCTCCTCGCGAAGCGGCACGATCCGCTCGATGAGCGTCTCCTCTCTCTCGTCCGGCGTGATGTATCGAAGAACGGTCTCGTTCGTCCCTCCGGGCCACCAGATGAGATGCGAACCGTCGACACATGAATATCCGGAGAAAAGGCCTTCCACCTCCGCGCGCTTCTCGATCCCGACGCGCGCGATCGGAACCGCGGCATCCCCTTCTCCAAGAAAAGGAGCGAGCGTGAGAACGTTGTAGAGAATCCCGCCGAGATCCTCGTGCGTCCTCCCATCCGGAGCCACGATCCGGTCGTGGTTGATCGTGCCGACGACGGCGATCCGGCTCACGGCGCCTTCCTTTCGCCGGACGGGGCGGTCTTCCACCGCCGGTGCGGCCAGAAGTAGTGATCCGGACGCCGGCGGATCGCCTCCTCCAGCATCCGCGAGACCGCGGACATGAGGCGGAGAACCTCTTCCTCCTCCGGCGCGTCCGCATTCGCCCGAAGCGGGTCCTCGAACCGCGCGACGTGCGCGCCGTCCTCGCCGCGCTCGATCGCGCCGAAGACGATCGGGGCTCCGGAGCGATAGGCGATCTGCGCCGGCCCCCTCGCGGTCGAGGCCGCCGTTCCGAAGAAGTCGACGAAGACCCCCGCGCTTCCCGCGTCCTGATCCCCGACGATCGCCACGAACTCGTTCCTCCGGAGGGCCCGCAGGATCTCGCGCACGCCGGCCCCGCGCTCGATCACGCGCTCTCCCATCCGCTCGCGCGACGCGCGAAGGCGGCTCTCGACGAGAGGGTTGCTCTGGCGCTGGACGAGCACCGAAAGAGGATACCCGTGTGCCGCGACCGCCGCGCCGAAGAGATCGAAGTTCCCGAAGTGACCGGTGAGAAGAAGCGCTCCCCTTCCCTCCGCGCGGACCGCGTCGAGAACTTCCCGCCCGTCGATGCGCACGACCGAGCGAACCTCGTCGGGATTCATCGCTCCGAAACGGGCGAGCTCGAGGAAGGTCGTTCCCCATTGGCGATACGTCGCCCGCGCGAGGCGCTCGATCTCCTCCGCGGAGAGCCGGTCCCCGAACGCGCGCGCAAGGTTCGCCCGCGCCACGGAAACCCGAACGGGAACGAGACGGTACCCGGCGCTTCCAAGAAACGCGCCGAGACGCTGCGTTCCTCTCCATCCGAGAGGCCCAAGCGGAAGCGCGAGGAGTCGCAGCCCCCAATCCTCGACCCGATGGCTCCAACGAACGCTCTCCCTCATCGCTGCGCCGCCCACGCGAAGACCTTCCCCGGCCGTTCGACGACGAGGCCGCCCATCTCGAGGTCGAGCAGGAGGGGAAGGATCTCGGCCGGGCTCCTCTGCACGGTGCGGCAGATCTCGTCCGCGGTCCGCGGCCCGTCGGCGAGAGCATCCGCGACCTCTCGCTCGAGGCCTTCGAGATCGAGAACGAGGGCTCTCGCCGTCTCGGCGGGGGAGGGGGGCGTCGCGCCGAGATGGAGAGCGATCTCCTCGCCGTCTTGAACGACGATCGCCCCGTCCCGGGCGAGCCTCCGGTTTCCGGCGAAGCGAGAATCCCAGGGGAACGCCGCGACGACGAGCACTTCGCGCGAGGCCTCGAGCGCGAGACGAGCCGTGATCATCGCCCCGCTCTTCTCCGAAGCCTGCACGACGACGACCGCTCGCGAGAGTCCCGCGAGGATCCGATTCCTCCTCGGGAAGTTCGCGGCGAACGGCCCCTCCCCCGGCGGAAGCTCCGTCGCGATCACCCCCGAGCCCGCGATCGCCCGCGCGAGATCCGCGCTCTCGGGGGGATAGATGACGTCCGGCCCGGTCCCGAGAACCGCCGTCGTGACGCCTCCCGCGCGGAGTGCCCCCCGATGCGCCGCCGCGTCGATCCCCCGCGCAAGGCCGCTCGCGACGACGAACCCGCTTCGCGCGAGGGTGAAAGCCATCTCCTCGGTCCACGCGGCCGCCCCCGGATCCGCCTTCCGCGCCCCGACGAGCCCGACCGTCGGCCGGGAGAGAAGCCGGCGATCCCCCCTCACGAAGAGCACAAGCGGAGGATCGTATGTTTCCTTTAGAAGTGAAGGATAGTCAAGATGGTCGAAGGCCAGGATTTCGACGCCCGATCGTTCGAGCGCGCGCCGCACCGGCTCGATGTCCGGACGATCCTCCGCGAAACGCCGGGCTGCATCGGCGGTGCATCCGCTCGCCGCGGCGAGTTCCTTCGGCGAGAGACGGAGGACCTCCTCCGGGCCGCCGAACTTCTCGACGAGCGCCCGCTTCCTCCGATCCCCAATACCCGGCGCGAGGTGAAGCTCCAGCCAACCTCTGCTCATTCCCCCTCATCCTCCGCATCCCGAATCCTGCGGTTCACTTCCGCCATCAGGGCCTCGACCCCCTCGCCGGAGACGGCGGAGATGAGCCGGCGACTCCCGTCCACCGGCGCCTTCCTCCTCTCCTCCGGCAGCGCGTCGATCTTGTTCCACACGACGAGGCTCGCGCGGTCGAGAAGCTCACGCTTGTGCTTGCCGACCTCCGCGCGGAGAACCTCGAGATCGCGCTCCGGGTCTTCCGACGTCGCGTCGATGAGGTAGATCAGCACGCGGCATCGCTCCACATGGCGGAGAAAGTCGTGCCCGAGCCCCTTCCCTTCGCTGGCCCCCTCGATCAGACCGGGAATGTCGGCGAGAAGGAATGAATCGAGAGTGCCGACGCGCACGAGGCCGAGGTTCGGGGCGAGCGTCGTGAACGGATAGTCCGCGATCTTCGGGCGCGCCGCCGAGACCCGCGCGAGGAGCGTCGACTTCCCGGCGTTCGGAAGCCCGACGAGCCCGGCGTCGGCGAGAAGCTTGAGCTCGAGTTCCAGGTCGAGCCGGACCGCCGCTCCCCCCGGCTCCTTCCTCGTCGGCGCGCGGTTCGTCGGCGACGCGAAGCGCGCGTTTCCGAAACCCCCGCGCCCCCCGCGAGCGACGACGACCCGCTCTCCCTTGGCGACGAGATCGGCGAGCAGCGTCCCGTCCTCGTGGTTTCGCACGAGGGTTCCGCACGGAACCGGGATGATCCGATCCTCTCCGTCCTTCCCGGAGCGGTTTCCGCCGCTCCCGTGCCCGCCGCGCCCGGCCCGAAAGCGGCTTTCGTAACGGAAGTCGAGAAGCGTTCTCTTCCCGGGTTCGGCCGCGAGGACGACGTCCCCACCCTTCCCCCCGTCCCCTCCGTCCGGCCCTCCGCGCGGGACGTTCTTCTCCCGCCGGAAGCTGACGCATCCGTTCCCGCCCGCGCCCGACTCGACAAGGATGACCGCGCGATCGACGAACCGGTTCAGATCGTCCTCCCGTGAACGGCGCGCGCGCTTCGCCGCGCCCTCGGCGAGCCCGCGGGCGCCCCCCGTTTC
>JAGUYC010000050.1 GCA_020061515.1 Gemmatimonadota bacterium
CCGTCACCGTCACCGTCAACACCGAATCCCCAAGACCGTCCGGACGAAGCATCACGTCGTCGTTCACCGCAACCGTCGAAAGGGTCGGATCGATCCCGGACCCGACGTGAAGCGCGACAGGAACAAGAACGACCGGCGTGCTCTCATCGTCCGACTCCACGCGAATGTCGGCGGCGTAGTCACCGGGCGCCAGTGCGGTCGCGTCAAACGTGACCGCGACCGTGTCCGCGCCGCCTGCGGGAACCGAGCCGCCCGGAGGATCGAACGAGAGCCACGACACTCCGGTCGCGAGAACCGACACGTCATCGATGAACCATCCGGAGTACTGGTTATACAGCGCGTCCGTCGTGTCGAAGTGGAAGCGGATCTTCACCGCCTGTCCGGCATATGGGGTGAGGTTCAAGGAGACGAGCCGCCATCCGCCGCTCGAACCGGACGTTCCGCCCCGAAGCGACGTCCAGGTGGCGCCGCCGTTCGTCGAGACTCCCACGTTGCAGAAGTCGTAGCCGGTCTCCGTGCTGAAGGTCTCGTAGAACTCGAGCGTAAGGGGCGGCGTCGCGCCCGTCAGATCGATGCTCGGGGAGACGAGCGCGTTCGAGATCCGCCTCCCCGTGTCGTAGTTCCCCTGCGCGTCGATGCCGCACCACCAAGAATGGTTCGGCGAGTTGTAGTTGGCCGTCACTTGGTGCCAGAGATTGTCGATGCTCCCGTCCAAGAGCACGCTCGTCCAGCCGTTCACGCCGCTTTCCATGTCGTCGTGGAAGATCACGGCGGAAAGTTTGCCGGCCGCTTGCGTTTCGCGAAGGAAGGCGAGGGTCCTCGTGTTGTCGGCTGTTTCGCTCTCCGGATTCGCGAGCCCGCGAATGCCCGGCTCTCCTCCGGCTGTCTTCGCGAGCGTCGTTTGCACACCCGCGATTCCGTACGTGAGGACTCCCGTCCCCGCGTTCTCGATGAAGAGATCACGCACCGCCGACGCGCCCGCGTTCACCGTCACCTCGAACGAAGCCGGCGAGACCTCGATCTCGGGAGTCGTGCCGATGAGGTCGGAACAGCTGAACCCGTGGTTCGCGGCGCCCGTGCAGATGGCGGAATAGTTGGGCGTGCCGTTCACGAGATTGCCGTCGTCGTCGTCGGCGATCAGCATCGAAAGCACCTGGTCCGGCTGCGTAGTCGGAAGCGTGAGGGATCTCCCGTTGTGCCAGATGTCGCCGATCACCTCGAACGCCGCTTCCTCGCCGAGCGACGCGCGGAGCTCCTGCCACGCGTCCCAAACGACTCCCGCGATGATCTGTCCGTCGTGATGGCCCGAACCGGTGAGATCATCCGGGTAAATGAGCGAGTTGTCCGAGTTCCGGATCCCCGACGTGCAGTTGTTCAGGTAGAACCCGAGCCCGATGATCGACTCGCCGGTCAGCAGGTTCGCGATGATGTCCGAGTTCCCCTCATGCAGCGCGCTCGACGGCGAAGAGGTCGTGTTGTAAATCCGGTGCGTGATGCCGTGGCCGTACTCGTGGTAGATAACGTCGGACATCTCGCCGGTGTTCCCGTAGCCGGAGCCGGCCGAGCAGAAGTTGATGTTCGTCCAATCGTACCACGCGTTCCCGGGGCAGTATCCATCCGTCCTCGCGACCGTCACCACCATCGGATAGTCGATGTCGGCCAGGCCGGGTCCCGGATCGACGGCGCGGATGTAATCGTGCACTCGATTCGTGTGATAGAAGCAGGTTCTCTCGTCCGTGCGGCCGTCGGTGCTTCCCCAATGAATTTGCAGGAACTGCCCTTGGGACACGCTCCCCGATCGGTACGCCTCGGCGCCGGAGTAGTTCTGCACGTTCGCCCACGGCCCGCGGAGATACGCGTTCCAGGCAACCGATCCGCTCGCGCCGGAGATGGAGAAGTTGCCGTCCGCGCCGCTCGTCGCCGTGCCGAGTCCGGTGAAGTTGATGAAGTGGTCCGCGTACTCGCGCTCCACGAGCGAGTTGCCGCAGTAGTGCGGATCGTAGATGTCCCCGTCCGTGTTCCCGTGGATGTCGAAGAAGCGGATGAGGTTCTCGCGCCGGAGGATCCCGCCCGACGAGGCGTCGACGAGCGTCTCCCAGAGACCGAACGGGCTTTCCATCCGCTGCCGGACCGCGTAGACGAGCCGGTAGGAGAGCCCGCCGTCCCTTTCGATCGGAAGGATCTCGAGATCAACCCCCTCTTCGATATCGGTTCCGAAGCGAAACCCGAGCGCGAGACCCGCGATCGCCGCCGCTTCCTCGGGCGCGACAGACGGGACCGTCGAGAGGTCGATCCCCGGATGGAGGTCGGAACCCGCGCTGAAGATCCTCCCCGTCTCGGTCATCACCACGTGAGCGCGCCCGCCGCGGACCGGGACTCCCTCGACCACTTCATCGAAAACGGCCGACCACTTCCCCGACGCCCGAGTCGTCGTTCGAAGGCGAAGGTTCTCGTCCGAAGCGCCGAAAAGCCCGGGGTTCGCGAGGAGGAACCTCCGCGCGGTTCTCTCGGCGTCTTCCGGAGAGGAGACCGCGCCGTCCGTCGCCGCCCCGCTCCCGAAGAGCTGATGAGCGAGCCCGGTCGTCTCGTTCCACTGCACGCGCCACGCGCCGCCGTAGCGATGAAGGAAATCCTCGGCAAAACCCGCCCTCCCCGCCGCGAGGTCCTCGGTTGCCCAAACGCGAGGGGCCTTCTCGCCGGGAAGGTAGATCTCATAGGCTTCAAGCTCCTCGACCGGCGCGAAGGCGAACGACGCGCTCGGCGAAAGAACGAGAATCGCGAGCGGGATGAGAACCGTCATGCGCAGGCTCATGTCGAATCGACCTCCATTTGAGACATAAAGAACTTGCGGGCCGACGCGGAGACGGCCTTTCTTCCGTGCGAACAAGAAGAACGCAATCGGGCGGACAAACGCGAACGCACCCTCACCTCGCCCGGCCGGTTTGGGGAGGGAGCCGGCCGGAAGTCGGATCATGCGCGAACGGAGGGAGACTCACCGAACGTTGGCTCAAATGATAACAGAAGATTCTCTAAGGAGAAAGCCCCTTCTTGCGGGGGCGCTCCTCACGAAAGGGCTCCCCTCAGAGAGCCGCCCGTAGAACCCTATAACGCATTTCATTCCAATGGGTTATTGGCTTGCCCCCCCTTTCGATCTCCCCGGGCCTTGTCGACCCGCCCGGTCCCCCGCCCGGCTCAGTACGACGCGAGAAGCTCCCAGGTCCTCGTGTCCCAGATCTGGGCGCCGGCGAGGGGCCAGACGACCGCGAGGTAGCGCCCGGTCCGGTCGAAGGCGGCCGCTCGCGGAACCTCGGGCTCCTCTCTCCTCCGGATGAGGCGGACGGATCGAAAGCGCTTCGCCACGTCGCCCGTTCGCGCGTCGCGGACCTCGATGCGCGCGCGCAGCTCGGGAGACGATCCCTCGATCGCTCGGAGAAGAAGGAGGACGAGGTTCCCCTCCGGCGCGAGGAGAGCCCCGAATGGCTCTTCCCCGGGGGCGAGCTCGGCGAGGACACCGGCCGGACCTCCCGGGCGCACGAGTGCGAGACGCCGTTCCTCGACGAGCAAGAGGCCGGCGGCGGCCTCCCGCTCATCGGTCCATGCGAGCGGTTCCCCGTCCCCCGGAAGCGGCTCGAACTCCGGCTCGCCGTCCAGACGCACGATGCGGTCGCGAAGGAGGATCATCACGCAGCGCTGCTCGCGGCGCAGGTCGAGAGGTTCCCAAGGAGGGCTCCATCGAAGCGAATCGACCGGGGTTCCTTCGGGCAGCCTTCGCCTCTCGAAGAAGCCGGGGCCGCCCAAGTAGAGATCGGAGCCGTCCGCGTCGAGAAGCGTGACGGGCCCGCGAAGACCGACGAGCGAAAGGACCGGCCCCGCGGATCCATCCCGGTAGATGTCGACACGCGGCGCCTCGCCCGGGAGCGAGGCGGCGAGAAGACCCTTCTCCCACTCGACCGCGAGCGCGAGCGGCTCGGGTAGGCTGTCCGTTCGAGGGATCGCCTCGCCTTCGAGGAAGGGGAGCTCGAAAACCCTCCCTCGGTTGTAGGCGATCAGCTTCTCCCCGTCCGGCGACCAGGCGATCGGACCGAAGCGCGCGGCCGCCTCGGCGTTTCGCGCCGCAAAGAGCCCGAGAAGAAGAACAAGCAGGGTTCGAGGGAGCATGGCGCTTCCTCGCAGGATCCGCCGGGTTCACGAAGGCGGATATTCGAGTGTTGGGCCGGCGCCGACCCGAGAGGGCCGGCGCCCGCGCGGCATCCTCCGCACGCGCTCAGGGGAGGAGCGTGATCGTGTACGTGCGCGTCGCCTCGTCGAGGCGGAATTCGTACGTGCCCGGTTCCAACTTGATCTTGCCGAGAGCGGCCGGCTCGCCGCCGCTCCCCTGGCAAATGCTCCCCGCGAGCGGAGTGGAGCAGGTGTTGTCCTCGGGGCCGCAGTTCCCATAATCGTTCGCGCCCCAATCGTTTCCCGTTCGGAACTTCATGAAGTGACAATTATCCGGGGGACGCGCGGCGACGACGATCGTGTCGACCCAGAGACACGGCTGGATCTGCGTCATGCTCGGGATGCTCGTGTTCCACCCGTTGAAGTCTCCGACCGCGCGGATGATCGTGAACTCCGACTGGCAGGTCACCTCGGTCAGCGTGACCGTGCCGAGGTTGGCGGTCGCTCCGTCGGCGACGCTTACGCCGGCGATCGTGGTGTCCCGGAAGCTCGCCCCCGTGAAGGCGACGTCGTAGACGCCGCCGTCCAGATCGTCCGCCGTGAAGGTCCCGAGATCGACGTCGACTCGAGCGGTCGCGGCGAGGAAGCCGCCGGCGCTCCTGGTCACCCGAACGTCGATCACGGGGAACGGAGGCTGCCGGCCGGTGTCGAACGCGACGCTCCCCACGATCCGCGCGCCGAACTCCTCAATCGAAAGGACGCGGTATTGGAGCGAGTCTTCGTCGAGCGTCACCTGGAAGCGGCCGGCGTTCGGGACGGCGAACAACAAGTTCTGCCCGCTCGCCAAGAGGCAGATCGGCCGGTAGGTAACCAAGTCCTCCGTGATCAGCGTGTCGCAGCGCACGTAGTCCGGCGGGTTGTCGTACGCGCGGTCGGTCACGAACTTGAACTGCACGATTCCCGGAAGGGAGATAGACGCCGGGAACACATCGATCGTGTCGATCCAGAGGCAGCTTCCGATCTTCTGCATTCCCGGGTCGGACGTGAAGAGCCGCTCGTCCCACGCGTTGAACTCGCCGAGCATGTGGATCGTCGAGGCGACGCTGACGCACCCCGGCCGCATCGCGATTGTCCCGACCTCCGTCGTCTCGGCCGCCGCGACGGAGACGTTCGCGAGCGTCGTGTCGACGTATCTGCGCGCGCGGATCCCGATCTCCACGCTCCCCGCCGGCACGCCGTCCAGGACGAACCCGCCGTCGACCGCGCTCGAGGTCGTTTCCGCGAGCCGCACGAGGCTCGACGGATCCGTGTAGAAGATCGTCGCGACCGGAAGGACGCTCGGATCGTCTTCGAACGCGATCGCGCCGGAAACCGCTCCCCCGCGGGCGAGCGTGATCGTTCCGAGGTCGATTTCCTCATCCGCAAGGAACTCGATGGAGAAGAGGATCGTGTCGACATAGCCCGCCGCGTGGAAGCGGAGATCGTAGGCGTCTTCGTTCAGCCCGGCGATCGAGAAGACGGTCGTCCCGGCCGGAATCATCGTCGTATCGACGGCGGCTCCGGTCGCATGGACCGAAACGATGATCCGCACTTCCGGCGTTTCCACGGGGCCGTCGCTGAAGGCCACGCGTCCCTGGAGCGCGCCGGTCAGGAGCACGCTCACCGCTCCGAGATCGACGCCCGCGTCCCCCGCCACGCGGACGTTTCGGATGTAGCGCACGGGGAAGGTCTCCGGATCGCCGGGGACTGAGAGGATGATCGTGTAGTTGCCTCGAGCAAGGTTCTCGATCGTGAAGCGCGTGCTGTCGACTCCGGTCGTGTCCCAGAGAGCCTCGTCTTTCGCGAGAACCCAGAAGTACCCCGGATCCGTGGATGCGTTCAGGAGGAATTGGTACGCTCCCGCCGAAGGGATCGACACTCGCAGGTTGTCTCCGTTCGTGTTCACCGTCGTTCCGCGCCGCGCGGCCTCATCGACGCCGCTCCCCCCCATCGCGTAACTCCCGTCCCAAGACCCGTTCGTGACGAACTTCCATTCGAACTGGTCGTCCGCGGCGAGCGGTTCCTCGCCGATCCAAAGACAGGGGAAGAGCTCGTTCATCCCAGGCGTCGACTCCCAGATTCCCGTATCCCACGCGACATTCTCTCCGGTCACATGGACCGACGTCGGCCCGCCCGTGCACGCGGGATTGTAGCCCGGAATCGCATAGACGACGGTGAGCGGGTAGGGCGGCCCCATCCCCCAATCGAGCGTTCCCGTGATGATTCCCTCCGCGAGAGCGCCGCCCCCGGAAGGGTCGAGGAGCGTGTCGTTCGGATTGCCGCCGCAGCGCGCGAGGATCATCATCGCCGCCGCCGCCACCAAGAGCGCTCCTCCGAGAATCGTCGTTCGTTTCTTCATCATCCTCGTTGCCCCCCTCAATCGACAACGAGAAGGGAGTTGTAGCCCCCGTATCCGTCGTCCACGCGCTGGGGATTGTTCGGATCTTCCTTCCACGTTTTCTCGTCGACCACGAACTTGTACTGATAACGGCCGGGTGGGAGATCGACGACGATCTGCCAGACGCCGTCGCCGTCCTCGTCGCTCATCAGGCCGATCAGGTAGCTTCCCGTCTGCGCTTGCCCGCGCAGCCAATCATTCTCCGGCCAGTTGCCGGCAAGCTGGACTCGCTGCGCCGACGGCGCTTCGAATTGGAAGAGGACCCCGCCTTCCGCGTGGTAAGGAGGCGGCAAGCGCCGCTTCACGAAGTTCAGATTGACGCACGCGGCGGCGAAGAGAAGAACCGCCAGCAAGGCGATTCCGGCCGTGGAAGCGTGAAGTCCTCTTCTCATCCTCGCACTCCTAGAAACGCACGATCGCTTCGACTTGGATTCGGCGTTCGTCCTCGAGGGCTTTCTCCGCGGCGGGAATCGACGAGGCGAGGGAACGGAAGTTGCGCCGCGCCGCGTCGCCGTTCGCGCCCCGCGCGAAGAGGAAGAGATCGCGCCCGACGGCGTCGAACTCGTTCGTCGTCTCGTCGACGATGAAGGGATCCACGCCGTAGGAGAGAGCGACCTCGATCCCTTTCGCGACCTCGTAGGCCACCTCCGCGAAGGTCGACCAGTACGAGCCGAAGAGACCAAGAACGGGATCCGTGTACTTCACGAGCCGCGTGTCGGAATACAACCGGATCTTCTTCGACGGGTACCCTTTGAATTGGAAGAGGTTCTCCGTGTACTTCGGATCCCTGTTTAGATCGATTCCGGCGAACGTTCCTTTCCATGTAAACGAAACATCCTTCGGGGCGTACAGGACCGTCGAGAGCGCCGGCCGGACGAACGAGGCGTTCCTCCCGCCGACCAGGACCATCCGGTCGACGGAGACCTCGTGCTCGCTCTGCTCGAGCCAGAAGTTCCGCTCGTCGAACCAGAACTGATTCCGCCACGGGGTGCGGGAGTCGTACCGGAAATCGTACGCCTCCACCTCGAGTCCGAGATCCCACTTCCTGCCGAACAACCGCTCCCATCCGCGCGCGGCGCCGAAACGGTAGACGCTCATCACGTTCTCGAGGGTGTCCCAAATCGACGTGGCGTAGTAGGTCTGCTCGTGCCCTTCCCGCTCGTACTCGGCGGAAAGCCGAAGCCCCGACCCCCCGAAACGGTACTCGCCGCCGAGGAAGACCCGCGTGGACCGGTCGATCTCGAACAGAGCGCCGGCCGCGGCGCGCTCGCCGGATGTCGTCGCGATCTCGGAGGTGTAGAGCGTGTCCCCGAAAACCTCGTCCACCTCGCGAACCGTGCGGAGCTCGACGTCCGCCTCGCGCCCCTCGATCGCCCGCACCGCGGCCCGCCCGTGAAGAATCTCCGCGCGCAGGACGTACGGCTTGGCCTCTCCTCCATAGAGGAGATCCCCGCCCGCGCCCCACCATCGCTCCCAGGTCTTCCCGAACTTCCTCTGGACGCCGAGCGTGCCGGTCGTGTCCTCCGGGTCGATCTCGACGATCGAGAGCGTCCCCGGGTTGTACCCGCGGTCCACGCGCGCGGAGACCCCGACGCGGAGATCGCTCACCGGATACTTGGCGCGGAGAGCGAGGATGTCCTTGTTGTTGTCGTCGTCGTAGGCTCTGTATGTGGCCCCCTCGTTCCTCTTGAACCGGAACGCCCCGCGCGCGCTATCGAACGCGGCTTCCTCCGTCGCGATGCTCAGGCTGTCGAGCACCGTCACCGTCGTCCCGCCGTTCTCGAAATCGTCCGCGTAGAGAACCGTGAGGCCGAGCGCTCCGAGCCCGAAGCTTCCGATCGCGCCTTGCTGGCGGAAGCCGAAATCGTGATCGTAGATTCCGATCCCGCCGACAAGCTCGAGAGGATCGTCGAAGCGCCCCGCCGACTCATTGTCGAACATCTTAAGACTGAAGCTTTCGGTATGGAGGCGGAGCGACCCGCGGTCGAACCTCAGGTTCGTCTTCCAGAAATCGGTGACCGTCGCCTCGCCCTCGTTGTTGATCGAGGTGAGGAGATGAAGATCGAGATAGTCGTTCGCGCGAATCAGCCAGTCGAGATTCATGTCCATGTACGGCCGCTCGAGCTCCATGCGGCCGCCCCGGCTCTCGTTCTCCCGCGCGATGAAGCGGCTGATCATCCGCCCGCCGAGAAGGATCTTGGCCGAGTACGCCGTGTTCGCGGTCGCCGCCGCCGCCACGATCTTCCCGTCCGCTCCCACGTGGACGAGCGAGTTGCCGTACTCGCCGATCGTCACCGGATTCTCCGGGTCGGCGAACCACTGTCCGTCCACGACGAACTTGTACTCGTGCTTTCCGGATCCGAGAGGCACGACGACCGACCAGACGCCGTCGGGGCCCTTCGTCATGGAGTTCGCCTGCGCGTTCCAATTGTTGAACGCCCCCGCCACGTACACGCTCCCCGCGTTCGGATCGGCATAGGTGAAGCGGATTCCACCCTCCACGGCCTCGACTCCGGCCTCCGCCCGGGAAAGCGCCGCGAGAAACGCGACGACGATACATGCCGTTCGTGCCATGTTTGACCTCATGGGATCCGCTCCCCTTGCGCCCGGACCGGCCGCTCGGTTCCGCCGCGATTCTTCGTCACGAGCTCGCCAGGCTAGAAGTTTCCTTTCATGATCAACCGAATCATGTCCTTATTGTCTGCGCCTCCGGCGAGATCTCCATCGTCGACCGGATTGTTCGAGTCGCCGATCCAGAAGGGACCGTACGAAAGGTACAAGTCCATATTTCTCTGCGGGCGGTATTGGAGCTCGGTGAAGAGACCTTTGCGGAGCCTCGCCGGATCGTTCCCGAACGCGTAACGAGTGTACAGCTTGAGGTTCCCCGTCAGGTTCACCGCCGCCTCGAGCGAGACCAATTCCTTCTTGAGGTTCGTTTCCAGGTCCTTCAGCTTCCCCTGGACCCGCATCCACGCGAGGCGGCTCTCCACCTGAACCTCGCCGAAGAGATCGTAGTTCTTCGTCACGTCCTCGAAGAGCGGGTTGCTCGTGTCGACCGTCTTCCTCCGGTCGTACCAGAGCTTGCTCGTGAACCCGTTGACGTACTCCGTGTAGACCTCGCCTCGCCAGCGCGTGAAGGTCTTCTTCTCGAAAACGTACTTCTCCCACTCCTCGTAGTCGAGGGTCAGCGTGATCGCGCGGCGCGGCAGGAGATACCAGCTGTTCACCTTCCATCCGACGAGATCGTTTGTGCTCTCGCCGAGGAAGCAGCTGAAGTCTGGCCCGAAATAGTAGTAGAGCGGCGCGATGTTGTAGTACCCGAGCGAAGGGGTCCCGAGCGTGATCGCTCGAATCTCGGCTTTCAACGCCGCGTTCCGGGGGAGCGCCGCGGAGAAACGATCGACCTCCCAATCGCCGAAGTGGAAACCGTCCTGGTCCGGCTTGTCGATTCCGATCTGTTTGCTGCTCGCGAACTCCAGGTAGAGATCCGTGTTCCCCAGCGTAGACCGCGTGTCGAGCGCCCAGACCTCGTTGTAGTCGAGGTCCGACGCCGGCCCGATCACCTTTCGGTTGTAGGTCGCGCCGAGCCGGAAACGATCCATGAGGATCGGGCGCCATCTCAGGATGTGCGCGTCGTCGGTTGGGGAGGGCGCCGTGCCCCCGCCGACGCGGGATTGGCTGGAGAAATCGCTTAAGATGTAGGTAAAAACATCCGCCCAATTCTCCGTCTTGAGGTTGAAGCGGAACCCCTGCGCGTTGTCTCCGTCCTTCACCTGATGGGGCTGGACCACTTGAATGAGATGGTTCTCCACCCAGAAGCGGTCCTGCCGCGAGAAGAGATAGACCTCGGCGATCGATTTCTTGCCGCGGGGGAGGGTGACCGGCGTGTGAAAGCGCGCGTGGCTCTCCCGATACTGGAAGAGCGGCCGCTCGTTTTCGTTCCCCCCCGTGTACCAATCCGCCTCGAACTTCACGAACGTCTCGACGCCCGTGCGGGGCTGGGAAAAGATCCGGAACTGGCTCGCCGCGTACGTGTCGTTGTTGTTCGATTCGAAGTCCCACGGGAAGAAGCGGTCCTGCTTTCGGATGTCGAGCTGGAGCTGGTACTCCCCCTCGATCACCGTGGCCGCGTCGGCGGAAAAGGGCGAGGCTCCGAGGAGCCCCGCGAGCAAGACCGAGAGCGCGACGGTCCCTCTCATCGCTCTCCCCCGATCGGGACGGTGATCGACGCCGTGTACGAGACGCCGAGCGTCTTGTGCGTCGCGAACCCCGCGTCGAAGAACCAAGACCCCGTGAGGACCCCGAACCCGCCCCAGTACTCGTGGTCGAAGATCCCGCTCCGGAGGGCGAAGACATCGAAGAAGAGGACCTCGCCGCCGATCGCGGGGGAAAGGTCGCCTCTTCGGTTCGTTGCGAAGCCCCCGGAGACAAGGGAAGCTTCGTTCCATAGATAAGTGATTGAACCCTCAACCTCCGCTTCCATCCGCGTCCCTCCCCCCCCCCCAACGAACTCGAACGCGGGCACTCCCACGTTTCGAAGGATCGCTCCGATGCGAAGGTCGCCGCGAGGCCGAACGATCGCCCCGACATCCGCGGCGAGCTTCGTCTGCGAGCCGTAATCGACCTTCTCCAGAGTTTCGAAATCGCGGAAGTCCGAGTAGCCGACGCGGAAGACCTTTCCCGTGATCCCGATCCCAAGCTCGCCGAGCATTGGAATCGAGGTCTGCCGGCCTGCGGAGAGGAAGAAGAGATCCTCGGAGACCACGCCCGCGAGTGACGTGCGGTGCCAGCCGACGCCCGCGGTTCCGAATGCAGGCGGAAGGGGAAGCGCGAAGGCGGCGAAGTTGATCGAGAGGTCCTCGACGACGTAGGGCCGGTTGTGCGCGAGAAGCACGGCCGCGCGCCTCTGCCAGGCAAGGCCGGCCGGGTTCCAATAGACCGCCGCCGGATCGTCCGCGAGCGCGTGGAACGTCTTCGCCATCGCGACCGCCCGCGCGCCCGTCTCGAGCCGATCGAAATACGCGCCGCCGGCCGAAGGGACGAAAAAGGCGAGAAGAAGCGCGAGAAATCCGGCCTTTCTCGTCATCGAACCACCGAGAACGCCTTCGTGGTCCGGAAAACACCCGGCTCCACGACGAAGCGGAGAAGATAGATGCCGCCGGGGACGAAGCGCCCACTCTCGTCGCGGCCGTCCCACCAATCCAGAGCCGGATTCTGCGGGGCGACCACCGGCCGCACGTCCTCGCGGAAGAGAAGACGCACGCGCTCGCCCTTCAAACTGTAGATCTCCGCGCTGACGGTGATGCCGCGGAAGAAGTCGGTCGTGTCAGGCTCCGGAGAGAGCGTGAAGTCGAAACGGAGAAGACGCCCCTCCTCGGGCGAGACGATCGGATCGCGGAACGTGAGCGTGCTGAACGAGAAGTTCTTCGGGGTGACCGGCGGATCCACGAAGAACGCGCGCCGGCTCGTGACGCCGACGCCGATGTCGGCCAGGCTGTCGGGAGGCAGGGTATCGACCACGCTCTCCTCCCAGACGAACACCTTCCGTCCGTCTCCCGTGACGTAGGATGTATCATCGAGCGGAAGGATCGCGAAGTTGTCGATGGTCACCTGGTTCGAGGACTCGATCGTGTGTCCGCCCAGATTGTCGGGCGCCGAGTCGGGGCCGCCCGTGCCGTCCGCCCCGGCCGTGAGGATCGCCACGACCCGGATCGACCGGACCTCGTCGAGCCCGTTCGGAAGAACGTAGACCGAATCTCGCTGGGTCGGATCCCAGCGGCGCTCGAGCGTCTCTCCGTAGAAGACCGGCCAAGGGATCCGCGCCTCCATCGATCGCCCGGTGTTCCCTTGGGCGAAGGTCGCGACCGTCTCGAAGAGGGAGATATCGACCTGAGTCACCTGGTTCTCGCGCGCGAAACGCCAGAGCTGCGGGGTTGTGTTTCCGTCCCACGTGGCCAGGAAAAGATCGGGGAAAAGATTTCCCGCGAACACGAAGTTCCGGCGCCACGAGTTCAGCTCCGTCATCTTGTCGAGACCGCCGGGGCGATAGTCGAAAAGAAGAATGATGTTGTTGTCCCAAGCGATCCCATCGACCGCGACGTATAAATTGTCGCTGTCCCAAGTGACCTTGATCTGGTTGATGTCGTTATTGAAGCCCCACTTCGAGTCGTTGTCCCTCTCCTGGGCCACGACCTCGAGAACGCCGTCTCCGTTCACGTCGATGAGGGTGTCCACGAAGACGACCTCGTCCGCCTCGAAGTCGTTCGAGTAGCCGTCGATGGCAATGCGGTTCGTAAGATCCGCGCCCGTGGTCGCGAGGGCCGGAAGAACGAGCGATGCAGAAAGGAAGAGCGTAGCGGTGACTCGCCGCATGAGAATGAGAAGCCGTCCGGGAAACGGCCGATCCTTTCGCCGGGAGAGTAGCAGCCGCCCGAATCGAGAGTCAAGAATCATCGCGGCTCTTGAGATGCCGGGCGGCGAGCTCTATGATCGGACCAGGTCCGTGACCCAACCAAGGAGCGAACGATGCGACACCGAACCTCCCTGCTCGCTTTCCTTGTTCTCCTCGCAGGAACTTTCGAGGCCCGCGCGGAGACCGCCGTTCTCTTCCGCTACGACGCCGGCGAGCCCGGCCGGCGGGTCTTCGTCGCGGGCGAATGGAATCGATGGGACCCTTCCGCCGACCCGATGCTCGACGCCGACGGAGACGGGATCTACGAGAAGACGATCGCGCTCCCTCCGGGTCGGCACGAATACAAGTTCGTCGTGGACGGCGTTTGGATCGAGGATCCGAACGCGAGCGAATCGGTCCCGAACCCGTACGGCTCGTCGAACTCGGTCGTGTACGCCGGAGCCGCTCCGGAACCCGGCGTCTATCGGATCGCCGCCCGCGGCGCGGAGACGCCGGCCGCGGAGATCCGCGAGGTGCTCTTCTCGTTCCGGCCCGACCGAACCCCTCGGGCCGTCTTCCTCGCCGGAACCTTCAACGATTGGAAGCCGGACGCTCAAGCGATGGACGGCCCGGACGCCGAAGGGCGCTTCCGCGTCCGCCTTGCGCTCCCTCCCGGCGAGTACCAGTACAAGTTCGTCACCGACGGCTCCTGGTATCACGACCCGGCGAACGAGAAGACGACCGACGACGGCTTCGGCGGCTTCAACTCGATCCTCGTCGTGGACGACCGCTTCCACGCGATCCCGCTCCGCGCGGGGGATGGTAGCATTTGGGAGGGGACGCTCTCTCTCGCGCCGGACCACGTGAGCGCGGTGCGCACCGAGGCCGGGCGCGTCGTCGTGACCGCCCGCGCCCATCAGGGCGACGTCACCGGTGCGGAGATCCTCTTTCGACGGGGAGGTTCCGAGAGCCGGGTTCCCATGCGCGCGCTCGGAGGAGACGGCCGCTACATCTACTTTCGAGGGGAGCTGGACGCCGGCCCCGGCGTCGAGGGGCGCATCGGCATCGTTCTCGCCGACGGGGATTCATCGCGCATCGTGACGCGCTCCGGGCTCGCCAGAGAAGCGAGCGACGCCCAGCTTCTCGAGATCAACGCGATCGGAACCCCTCTCTTCTCCATCCCCGATTGGGTGGTCGACGGAGTTTTCTATCAGATCTTTCCCGAGCGCTTCCACAACGGGAACAAGAAGAACGATCCCGATTTCCGCGAACCGTACTACGCGGGGAAGACGACGCTGCCCGAAGGGGGGAAGACCAACAGCGAGCACTACCACCTCGTGAAGGACTGGCACGATGTTTCCGGTCTGTCCAAGAGTCCCCACCGGACCGACGGCCGACCCGACTACTTCTCGTTCTACGGGGGAGACCTCGAGGGGGTGCTCGAAAAACTCCCCTATCTAAAAGATCTCGGCGTCACCATTCTTTACTTCAATCCTCTCCACACGGGGAAATCGAACCACAAGTACGACGCGTGCAACTATCGCGAGACGGATCCCCATTTCGGAGGGAACAAGGCTTTCCGAAAGCTCGCCGACGCCGCCCACGAGGCGGGGATGCGGATCGTCGTCGACGGCGTCTTCAACCACACGGGGAACTGCCACTACGCGTTCGTGGACTGTGTGGAGAAGGGGAAGGACTCGCCCTATTGGCTCTGGTACGAGTGGAGGAAGTGGCCGCTCCCCGAGACGTTCGGGGAGGGAGAGAAGGCGAGCGATTACTACGACTGCTGGTGGGGACACGGCGATCTTCCCAACTTGAACTTCGATCTCTCGCGGCCGAACGCCACCGAGCAGGCGGCGACACGGATCTCGGAGGCGATGCCGAACGAACCGGTTCTCGAGGAGATTCGGGCGGCGGTCCGCTTCTGGCTGGAAGAGATGAACGCCGACGGGTTCCGGCTCGACGTGGCGAACGAAGTGCCGGCTTGGGTGTGGAGGATCTTTCGGGAAGAGGCGCGGCGGGTGAAGCCAGACGGCTTCGTGATCGCCGAGCTCTGGGGAAGCGCCGCGGCCGATCTCTCGCCGCTCCGCTTCGACGCCACGATGAACTACCGCTACTTCCGGGATCCATGCCTGGCCTTCTTCGCCCGAAGCAACATCGATGCGTCGGTTTTCGATCGGCAGCTTGCCGGCGGACGGTTCGGCTATCCGCTCCCCTCCGTTCTCGGGGCGATGAACCTCCTCGGCTCGCACGACACGGAGCGCTTCCTCACGCTCGCCGGAGGCGACACGCGGCGTCTTCTTCTCGCGTCGCTCTTCGCGGCCACCTACGTCGGCGTCCCTCACATCTATTACGGAGACGAGATCGGTATGGAGGGCGGACCCGATCCCGACTGCCGCCGCCCCTTCGAATGGAAGACGCTCGAGACCCCGCGCGGCACGGCGATCCGCGAGCGCGTGCGCGACTATCTCGCGATCCGGCGGGATCATCCCGCGCTTCGGCGCGGAGAGTTCCGCACGCTTCTCGCCGAGGGGAAGGTCTACGCATACGCGCGGTGGACCGATGAGGAGAGGCTCGCGGTCTTCCTGAACGCAGGCGGCGCGCCCGTGACGGTGATCCTGGAGCCCGAGGCTCTCCCCTTCGAGTCGGGGAGCTCGTTCGATCTCTTCGCGGGGCGCGAGACGGCGATCGAGGAGGGCCTCTTTCGGATCTCGCTCGAACCGTTTTCCGGAACGATCCTTCGGTTCCCGAAGAGCGAGAGCGAGCCCGCGCCTGTTGATTCGCAATCTCAATAATGGTATAATCCTCGAGAGATTCGGGAGATACGGTCTTCTCTTCGGCGCTCGCGGCGGGATGAGAAGGCTCCCTCCCGCTTGCCGCTCCCCGAACGTTCGTCCGAAAAGGAGAAAGCTCATGCGTTTCGCGCACGTCGCCGCGTACGGTCTTCTGGCCGTCTCTCTCGCGATCCCCTTCCCCCTTTTCGCAGCGCCGTCCTCCCCCGCGCCCGCGCCGGGGATCGACGCCGCGGGCGATCCGACCGCCTACGGTCCCGAACACGCGAAGGCGCTCGCGCCCGTTTACGACACGGCAAGGCCCGGGGCGCGCGCGGCCGACCTCATGGCCTTCTACTACGACCAGAACGTCGATCGCCTTGCGTTCCGCGTTCAGCTCTTCGACATCGGATCGTCCGACGAAACCGTCAACCGCATGAAAGATTCGAACACGAAGATCTACATCGCCCTCGACTACACCGACGGAGGGACGCGCGCGCTTCCCGACGGGATTCGCGGCGAGGCGCCTATTCTCTGGGACCGCGTGCTTCGCATCGGATACGATGAAGCCGGCGCGCTCCGAGGCACCTTGCTCGACCCCTCGTTCGGCGGGGGAGAGACGGACCGCGTGAGGCGCGTTCACGTTTCGCTCCGGCACGACATGGTTGAGGGCTCGATCCATCTTCCCGGCGGTTTCGAGGAGGCGGCGATCCGCGCCGCGGGGAAGAGCGGAGCCGTATACGAAGAGATCGCCGAGGCGGCCGCCGCGGGCGATCGGACGCCGGTCCGCTTCTACGTCTTCACCGCGCAAGGGAACGAGCTTCAGGACGCGATCGAGGCGGACAACGCCTCGCGCCCCGGCGACCACAACGTCGCCTTCATGGTGCACGGCAATCAGGGACTCACCTGGACGTCGGTGTTTTACGGGGAGCGCGGCGAGAACGCGTCCTACCCGGGCGATCCGAACAACCCGGACGACGGATTCGACGAAATCCTCGATTGCCACCGCTACTACGACATTCCGCTCAACATCCACCTCGCCGGACAGCTTCAGACGAGCGCCGAGTGGCACAACCCCGAGTTCAACGACTCGATCGCCTCGGCGGTCGCCCAGGGATGGGGAGACATCATCACCTCCGCATACGCGCAGCACATGATGCCCTTCGTGCACAACAACATGAACGATTGGGCGGTGCACATCGAGAAAGTGATGTCGGACTGGCGCTACGGGGACACGGCGGTCGTCGCGTGGGTTCCCGAGCGCGTGTGGCTCGAGAACCCGGACAACGACGGGAACGGCATCACGGCGAGCGGAGGCGTCGTCGACAACACGCTTCTCGACAACTGGATGAACCACGGCGTGCGCGCGGTGCTCCTCGACGACTACATCCATCTCGACTACTACAACGACTGGGCGAACGACCGCCACGTCTACGTTCATTCCAACGGCCTCAAGTTCATCCCGATGGACGGCGACTTCGTCGGCGCGATGGACAACGACTGGGGCAGCGCGTGGAACATGATCGTGAACCTCTCCTCCGACGAGATCCTCGTCTACGGAAACGACTGGGAGATCCCGGCGGAGGTGAGCCAGGGCGCCTGGAACCAGTACGCGCTGAACAACTGGATCCACGTGATCCGCCAGTGCTGGCTGAACAGCGGGACGGTCGCCGTCTGGAAGCTCTCCGACGTCATTCACCACGGTCCGTTCATCTCCGGAATCTCGAACCCAACGATCCAGAACGGGACCTACGGCCTTCTCGGCGGCAAGTGGGGATACGGCGGCGGCAACAACTCGTGGTACATCCATTGGGCGGGATACAGCGATCCGGCGCACGTGTGGGATTTCCACACGCCGACGTGGAACTACGGAACCATCTGGACCAACGCGTACAACACGATCATGGCGAGCCCTGCGAACGACCTTTCCGAAACCGCGTGGTACGTGATGATGACCAACCTTCACGAGACCGGTTGGCACGACGAAGGCGAGATCAGCGGCTGGATCTACCGCTACTCGAACAAGATCAAGAACGCGAACGTCTACGCCGAGGCGGCGCGCTGGGCGAACGGCGACTACGCGAGCGCGACCGGGGCCTATCTTTCGGACATCGATCAAGACGGACAGGTCGAGGGGGTCATCCACAACGACAAGCTCTTCGCGGTGATCGAGCCGATCGGCGGGCGCATCGTCCATCTCTTCGCCCAGGAGACGGGCGACGAGTACTCGGTCATCGGGAACTGCAACGTCTACTGGACGGATACCGAAGGAGATTACAACGAGGGGAACCACGTCGGCGGCCTCTCGGACGTCAGCGTCGCCGGCCTCGACCGCGAGCACGATCTCTACACGATCTCGGTGGTCGCCGGCTCGGGGAACAAGGTCGCGCTCGATCTCGTCCATGCGAATGTGACCAAGCGGCTGAACCTCGAGCTCGGCAAGAAGTATCTCGACGTCGTGTACGACGCCGCGGGGCAGGACGTCTACGTGAAGAGCGGCTTCTCCCCCGACCTTCTCGACCTCATCTGGAACGCGCGTTCCGACCGCGTGTGGGCGGCGACGCCGGTCTCGGGGGCCTACTTCGGCCAGCGGAACCCGAACTCGGGTGCGACGGCGGCGATCGTGGTCGGCAACGGCGGCGCGCGCCACAACCTGCAGTACAACTCAACGCTCATGGGCGTGGAGGAGCTCTTCGGAAGCGGCCAGTTCGAGATGTACCTCTTCGCGGGCGAAACGGCGGCGCCCGACGGCCAGGGGAACATCGCCGAGCTGCAGACCTTGGCGAGCGCGCTCTCCGACACGCTGAAGCCGCGCGCCGTCTCCGCGACCTACTTCCCGACGCCGGACCGCATCTCGATTCTCTTCAACGAGAAGGTGAAGTACGACCAGGTCGTCGTGGCCGGCTTCAAGGTGGACGACGACGACGACGGCATCGCGGATGTAACCTTCTCCTCCGGTTGCACGGTCGTCACGACGAGTAACAGCGTGCGGATCGACATCGCCCTCGACGCTGCGACCGCCTCCGCCATCGAGGGCCTGAATCCGAACACGCTCGAGCTCATGATGAACGCGAACACGGTACGGGATCTCGCCGGGAACGGGAACCGCGCCCTTACCAACACGCACAACGTGGCGATCGAGGTCGCTCCCGCCACGATGATCACGATCGACGGCTACTTCGATCCGAACGAGTGGACGAACGGCATGCGGATCGTGAGCGACTATTGGGACAGCGACTGGACAACGCCGAACCCGGGCGACACGAACGACATCAACGCCCTTTACATGACGTGGGACAGCACGTACCTCTACCTCGGCATTCTCGGCATCGTGCACAACAACTCGTGGCTCCTCTATCTCGACACCGACCCGGGCGGGCCGAACGGCGAGTCGGATCTCGATTCGATCGACCGATGGGAGCGGGGCGCGCAGCTTCCCTTCCCGGCCGATTTCCAGTACGGCTGCTACCAGCATCAGAGCGGGTACGACTCGGACAGCTTCTGGAAGATTCTCGACAAGCTCACGACCGAGGACTTCAGCGGGTCGATCCTCTCCGCATTCGACTCGCAGCACTTCTATCACACAAGCGGCGGGAGCGAGATGGCGATCCCTTGGGACGTGCTCTACGGTCTCGGAGCCGGGAACGTGCCGCCCGGCGCCTCGATCAGTCTCGTCGCGTCGATCTGCTGGGATCCGGAGCCGGACGGCGTGCTCGGCGGCGATCAGGCTCCCGACAACATCGCCGCGACGCCGCCCGTCCTCGACAACTTCGTGACGGTCACGGTCGACCGGAACGGCGACGGGAAACCGGACGCGAGCAACGAACCGGTCGGGGTGAGCGGCGCGGACGTGCCGGCGGCGAAGCTCGCGCTTCTCGGGAACGTCCCGAACCCATTCAACCCGACGACCGAGATCCGCTTCGTCGTTCCGGGCGCCGCGGGGACGTCGGCGCGCGTGCGCCTGGCGATCTTCGATCTCGCGGGACGCCGCGTCGCCACGCTCGCGGACGGCGTCCTTCCGTCCGGATACCGGACGGCGGCGTGGAATGGGACAGCCGATGATGGGACGGCGGTTTCTTCAGGCGTCTACTTCGCGCGCGTCGAGGCGAACGGAGAGACGGCGACGAGGAAGGTTCTTTTGATCCGATAAGGGTCTATGTCCTAAGAGTCGTTACCCGATCTGCGCTCCGCCCAACGGGCGGGCTTGCGACGAGGCCCCGGCGCCCTGCCGGGGCCTTTCGCTTGGGGGAGGCCGCGGAGGCGGTCACGAAACCACGATCGTCCCCGGCAGGATCGTGATCGCGTTCTCCCGCACATCGATCGGATGGAGCTCCGGCCAATCGAGTGAGCCCGTCCCGTGGAAACCGAAGAGGTCCGACCCATCGCGGTTTCCGTTCCCGTTCCTGTCCTTCCAAACATCCAGGAAGTACCGCCCGGGCGGGATCGGCGTCAGGGTGAAGTTGAAGACATGAGCGCCGCTCTCCGGAACGAGCTCCGTGTACCAAGGGTTGTTGTTCCGCCACGCCGCTTCGCTCGTGTAGAGAGCGAGGCGCGCTCCGGCGAGATCAACCGGCCCTGTGGGGTTCGCGAGCGAGACGGTCCCGCTGATTCCGGTCGGACGGTCGACGACAACCACCGCAATCGAGCGCGAGGCAACGCCGCTCTTTCCATCGATCACCGAGGCGAGGATCGAGTAGTTGCCCGGCGTGTTCGGAGCGACCCAGCGCGCCTCGAAGCCGCCGACGATGAGAGTCCCGTGCGCCGCCTGGTAGAGATAAACGAGCGTGTCTCCGTCCGGGTCGTGCGCGTAGACCGTGATCCGAAGGGTGTCCCCTTCGAGAACCGAATCGCTCGAGACGGCGACCGAGTCGATGACCGGAGCTTGGTTGTCGCCGGGTTCGGCGGGAGCGCCCTCGTCCCCGCATCCGGGGAAGCAGGCGAGCGCGAAAAGAAGCACGATCGGAAGCACCCCGCGGATCCGGACGGTGATCTCTTGCCTGTTCACGGCCGCGCTCCTCCGTCGAAACCGGCGAACCGATTCGAATCGGCCCCGCCTCGGCGTCTCCCTTCACCCGATCCGACGGATCAATCCGGCGTTCCGTTCACTCCCGCGCCGGCTACCCGCTCGGCTCGTTCGAGGGGTTCGCGATCCCGAGCGCCTCCTCGAGCGCGGCGACTCTCTCTCGGAGCGAGGCGACCTCCCCTTCGAGCGCGCGGATGCGGTCTTCGGCCGCGCCGATCGAGGGAGACGGCTCGATCGCTTGCTCGTCCGCTTCCTCGTCGAGCGCCTCCGGCCGTCCGGACAGAAGATGCGTATACCGTCTTTCCTTGAAGCCTCTTCGGCGGGGAAGGAGCGCGACCCACGGCTCTTCCCTCTCGGCGAGACCGCGAAGGATCTCGTGGACCACGTCGAGACCGCCGAGCGGCGCCATGCGGCTCGCGCGCGTTCGGAGCTCGCCGGCGGTCTGCGCGCCGCGAAGCATGAGCTCCGCGAGGATCGCCGTCTCCGCGGCGGAGAGTCCGGTCTTCTCGGCGAGGGCCTGGCGGTACTTCTCCACGCGGCTCCCCGCTTCGTCCACCACCACCACCCAGCCTTTCCAACGGAGGCCGTCCGCGGCCGCTGCCACGTCCGCGTGGAGCCACGAGACGACCGGGTCCCGATTCGACTTCTGGTTGCACGCGTTCACGAGCGCGTTCAAGGAGAGAGGATAGTACTCCGGAGTCGTTCGCTCCTTCTCGATGAGGCACCCGAGAATGCGCACTTCTTGAGCATTCAACAATTCACGCATTGTATCTCTCCGCTTGCGTTTCTTGCTCGTGCGGGCGCGGCCGTTCTCAGTAGGGTGGCTCCTGCATCCCGTACTCCGCCCACTCCTCCTTCGACGGCCCGAAGAGCCCCGGCACCCTCGCCCCGGCCTGCCTGAGGAGAACCGTCATCTGGCCGCGATGGTGCATCTCGTGGCTGACGAGAGCGGCGAGCGTCTTGCCGCGCGGCCAGGTCTCCCCGTACATGTCGTCGGTCTTCTCCAGCGTCCCGTCGGTCCAGTCGCGCGCGAGCGCGTCGGCGAGCTCGCGGGAGACCGCGCGGTACGAGGAGACGATCTCCGCCGCCGAGGCGGGCGGAGGAGCGTGGGGATCGACCGACGATAGAGGAAGGCCGGTCCGCGCCATCATCTCCGGAACGGTCGTGACGAGATGCCAGGCGATCCGGCCGAGGGTCCGGTGCCCCTCCGCGACCGGCTGGCGCATCGAGCGGTCGTCCATCGCGTCCAGAAGGCGGGCGGTGCCGTCGGCAAGGCTCCGATAGGCATCGAGGAAGTCGTTGATACGGCGGAACATGTGAGTCTCCTTTCCTTTTCGGAAGCCGAAGGATGGCCGCTTTCACGACATCTACGGTAGGGCATCGGCACACGCGGCTCAACCGGTTCCCGTTCGCGGCGGGTCGGCCCGCGAGTGGCGCGGCGGGCTGCGACAGGTTACCTCTTGAGAAGGAACCAAGAATCCGAGAGAGGAAAGCGGATGAAGAACGTTGGGCTCGGATTGCTCCTCGGGGTTCTCCTCCTTCCGCTCCTCTCCTGCCGATCCGGCGGCGGGATGCCGGAAGCGGGCGGCTCCGGGAAGAGTGCGGTTCCCGCGAGAGGAAGCGCGATGTCGGAGAAGCGAAAGATCGTGAAGAGCGACGAGGAGTGGCGAACGATCCTCACTCCCGAGCAGTACCGCGTCCTTCGCGAGAAAGGGACCGAGCGCCCGTTCACCGGGCGATACTGGGACACGACCGATCCCGGAACCTACATCTGCGCGGCCTGCGGCCAGGTTCTCTTTACGTCCGAAACGAAGTTCGACGCCGGCTGCGGGTGGCCGAGCTTCACCGCGCCGGCCGACCCGATCGCGATCGATGAAGAAACCGACCGGAGCCACTTCATGGTGCGTACCGAGGTGCTGTGCGGCCGCTGCGGCGGACATCTCGGGCATGTCTTCGACGACGGTCCCGCGCCGACCGGACTTCGCTACTGCATCAACTCGGCATCGATCGAGCTCGAGCCGGAACACGAGAAACCCGACTCGGCCGAGTGAGCCGCCCCCGTTCCCTCTTCACAGCTCGGTAAACCTTCCTCTGTTTTCCCGAGTTGAACCGGAAAGCTCCGGAGCCGAGGGGCGGGGCTCGCTTGCGTAAACATGCCGCGCGCGGCGCGCGTTCGGAGGCGTCCCCGAGAGGAGGTCAGCCCGTTGAGCGAGCCTTCCCTCCCCTACCCCTTCACCCCGCCGAGGGTAAGCCCGGAGTATTTGTGAACCAGGTTCCTTAACAATTCGAACCAGGTTCACTAGCAATTCACGAGCCAGGTCGCTCTTGCTCGCTCGGAGGGCCTTCCCTCCCCTACCCCTTCACCCCGCCGAGGGTGAGCCCCGAGACGAGATAGCGGTTCAGCGCGAGGAAAAGCGCGAGGACCGGAATGCAGACGAGAAGCGCGCCCGCCGAGTAGTTCGCCCATTCCGTCTGGAAGGTCCCGGCGAGCGATTCGAGACCGAGCGGAAGCGTGTAGAGGCCGAGCGACTGAATGATGACGCGGGCCACCATGAACTCGGACCACGCCGAGATGAAGCTGAAGAGCGCCGTGATCATGAGCGCGGGCGCCGAAAGCGGAAGCGTCACCCGCCGAAACGCTCCGACGCGGCTCGTCCCGTCCACCATCGCCGCCTCCTCGAGCTCGACCGGAATCGAATCGTAGTACCCCTTCATCGTCCAAACGCAGAAGGGGAGCGCCGTCGCCACGTACGCGATCACGAGCCCGGGGAACGTGTCGACGAGCCCGAACCGGCGAAGAAGAACGAAGAGCGGCAGGAGGAGCATCGTGGCCGGAAACATCTGCGCCGTGAGAAACGCGAGCATCCCCGCCCCGCGCCCCGGAAACCGGAAACGCGAGAAGGCGTAACCGGCGGTGGAGGCGAGCGCGACCCCGAGGACGGTCACCGCGATCGACACGAGGATCGAGTTCCTCATCCAAAGGAGAAACGGCTTGTTGAAGAGGATGATCCGGTAGGCCTCCAGCGTCGCTCCCTCGGGGACGATGCTCAGTGACGTCGAGTAGAGCCGGTTCCCGGGTCGGAGCGAGATGCTGAAGACCTGAACGACCGGATAGATCGTGGCGAGCGTGACGAGAACGAGCACGAGATGCAGAACGATCGACCGGAGCCTCCGCACGCTCATGCGCCGCCCTCCTTCCCGCGCGACGCCCGGAGAAACGCGATCACAAACACGAGAAGAATGAAGAAGATCACCATCGAGAAGGCGGCCGCGTATCCGTAGCGATAGTAGTGAAACGCGGCCTTGTAGACGTAGGTGACGAGAATGTGCGTCTTGTCCGCCGGTTCACCCTGATTCGTCACGAGCCAGATCACGTTCAGATTGTTGAAGGTCCAGATGGTTCCGAGAACCGCCGCCGGAACGAGGACCGGCTTGAGCAAGGGGAGCGTGATCTTCCGAAGCCGTGTGCCCCACGACGCCCCGTCGATCGCCGCCGCCTCATACAGCTCTCTCGGGATCGATTGGAGGCCCCCGAGGGCGATCACCATCATGAACGGAAACCCGAGCCAAATGTTCGCGAGGATCGGCGCCGCGAACGCCCAGTTGGCGTTCGAAAGCCACGGCACCGGCGGCAGGTGAAGCCCGCGAAGCATCAGGTTGATCGCGCCGTACTCGTAGTTGAACATCCCGCGCCACGTGAGCGCGGTGATGTACTGCGGCATCGCCCACGGAAGGATGAGGAGCGCCCGATAGACGGCGCGCCCGCGGATCTCCTGGTTGAGAAGGAGCGCGAGCCCCACCCCGAAAACGAGATGCGACACGACGTTCACGGTCGTCCAGACCACGGTCTTCAAGAGGACCGAGTAGATCTCCGGCTCGCGGACGATCGTGCGGAAATGATCGAAGCCGACGAAACTCCAGTCGCGAAGACGGTAGAGGCTCATGTTCGAGAAGGCGATCACGACGTTGTAGAGGAACGGATAGAGAACGACGAAGAGCATGACGAGGCCGGCCGGTGCGAGGAAGAGATAGGGGAGTGCGGATCGCCGCTGCTGGGAGGCCATGCTAGTCCCGCATCTCGCGGATCTTCCGCTCTGCGTCCCGTTGCATCGCGCGGGCCGCGTCCTCGGGGGACTGCTCTCCGTTCATCACGTTCTGATAGGCGGGGCGCATCGCGTCCCAAATCGCGCGCATCTCGGGAACGACCGGCATCCGCTTCCCCTTCTCGTATTGGCGGAAAGAGGCGACGATCCGCTCGATCTTCTGCACGGCGGGATCCACGAACGCATCCGTGCGGCTCGGGATCACCCAGAGGCGTTCGGCGAAAAGAACCTGCGTCTCCCGCGAGGTGAGGAACTTCATCACGTCGATCGCCCGATCGCGCCGCTCCCCCTTGAGGTTCACGTTGAGATAGTACCCGCGGCTCGAGATCATCGGCGTCGCCCAGAGCCCGGTCGCCTCGCTCCGCGGGATCGGGGCGATCCCGAAGTCGATCCCTGCCTCGTCGTACCCGCCCCACGACCAATGCCCGTTCACCGACATGGCCGCCTTTCCGTCCTTGAAGATCGTGTCGGCGAGCTGGTACGTGCATTCGCGGGGCATCGCCTTTCGGTTCGCCTTGAGATCGTAGAGAAACCGAAGCGCATCGGCCATCGCCGGCGTGTCCAAGGTCGGGCGGTGCGAGGCGTCCATCACCCAACCGCCGAAAGCCCCCACGTAGGGGATGAGCCAGAATGGTTCCTTGAGATCGAAAACAAGTCCGTACTGGTCGGGCGTTCCGTCGCCGTTTAGGTCCTTGGTGAGCTCCTCGCCCAGCCGGACCATCTCCTCGAGCGTGGCTGGAGGCTCGGGGAGAAGCGCGCGATTGTAGAGCAGGCAGAGGTGGTTTCCCACCTGCGCGGGAAGCATCCAGACGTGACCGCGAAGGGTATCGAACGAGATCGGAAGAAACTCGTCCAGGAACTCGCGAGGAAAGACCTCGTCGATCGCCGCGACGCTCCCGGCGATGGCGTAGGGCCCTGCGTTGTCCGCGGGGCCGAAAACGAGGTCCGGGCCTCCTCCGCCCATCGTGGCGGTGAGATATTGCGTGCGGAGCTGCTCGTTGCCGATGTTCGTGTGCGTGACTCGGACCTCGGGATGCGCCGCGTTGTAGGCGGCGAGAAGCTCTTCGAGGACGACCCGTTCCTGCGGATCCATCATCTCCCAGAGAACGATCTCGTCCGCGCCCCCGCCGCATCCGGCGAGAAGCGCCGCGAGAAGAAGAAGCAGGCCCGACCGAACCATCCCGCCGTTTGCGATCACTTCCTCCCTCCTCTCCGCACCGCGCGCTTTCAGGCTCCCTCGATCCGCCTTTCCGTCTCGCCGTCGAAGAAGTGGGCGCGGTCGATCGGGAAGCGGATCACGACCCGGTCCCCCGCGCGGAAGGGCGCGTCCGGTCCTGCGCGCGCGACCGCCCTCTTTCCTTCAACTGTAAGATAAATGTTCGACTCGCCGCCCATCGGCTCCACGAGATCGATCCCCGCCGGAAGACCCTTCCCTTCCTTGCCGACCTCGATATGCTCCGGACGGATCCCGAGGAGAAGGTCTTTCCCGCGGAGTCCCTCGGGAAGCGGGACCGCTCCCTGCCACCAATCGATCGGAATCCCCGCGATGAGAAAGCCGTCCGCCTCCCATCGGGCGGGGAACGTGTTCATCGGAGGCGAGCCGATGAACTCCGCGACGAAGCGGTTCGCGGGGCGCTGATAGAGGCCGAGCGGTTCCGCGATCTGCTGAATCTCCCCCGCGCGGATCACCGTGATCCTCTCGCCCATCGTCATCGCCTCGACCTGGTCGTGAGTCACGTAGACGGTCGTGATCCGGAGTCTCCGGTGAAGCGCAGAGATCTCGGCGCGCATCTGCACGCGGAGTTTCGCGTCCAGGTTGGAGAGAGGCTCGTCGAACAGGAAGGCTTTCGGTTTTCGCACGATCGCTCGCCCGAGCGCGACGCGCTGCCTCTCGCCGCCCGAGAGGTGCTTCGGCAGCTTCTCGAGAAGCGGCTCGATGTTCAGGATCCCCGCCGCCTCGCGAACGAGACCGTCGATCTCCTTCTTCGGCAAGCCGCGGACGCGAAGGCCGAACGCGATGTTGTCGTAGGCGGTCATGTGCGGGTAGAGGGCGTAGTTCTGGAAGACCATCGCCACGTCCCGCTCGCGAGGCGGAACCCCGTTGACACGCCGCCCGCCGATGGAGATCTCGCCGGAGTCGACCTCCTCGAGGCCGCTGATGACGCGTAGAACCGTCGATTTCCCGCATCCCGAGGGCCCCACGAGGACCATGAACTCCCGGTCCCCGATCTCGAGATCGATTCCTTTGAGGACCGGTTTTCCCTTGCCGTAGCTCTTGACGAGGCTTTTCAGAACGATTCCGGCCAATGTGGCTTCCTCCAGGCTCTTCGCGTGCTCGGACGCCGACGCCCCATTCTCATGGAAGACGGGCCGGCCGGTCAACCGTTTCGAGGACCGCCGAAGCGCTCTGGATTCAAGAGAATCTCTATGCTATAATTACGCCGAGATCTGTGCCGTTTAGCGGCCCAATACGATTCGTCTCGTCCACGCACCGAACGGAGGAAGCCCGATGAAACATGCGCATGCGATTCTCGTCTCTCTCCTCGCGACGGCTCTCGCGATCGGAAGCGCCTTCGCGGAAGGTTTCGGAACCCCGACGCTGGACGGCGTCGTCGACGGGGTCTATGGAAGCGCCGAAGCGTCCGACCCGGCGGGGGACCACTGGAACAACCTCAAAGCGATGGACATGCTAAACCTGTATGTCTGCAACGACAACAACTTCTGGTACTTCCTCTTCACGGTGAACGAGAACCTGAGCACGACCAACTGGGGCAAGTACCTCCTCTACATCGACGTCACCAACGACGCGAACGGGGCGACATCGGACGCGTGGGGGCGGAAGACCAAGGCCGCCGACCCTCACAAACCCGAGTACAGCCTGAACACCTGGGTCAACGCGGCCCCTTACGGATCGGAAGACACGCAGTTCTGGGTCTGGAATCAGGGGACGACGTCCTGGTCGATGTCGGGCGGCGCCGACGGAGCGGCTCTTTCCGCCGGCGCGGTCTCCGGGATCGAGTACAAGCTGGCCCGCTCCCGCATCGGGGATCCGTCGACGATCTGGGTCGAGGTTTGGTCGACCGGCGAAACCGGCAACCCGCCCGCGCAGGACACGTCGAACGATCCGGCGGACGACTGGAACGCCTCGAACTGGGATGACACGGCGACCGTTCTCGTCTCGACGATGGTGACGCGGCAAAGCGGCGGGGACACCACGCCGCCGACGTTGGAGGACGCGTACATCATCGAGAGCAACCGGGACACGCTGATCGCGGTCTTCAGCGAGCCGCTCGACCCGACGGGCGCGGAGACTCCGGGCAACTACACCGTGACCGGCGTGACCGTGAACGGCGCGAAGCTCTACGGGGACAGCTCCCAAGTGCTTCTCACGCTCAGCGCGGACATGGGCCTCGGGTCGTGCCTCACCCTCGAGGCGGTGAACGTCAAGGACCGCGCGTTGAACACGATCGTCGACAACAACACGACCAACGTCCACGAGTTCTACCTGACCCAGCTCCTCGTCCGAGCAAACATGAACCTCTATCTGCGGACGAACTCCGCCGCACCGGATCCCGACACGGTGGCGATCGAGGGGAGCATTTCGCCGCTTACATGGGACCCGACCTGCGACGACCTTCTCGCCGATCCGGAAGGAGATTCGATCTACGTCGGCCGGTTCGTCTTCATGCATACGTGCACGGACGGCGTCACGGACACGGTCAACCTCGAGTACAAGTTCACCCACCAGTGCGCGACGTGGGAGAGCATCGGGAACCACGTCTACACGCTGGACGGAACGTACGCAATCGACACGCTCGACATTTGGTGGGAGAACCTCGCGCCGGTGGACTTCACGGACAAGGACATCGACGTCGTCTTCTTCGTCCGACACTGGAACATCCAGTGGGATTCCGACGTGGATTCGATCGGCGTCAACGGAAGCCAGGCGCCCCTGAACTGGGATGTCCCGCCGACGAACCGCCTCAAGGACGACGGCGTTCTCCCCGACTCGACGGCGGACGACGGAATCTTCTCCGCTCGATTCACGTTTCCGACCGGCACTCTGAAGAACGTGGACTTCAAGTTCCTCTGGAAACAGCTTCCGGACACGCTCTTCAACTACGAGTGCTTCGAGCAGTCGAACCGCAACGTCTACCTGAACGACACGCTTTTCTCGACGACGACTCCGATCGTGATGGATGTCTTCGTGTGGGACTACTGCAGCATCGTGCAGGGGATCGGCGGCCGACATGTCCCCGCGACCGGGAGTGCGGAGCTGCTGCACAACGTTCCGAACCCGTTCAACCCGAACACGGCGATCGAGTTCACGCTCCCCGCGGACGCGTTCGTCGATCTGTCGATCTATGATGTCGGCGGGCGGCTCGTTCGCGGGCTTCTCCGGGGCAATCTCGCCGCCGGTTCTTACACCGGCGACCGGGCGGTCCCGTGGGACGGAACCGATGACGAAGGCCGGGCCGTGCGAAGCGGCGTCTACTTCTATCGCCTCAAGACGAACGAGAACGAGACGACCCGAAAGATGGTGCTTGTCCGGTAACGGTTCGGCGCGGGATTCGACGCGCGAGGGGGGAAGATCGCTCTTCCCCCCTTTTCGTTCGATGCTTCGGCTGCGGTCGGTCGATCGTGATCCCGGGCGGGATGGAGACGATCCGGATGGCGGGGGCCCTCGCGAGCCTTTGCGTCAAGGGTTCCCACACGGAACTGGGAGAGGCCCCCGACCATCGCGGATCCGATTGTAAACGAAGGCCGCCGGCGCGGCTCAGCTCTTCAGGATCTTCTCGACTTCCTCCCGATCCGCGTCCATCACGTACTCGATCCCGCTCACCCGAGCCGCCTCCGGCGTGAGCGCCACGAGATCGTCTCTCGAGATATGTTCCAGTGAGAACTTTCGAGCGCCGCACATGATCTGCCGGAGACCTTGGGCGAGACGTTCGTAGTAAGTGTAGAGCCCGATGGCTCCGGTCGGCAGCTTCTCGAACTCGTCGTCGCCGAGTTCCCTTCGAAGCTCCGCCGCCGTCACGAAGATCTCGTCCTTCGTGTTCCCGAAACGCTCGACGTAGACGGGGACCTGATTCTCCTCGATCGTGCGGCCGAGCGTCTTTCCGACCATGACGGCGGCGATCGGCGAACGGGCCATGCCGACGAGCTTCACGAACGGCGCGCCGAGGGCCAGACCCTTGAAGATGGCGTCCTCGAACGTGAACCCGCTGGCCACCGCGAGAGCGGGAAGGTGTTCCTTCTTCGCGGCGAGCATCGAGGCGTACTGGTAGAGAAGGGAGTGCAGCTCGACCGGAGGAATGCCCCACTCGTTCATCATGCGCCACGGGCTCATCCCCGTCCCGCCTCCGGCCCCGTCGACCGTGAGGAGATCGAGCTTGAACTTGGAGGCGAACTTGATCGCCCTCGCGAGATCGGCCGGACGATACGCTCCGGTCTTCAGGAAGACGTACTTGGCGCCGGCCTTGCGCAGCTCCTCGACTCGCTTCCCGAATGATCCCTCCTCGACCATGCCGACGCGGGAATGCCGCTCGAACTCCTTGAACGCTCCGCGCTCGAACGCCTTGATGACGAGGGGATCCATCGGGTTCGGAAGAACGACGTAGCCACGCTCATGAAGCATCTGCGCCTTCTTGAGATTGCGGACCTTGACCTCTCCCCCGATGTTCTTCGCTCCCTGGCCCCATTTGAGCTCGACGATCTGAACGCCGAGTTCCTGAATCGCGTACTCCTGCGCGCCGAGACGGGTATCCTCCACGTTCGCCTGCACGATGATCGCGCCGTACCCGTCTCGCTGATGATCCTGGTAGAGACGCACGCGCCGTTTGAGATCGACCGTGTCGACGACCCGGCCTTTCTTGATCACCGACTCGGGATCCATCCCGGCGACGTTTTCGCCGATGGTGAGTCCCGTTCCGGCGATCGCCGAACCGATCGCCAACCCGTCCCAGTTGTTCTTCGCCACGTCGGTGGAGCCGATTCCGGGGATGATCCACGGGTAGCGGAACTTGATCCCGCGATCATGCCCGAAGACCGCCTCGAGGCTGACGTTCGGGAAGATCGCCTTGTCGCTGTCCGCCTCGATCCCGTGGGCGCCCACGGCGGTCCCCATGATGTTGAAGTGCGAATAATCGACCGGATAGAACTTCTCGGCCGCCGTCGTGATGACGCCGAAGGGCTGGGGATAGATCACCTCGTGCCCACGGTACGCGGACTTGCCGATCTCGCACATGCCGATGCACCCGTCCACGCAGGTCACGCACATGCCCGAGGAGGGAGTGATCGACTCCTCCGTCCTATTCTTCGTCAGCGTCGCGGCGGACGAGTTTGTCCTAGAGAATGTCTTCGATTGCATCTCCTGCTCCCTTTCCTTCTTTCTCTCGGCCGGTTTCCGGTTTTTTGGACGCCGCGGTGATCTCGCAGGCAACGCAAGGCTCCATGTAGCACATCATGTCCTCGAAAGGTTCCTTCTCGAGGCAGGGGGGGCTCAGGTTCGCGCATCCGCCGCAGATCGCCTTGTCCGGATCGGTGTACGTGCAGCGGAGCTGGCAGGCCGGGCACACGTAGATGCAACCCCCGCACAGCCGGCAGACTTCGGAACGGATGTCGAACGGCGTCCCGATGGTGCGTGTCTCGCCGCGCCCCCGGAAGCCGATCGCCTTCGCCATCATCTGTTCCTCGCACATCCGCACGCACAGCCCGCACATGATGCAGTCCTCATGTTCCTGTCGGAAACGCTGGCGGCGGATGTTGTGCGCGGAAGCCAGATCTTGGATAACCTTCGACTGCGGACAAGAGGCCAAGAGCAGCTCGAGGATGACCTTGCGGGCCCTCACGACGCGGGCAGACGAAGTCCTCACCTTCAGCCCCTCTTCGGCCGGATAGGTGCAGGAGGTCACCAGCTTCGCTCTCGGACCCTCGCCGATCTCGACCACGCAAAGCCGGCACGCTCCGTAAGGCGAAAGCCCCTCCATGTGGCACAAGGTCGGTATCGGAAAACCATAGAAACGGGAAACCTCCAGGAGGGTCGTGCCCTTCTCGACCGATACCGACAAGCCGTTGATGTTCAGCGTGATCACGCGTATTGCCTCCTGGCTTCGGACACCGATTCCTCCTCCTCCTTCGGCCTGGTGAACTCGAGGTCGCAGCGGAGGCACCGGTGCGCCTCACGGCTCGCTTCCTCGGGGGAAAGGGACACTTCCACCTCGGCGAAGTTCCTCTTTCGCCACGCCGCCGCCGCGCGCGGCGTCTCCGTCCGTCCGCCCTCCTCTGCGCCCTCTTCGAGGGGAGCCGCCGGCTCGATGTAGATCCTCGGAAGGACCGGCTGCGCGGGCTCGAGAAGGATCGCGCCCCGAACGTAGCGATCGATCATGATCGCCGCCTTCTTCCCCGCTGCGATCGCCTCCACCACGGTGTTCGGTCCGGTCACGAGATCGCCCGCGGCGAAGACGCCGGACCGGTTGGTGAGGAGCGTTTTCGGATCCACGCGCACCGTGTTCTTCTTGGTGATCTCCACTCCGCTCGAAAGCGCGGGGGAGATCGTGTCCGCTCCCGAGTCCTCGCCGATGGCGACGACCAGGGTATCCAAAGCGATCGTGTGCTCGGTTCCCGGAAGAGGAACCGGGCGCCGCCTTCCGCTGGAGTCGACCTCGCCGAGCTCGTTTCGAACGCACTCGACGCCGACGAGCCGCCCGCCTTCCGAAAGCACGCGAAGAGGCGTGACGAGCGTCTGGATCGCGATCCCTTCCTGCTCCGCCGCCTCGACCTCCTCCGCGAACGCGGGCATCTCGTCTCGCGTTCGGCGGTAGAGGATCGTGACGCTTTCGACGCCGTCCAGTCGGAGCGCCGTTCGGGCGGCGTCCACGGCGGAGTTGCCCCCGCCGATCACCCCGACGCGGCCCTTCGCCGGCTTCGTCCCGCGGAGGTTGAAGGCCTTCAGGAACTCGATCGACGGATGAACGCCCGCGACGTTCTCGCCTTCCAGGCGAAGGGGAACGCTCCTGTGCGCGCCGATTGCCAGAAGCACCGCACCGTAGCCGTCCTTGATCAGTCCGTCCACGTCGATGTCGCGCCCGAGGGCGACTCCGCACTCGATGCGGATGTTCTCGTTGAGGAGCGCGTGGATCTCTTTCTCGATGACTTCCCTCGGCAGGCGGTAGGGCGGGATCGCGCAGTAGAGCATGCCGCCCGGCCTGTCTTCCGCCTCAAACACCGTGACCTTGTAACCCTTGAGAGAGAGATGGTGGGCGGCGGTGATGCCCGCGGGCCCCGAACCGACGATGGCGACGCGGGGCGGTTCCCCGTCCTCCCAAACCGCCGGGGTCGGCCGGCAGATCGAAGGATCGGTGCGGTCGGTGATGAAGCGTTTCAAGGCGCGGATCGCCACCGCATCCCCTCCGGTCGCGCCCGCCACGCATCTTTCCTCGCACGGATGATGGCAGACACGCGCGCAGACCGAAGGGAACGGGTTCGTCTCCCGGATCGCGCGGTAGGCTTCCTCGTACTCGCCGCGAGCGATGTGCGCGACATAGCGCCACGCCTCCGTTCCGAGGGGACACGCGGCCTGGCAGGGAGCCCCGACAAGCGGCCGGCAAACGAACGCATCGCACTTCTTGTCGACGACGTGCCGCAGGTACTCCTCGCGGAAGTATCGCAGCGTGCTGAGCACCGGGTTCGGAGCCGTCTGGCCGAGTCCGCACATCGTGGTGTCCTTCACCACGTGCGCCAACTCCTCCAGAAGATCGATGTGCTCGAGCGTTCCCTTTCCCGAGGCGATGTCCTCGAGGATCTCGTACATCCGCTGCGTCCCCTTGCGGCACGTGAAGCACTTCCCGCACGATTCATCCTTCAAGAAGTTCATGAAGTACTTCGCCACATCGACCATGCACGTGTTCTCGTCCATGACGATCATCCCGCCGGAGCCCATGATGGTTCCTGCTTCCGCCAGGCTGTCGTAGTCGATGGGGAGGTCGAACTTGTCCGCGGGAATGCAGCCGCCCGACGGTCCACCCGTCTGAATGGCTTTGATCCTCGCCTTGCCGGAAGGGCCCCCTCCGATCTCGTAGACGATCTTTCGGATCGTGGTCCCCATCGGGACTTCCACGAGGCCCGTGTTCTTGATCTTTCCGACGAGGCTGAAGATCTTCGTTCCGGAATTGCCTTTGGTTCCGATCTTCGCGAACTCATCCGCCCCGCGCCGGATGATCAGCGGAATGTTCGCCCAGGTCTCGACGTTGTTGATCGCGGTCGGCCTCCCGCCGATTCCTCTCTGAACCGGGAACGGAGGACGCTGGCGAGGTTCACCGATCTTCCCTTCGATCGAACGGATGAGCGCGGTCTCCTCACCGCACACGAACGCGCCCGCCCCCTTGACGATGTCGATGTCGAACGAGAACGTCGTGCCCAGGATCTCCCGGCCCAAAAGCCCATACTCGCGGGCCTGTCTCAGGGCGATGATCAGGTGCTTGATCGCGAGCGGGTATTCATTCCGCACATAAACGATCCCCTTTGTTGCTCCCGTTCCGTAGGCCCCGATGATCATCCCCTCGATGATGCTGTGGGGATTCCCCTCGAGGATGCTCCGGTCCATGTACGCGCCCGGATCCCCCTCGTCCGCGTTGCACACGAGGTACTTGCCGCCGTCGACCGGTTGCGCCGCGAGAAGCTCCCATTTCCTCCCCGTGGGAAACCCGCCGCCCCCACGCCCGCGGAGCCCGGACTTCTTGACCTCCTCCACCACCCACTGCGGGCTCCCGCTCGCCAGCGCCTTCTCGAGAGCGGCGTATCCTTCCTCCGAGATGTAGTTGTTGATTCGAATCGGATCGACCTTCTGTCCCATCTCCAGCAAACTGCGCTTCTGATATTTGAAGAACGGAATATCGTCTTGTCGGTAGTACTTCCGTCCGGATTGGGGATCCTGATAGACCAGCTCATCCACATGCTCTCCGACAAGGGCGGCATCGATGATGCGCGGCACGTCCTCCAGCCGCACCTGAGCGTAGAAGGCTCCTGCGGGCTCCACCAGAACGAAAGGACCCATCTCGCAGTCCAGGATGTCCCCCCCCGTGATGGTGAGGGCGATCTTGTCCTGGATACCCCTGGTCATGATGTGTCGCTTCGCGACCCGGATGATGCCGTTCGAGCCGCACGCTTGGCAGGCGGTCCCCGCGCACAGAACGACGCGAAGCCTGCCCGCATCCACGTCATAGCGGAGAATGCCCCGGAGTCTCTTCAGATCGTCGATGGAAGCCAATCTCGGCATGCTAGCACCTCCGCCGGCCGGCGAACACGCGCCGGATCCGTCAGACCAAATCGAACATGTGGTTCTTGCAGCCGCGGCGCGAACAGATCTGAAGCATTCCGCCTCCGCGGACGATCATCGCCACCATCGGCGCGCCGCAGTCGGTACAAACCGTCGCGCCCGCGATCTCCGCATGACAATGCGGACAGAAGAAATTCACGATCGTGTCCTTCGGAATCGGGTCCTCCGATTCGACCGAGTAGCTGCCGTAGAGACTCGACAGCCGCAGCCACCCGTGCTTGTCGGCGAAGGCTGCCGTCACTCGAATCGACGGATGCCCGTCGAGCAGCCTCTCGGGATCCATGAAGCTGTGGTTGCACCGCGGGCAGCTGGTTTCGAGCGGGAAGACGCGAATGTCCGTCTCGGCGTCGACCGCGTCCAAACCGGTCTTCGACTTGTCGATGATCGACCGAACCTTGGACGCGTTCACCTTCGAAAAGTAGTGGCCGTCGACGACGGCGACCGGGCCGAGAGCGCACGCCCCGAGGCAGTTCACGGTGTGGAGCGTGAACTCCTTGTCCGCCGTGGTGTCGCCGGCCTTCACGTCCAGCCGCTCCTCGAACTCCCGGGCGACCGCCTGCGCGCCGCGGACATGGCACGCGGTTCCGAGGCAAACCGAGAGGAGATGCTTCCCTCGCGGCTTCAGGCTGAACGACTTGTAGAAGGTCGCCACGCCGTAGATATCCACGAGGGAGCGGCCCGTTCGTTCGGCGGTCAGGTTGAGGGCGTGGCGCGGAAGATAGCCGTATTTCGCCTGGACCGCCTCGAGGATCGAGATGATCCCCCCGTGCGCCGATCCGAACTTGTCGATGATCCCCGCGAGCGCGCTCGGACGAATCCCCTCGAACTCGTCGCACTCGAAGCGCGGGGAACCGAACGACCTCAAGTACTCGCAGGTCTCCAGATGGAGACACGTTGCGCACAGCCCCTCCCCCTTGTCGGAAAGGAGCGCCTCCTCGCCTTTCTCCGCTCGGTTCATTTCAGCAATACTCCTCGCAGTGCCACACACCTCCCTCCGGCTTGGGATAGGTGCAGGTCGCACGGATCGCGCAGTTCTTGCAAAGGCCCTTGTACTTGGTTTCCGCTTCCTGCGGGCTCGGCGGGAGAGCCTCTTTCTCTTCCTTCGACGAAGAACTCTCAAGGGATCCCACGCGCTCCTCCACGCAGCCCAACACTCCTTCGTGCTCGTCGCAGTAAAAGAGAGGAGGGCCGAAAAGCTTCAGATAAGAACATGTCTCGGCGTTGTCGCAGGTCGAGCAAATCCCCAGAGGACGTGATGTCTCCATCGGGTCTTCCGCATCCTTCGGCCGGCCGCCGGCCCGGGACCGGCGACCGGAGGGGGCCACGATCCCCTCTCTCTTTCGCGGACCTACCGAAACTCCTCGCAGAACCACACTCCCTCCGCCGATTTCGGGTAGGTGCATCCTTCCAGCCGCACGCACGTCCGGCACAACCCCCTCATCTCCCCCACCGGCCAAGCGCCCTCCGGGGCCTCGATCGAGGCGAGGGACGGCCCGACTCGGGGCCGCTCCGTGGCCGGGCGAATCTCGCCGTAGCCGTCGAACTCCTCGCAGAAGCGGACCGGGAGACCGGGGCTTCTCGGGAACGTGCACGTGGCGGCGCTGGCGCAGGTGGCGCAGAGACCGCTCCCGCCAAGGACCGGTCGCTCCTCGCGAACCGCTCGTTTCCCTTGCGCGGCGGGGCTCCTCCGCGCCTTTGCCTTCGTGATCTTCGTCTTCGTGGGGGTCATCGTCGCTCACCTCCGGTTTCGTCTTCCGTGCCGATCCGTTCTTCGGGATCGGCGCTGCTTCTTGGTAAAGGCAAGCGGCATGCCAGTCGTCCCCGATCGCTCCCCGGAGCGGCACGAAAGGAAGCGGCGATGCAACCTGTTCTTTTGCAGAGTGTTATGGAATCGTGTGGATGAACGGCCGGGAGCGCGGCGGGTCTCTCCGGACGTCCCCCTGAAGGCCGGGCTGGGGAGATTCTCCCCGCCGGGACGAACCGCCCCGTTCGACTCAATGGTGACAGACACCATTTTCGAGAAGATGGTGTCTGTCACCCTACGTCACGGTGTCTGTCACCCTACGTGGCTTCTTGCTTTTTCTGCTTCTCCCGCAGCGTCTTGCGGTCAATGCCGAGGATCTCCGCCGCTCGGGTCTTGTTTCCCCCGACGCTCGCCAGCACGTTCCGGATGTGCTCCGCCTCGACCTCCGCCAGAGTCCGGTCCACGCCGGACCCGCGCACCGCCGAGAAGCGGAGATACGGAGGGAGAACGGGAACGTCGATCACGTCCCCTTCGGTCATCACCACCAGCCGCTGCACGAGGTTTTCCAGCTCCCGCACGTTGCCCGGCCAGTGATACCGCTTGAGCACGCGGAGCGCCCCGTCGGTGAAGCGCGGAACCGGCTGGTTCAGCTCCTTCGAGAACTTCGTGCCGAAATGGTTGATGAGAAGAAGGATGTCGTCTCCCCTCTCGCGCAGGGGCGGAACGGTGATCGTGATGACGTTCAGGCGGTAGAAGAGGTCCTCGCGGAAGGAGCCTTTCTTCACCAGCCCGAGGAGGTTCTTGTTCGTGGCCGCGACGATCGCGACATCGACTTTCCTCGGCCGGCTGGTGCCGACCATGCAGATCTCTTTGGTCTGAAGAACACGGAGCAGCTTCACTTGCATCGACGCGCTCGTCTCGCTGATCTCGTCGAGGAAGATCGTTCCTCCTTCGGCGGTCGCGAAGAAGCCCGCCCGCGACTCGGACGCGCCCGTGAACGCTCCCTTCACGTAGCCGAAGAGCTCGCTCTCGAGAAGCCCCTCCGGAATCCCGCCGCAGTTCACCGGAACGAAAGGCGCCGAGGCTCTCGGGCTCTCGTAGTGGATGGCGCGCGCGACCAGCTCCTTCCCCGTCCCGCTCTCGCCGGTGATGAGGACCGTCGCGGGTGTCCTTGATGCCTTAACGATCGAGTGAAACACCCTGCCCATCACGTCCGACTCTGCGATGAGCCCCTGGGGACCGGCCGGCTTCGCGCCTGCGCCCGTTCGCGCGCCCCTCCGCGTGCGCAGTCTGTCGAGCCCGCGGCGCACGGCCGTGAAGAGCTCCTCGTCGGTGAAGGGCTTGGGAAGATATTCGGCCGCCCCGGCCTTCATGGCCTCGACCGCTCCCTCGACCGAGGCGTATCCGGTGATCATCACGATCTCCGTGTCCGCGAAGTTCTCCCGCACGTGGCGGACAAGATCCGTTCCCGTGATCTTGGGCATCTTGTAGTCCGTGATGACGAGATCGACGGGCGTCTCCTCGAGAATCCGGATCGCTTCCTCGACTCCCGAAGCCGAGAAGACCAAGTACCCTTGCGCGGTGAGGTTTCTCCGGAGCACCTCGACCGTCACGGGGGAATCGTCGACCACCAGGATTCTCTCTTGCTTCTCAGGCTCCGGCATTCTCGTCATCCTCTCTCGCGGGCTCCGGCCCCGCCGCCGGCAGACGAACCTCGAACCGGGATCCTTCTCCGACCTGGCTGAAGACCTCGATTCGGCCTTGATGGCCCGCCACGATCCCCTGGACGACCGGCAAGCCGAGCCCCGTCCCCTCGTCGACATCCTTGGTCGTGAAGAAGGGGATGAAGATCTTCTCCATCGTCTCCTCGCTCATGCCGATTCCGGTGTCCTCCACGACCAGGCGGATGTGATCGCCCTCCGCGAGCGTGCGAACCGTCAGACGCCCGCCGTCCGGCATCGCTTGCAGGGCGTTGACCACGAGGTTGACCAGGATCTGGCTCATCTGCGCGGGGTCGGCTTCGATCAGGGGGAGATTCGGCGAAAGCTCGCGCTCAAGCTCGACGCCGCCCTTCGAGCAGCGCGCCTCGAGGAAGTAGAGGCCCTTCTCGACGACCTCGTTCAGATCGACCGTTCCGCTCGTGACCGGCGCTTGGCGCGCGAATGTCATCAACTTTCGAATCACTTCCCTCGAATGAAGGCACGCGTCCACGATCTTTCGAAGATCTCCCGCGAGATCGCTCGGAAGGGCCGAGTCCTTCTCGGCCAGCTGGGCAAGGCCCAGGATGTTTCCGAGAGGCTCGTTCAGCTCATGCGCCACGTGCGCGGCGAGCTGTCCGATCGTGGCGAGACGGTCCGCGTGCCGCAGCTGTTCGTGCAGCTTCGTCCTTTCCTCTTCCACCTGCTTTCGCTCGACGATCAACGCCGTCTGCCGCGCCACTGCGTCGATCAGCACGCGCTCCTCCCGAAGAAAGGGCCCCTCGTCGAGCTCCGGCTTCTTCGCCGCGTAGACGACCTGCAGGAAGCCCCTGCTTTGGCCCCCGACCATGATCGACGCGGTCAGGCTGCGCCCCTCCTCGGGGAATCCGGGCGTGGAATAGACGCTCCGGTCCAGGACGATCTTGGCGAACGTGATGACCGGGTATTGCCACGCGGGAGGAAGAAGCTCGACGATTCCCCGAAGGATATCCGCGAGCGAGATGCCGGGCGTCGCGGCGAGATTCGCGATTGCGTAGAGGCAGGTCAACTCCTTGAGCCGCTCCCTGAGCGCGGCCTGGGTTCGCTGACCGGCGAGGGCGATGCCAAGGTTCCGCGCGAAGCGCGTGTAGAGATCGACCGTCTCTTGATCGAAGAAGCCCCTTCGCTCGCTCTTGAGAACGAGGAAGCCGGTGTCCTTGTCCGCGACGGGAAGAGGAACGATCGCGATCGAATGGAAGCGGCCGTCGGATGAGAACCGGCGGAGCCGCGCTTTCTCGCCCTCTTTGCGCGCATCGGCGAGATCCGCTTCCGCGTCGGCGGTCCAGAAGACACTCCCCGCGAACAGCGCGCGATGCTCCTTGCGAAGAGGAGCCATGTGAATCCGGAACGACTCCCCCGCAACTTGCCGGGACTCGCTCCGGACGTGGCTTCCGTCCTCTCCGAGCCACAGCTCGACCTCTCGGCATCCGGAGAACTCGATCAGGTTCCCGATCACTTCGTGAAGGAAATCGCTCCTCGAGATCGGACGGTTCGCCTTCTGGAGAATGCGATGCGACAGATCGCGGAATTCCCTCGCCGTCCGGGCGCCCCGCGGCTCGGGGGTCTCTTCACTCGCCGATTCGTTGCGGCCGTTCTTCGCTTCCATCTCCGCCCCGCCGGCATTCCGCGCGCACCGCCCCGCGGCTCCCGACCTCGCAGCCGTCGCGGACTCGCGAGCGGCTCGTGAGTGCTTTCGCGGTCGAGAATATCACGCGGGGTCGGATTCGGCCAAGGGAGACGGGCCCCCTCGGGGCGGGCTTTCGCCCGCGCGCGGATTGCGCCCGCGGATTTCTTGCGTTAGGCTTTCGAAAGGAGGAGGCGCTTACGCATGAAGATCACGATCGAATACTGCGTGGTTTGAAACTACGGCCCTCGCGCCGCCGGTCTGGCGAAGCGCATCGAGCAGGAACTCGGAATCAAGCCAAAGCTGATCGAGGGGAGCGGCGGGATCTTCGACATCCACGCCGACGGAAAAGAGATCTACGCGAAGTCGAAGACCGGGAGCTTTCCCGTCGACGAGGACGTGATCACGCGCCTGAAGCGCGTGAAGGTCCGATAGAACTGCTTTTCCCTCTCAGGGTCTTCGTTGAGCCCGGATTGCGCGCGCGTTTCCGTAACGAGGATGCGAAGCGTGAGCCGAGAGGCCGACCGGTACGAGCCGCTCCCGGAAGCGTAGCCCGAGCGCCACGCTCTAGGAAGCGGCGACGGAAGGGAGACCTCTTGAGGCCACGATTCGCAGCCGCAGTAGGAAACGCGCGCGCAATCCGGGCTCGGTCAGTCCATCCGGTCCGCCACGTGCACGGTGAGGTCGGCGAGGCGGTTCGTGTAGCTCCCATATTCGTTGTCGTACCAGCCGAAGATCTTCGCGTGGGTCACGGGAATCCGGACGACCTTCTCCGGAAGCATTCGCAGGACCTCGGGCTTCATGCCGGGGAGGTTCTCCATGTCGATGTGCACGAAGCCGGTTCTCGTATGCGTCTCGAACCCTTCGATGACGACCGCTGCGTCCTCTCCGATCATGTCGGTCGAGACGTTCTGCTCCATCGAGAGCTTGAGCAGGCCCTTCTGCTGCTTCTCCGACGCGCGCCGGTAAAGATCGAGAAGCGCCTCGCGGTTGAAAGTCGGCTGTCCCTCCTCGTCCAATTCCGAGCGCAAGGTCACGTTCAAGATGATGAGCGAAGCAGTCGTCGTCGGGACCCGAACCGAATCCGCCATGAAGCCGATCTCGCGCACGACCGGAATCACCTTCTCCAAAGCCGCGGCGGCGTTCGTCGAGGTCAGGATGATGTTGTTCAGGATGCTCCGGGTCTTTCTGAGGTCCTTCGCGTCCGCCATCGGCACGTTGTCGAGCACCGCCTGCGTGTTCGTCACGGCGTGGATCGTCGACATCGATGCGGTGAGGATCGTCCGAACCGAGTAGGCGTCGATCAGGGTCTTCATCATGTGGGCGAGCGCGGTTGTCGTGCAGGACGCCGCGGAAATCAGGTGGTGCTTCGCCGGATCGTACGCCTCGTGGTTGACCCCGTAGATGAGAACCGCGGAGTCGTCCTTCATCGCCTCGCTCTTCTTCGTCTTGAAGTCGGCGCTGTTTAGGACCTTCTCCGCGCCGCCGGCGAAGTGCCCTCGCAGCGAACCCTTCTCGTCGTCCTCCGTGCGGTTCGGATCGTTGAACTTCCCCGTGCAGTCGACGACGACGCGCGCCTCGTTCTCCCGCCACGGAATGTTCGCGGGGTTTCTCTCCTTTCGGAGAATCGTGACCGGCGTATCGTTCACGCGAAGAAGGGACCTTTCCCGGTCCTCGATCTTCACGCAAGGCTCCCCTTTCCGCCCATGAAGGAAGTAGTGGAGCGGTCCGTAGGTCGAGTCCTTCTCGATTGTGCGGCAGAAGCCCTCGAGGTCCTTCCCGACCTCGCGCCCCTGGTTCACGACGACCGCGTCGAAGTACTTCCGTCCCACGTGGTGCCACAACGTCAACTTGCCGATTCGACCGAGAGAGTTGATCCCGAGCACCTTTCTTCCTCGCAACGAACGCCTCCCTTCCGCGCGGGCGGACGCCGGGCCGTCTCTCGTCCCGCCGCCGTCAGATCTCCGTGATCCTTCGGGTTTGCTTGACGTCGTGCCGGCCGGCGTACACCGAACCGTCGAATCCGTTGATGCTGATAAAATCTCCGCTTCGAATTTCCTTGTCTCCGGTGGTCGTCTTCCCCGCTCTCTCGTCGACGTGGAGAGTGCGGCATCCGACAACGCAGGTGCGCCCGATCCGCTGGGCAGCGACCGCCGCGTGGCTCGTAGCGCCTCCGCGCGACGTGAGAAGGCCGTCCGCGAGGAAGATCATGTGCATGTCCTCGGGCACCGTGTTCGGACGAATCAGGATGATCTTGCTGTCCGGATGCCGCTTCCAGAGCTCGTTGATGTCCTTCTCGCTGTGAGCAACGCGCCCCGAGAGCGCCCCGCCGCCGACGCCGATCCCCTGCGTGAGATAGCTCTTCTCCAGCTCCGGCGTCGGGATGAAGGTGGTGACCATGCTCGATTCGGCGGTGATGATGTCGCGCGCCTGGAGAATGTAGAGCGAGGACGCGTCGCGATCCTCGAACGTGAACTCGATCTCTTGATGGTTGAACCCTCGGACGAGCACCAGATCCTCGGAGATCCGCTGCAGCTCGCCGCAGATCTCCGGAAAGCGCGACTCGAGGGAGAGCGGCGCTCTCTGGCCTGCCATCTTCCGCTGTTCCTCGGAGATCGGAAAGGTCTCGACGACCCCGCGGACAACGTCCTCCCCCTGGCTCCGGAAGACGAAGTCCCCGTAGAGCGAGACGCCGCCGCTCTTCTTTCTCGGGTTCCGCGTGAAGAGGACGCCGGTTCCCGAGCGGTCGTCCAGGTTGCCGTAGACCATCGATTGGACGAGCACCGCCGTCCCCCAATCGTCCGCGATCTTCATCTCCTTGCGGTAGAGCTTGGCCCGATCCGCGTCCCACGATTGGATCACGCGCTGGATGCAGTGGCGGAGCTGAAGGAGAGGGTCCTCCACGATCCGCACGCCGTGGTCGAAGATCGCCTGTCGGCACGCGAGAGCCACGGTTCGGATCTGGCTCTCGGTGAACGACGCCTTCTTCTCCACCGAGAAACGCTGTTTGTGCTCCTCGAAGAGACGATCGAACACCTCCTGAGGCACTCCGTAGGAGAGCCCCCAAAGCTGAAGGAAGCGCCGGTAGCTGTCCCACGCCGCCCAAGCGAAACGTGGTTTGCGGGCGAGTCCCTCGGCGATCTCCTCATTCATGCCGACGTTGAGGAACGTGTCGAGGATGCCCGGCATGGAGATCGCGGAACCGCTTCGCACTGAGAGAAGCAACGGATTGGACGGATCTCCGAATCGCCTGCCCGTCTCCCGCTCGACGCCCCGCAGATGCCGCTCCATGATCGCGAGGCTGTGCCTCCTGAGGTCGCGAAACGCGACGAGCATTTCCCATGTTCGGTAGACCTCGGTCGTGACGACGAACCCGGCGGGAACCGGATAGTCGAACCCCGCCATCCTCCTCAGGAACGACGCCTTCTGCCCGCAGAGAATCGAATCCGGTTGCATGTCGTTCCGCGAGAAGAGAGGCATGTAGCACTTGTCGACGTCGTAGCTCATCAACAGGTTGCGAAGCGGCTTGCTAAAGGTCTCGGCCTCGTAAGCGAGGGTCGACAGAATGCGGGCGATCAGGTTGTCGAGCGCCTGAAGCGCGAAGCACGAGCTCATCTGGTCGCGGAGGAAGGCCTCGAGCTTGATGTGCGTCCGTTCGCGGTCCGGCCTCGATTCCGGCGATCGGGGGAGGTAGTGCGGCACGATTCGCTCCGCATCGGTTTCGTAGACCGACACGATCGCCTCCCGAACGATCTCGCGGAGCGTTCGGGAGACGAACTGGAAAATATTGATGTATTGATCGATCGTGAGGCTTCCGAGCCTGAGCCCGCTCTCGAGCATGTCGATCCGCGCGCCGAGCCCACGCCCGGAAATCCCGTCCACCCAGAGCGCCCTCTGAAAGAGAACGAGCCATTTCGTGATCCTACGAAGCCCTCTCGCGGTCAGGTATTGCAGGTTCTCCGCCTCGGCCAGTTCCTCGAAGAGGACCGTCGCGAGACTCTCGATCCGATACGAAAGCCCGAGCGCCTCGAGCTTGCGGTTGAGGAACCTCCCGTACATGGACGGGATGCCCGCCGCGATGTGTCTCTTGTGGTAGATGTCCTCGCGCGACTCGGCGGGCGTCGGATCGAGGAGGATCTTCTTCAGCCCCTCGAGAATCTCGACGAGCGTTTCGAGCGCGGGAAGATGCTGCCCCGCGTTCAGGCTCTCCTCGAGCGCCTCAACCTCCCTCGGATCGACGAGCGACGCCGCCTTCAAGGCGTCGAGAACTCCCCGAGGGCCGATCCGATACTTCTGGTCGAGAAGCTGGTAGAGGCGAATCGTGAGCGCCGCCTTCTCCCGCGTCTCTTCCGGGATCTCGCCGCACGCCGCGACGATCCGACCCGTCTCCTCCTCGCTCTTCAACAGGAGAGACTCGGGGAAACCCTCCTCCTGTCCCGCGAGGGGGACGAACACGCGGGCCATCTCCTCGCGCGCTTCCGTCTCTTCGAGGACGTGCCCGAAGATCTCGGCGGGGAGATACGCTTTCAGGAGCTCCGCCTCGCCGGTCGCCCAGTAGCGGAGCAGCGCCTCGCTGAAGCCGATGAGGCGATACGAGCTCTCCACATGGCACTGCTTGCGAAGGAAGTGCACGACCGAATCCCGGCGGCGCCCGATCTCGTCCGCGCGGGTGGAGACGCTTCGAAGCTGCCCCTCCGCGCCGATCTCGACGAAGTAGATGGGGAAGAGCCGGCCGAGCTGCTTCACGAGGTTGAACACCGGACGGATGTCGGCGTTGAGAAGATCGGCCATATCCTTCTGGAACAGATCGGTGTCGCTGATGAAGATCCCGCCGAGCCGAAGGTGGAAGATGAGACCGGCGAGAAGACGTTTCATGCGCAAAGGATCGAGCGCGATCAGATCGACCCACATGCGGATGTTCTTCACGTGCGCGGGGTTCGTCTCGAACTGCCAGAGCTCGTTCACCCCGCGGATCTCGGGCGTCTCGAACCCGTGGTCGAGAATTCGGTCGATCACCTTCTGGATGAGCCGGTCGTCCTTGGATCGGAGGACCTCTTTCGCCACCGTGTGCATGCAGTCGAGGACGGTCGTGTCGTGCTGCAGCCAACCGCGTCCGAAGCTGTCGAACACGGCGTCGATGAAGCGGTCCGCGTGCGGCCGTTCCTCGAGGCGGAGCGCGCGCGACAAAGCCCGGTTCACCGAGCGGAGGGCCGGCTCCCGAACCTGTCGCAACAGAGGCGAATCGAGGATCTTGAGGAGAAAGAGAACCTTCCCCGTGTAGCCCTCCCATCCCTCGTGCGCCCGTTCGACCTCCTCCGCCGCCTGAAGATAGAGGCTCTCGATCCCCGTCTGATCCGGGAGGTCCTCGGCGTCCTCGACGAACGCCTCCTCCCGGGGGCGGGCGACGAGCCGAGCGGCGGATGCCCGGAGGCTCTCGTGCGAGAGTCTTCGGAGAGAGGGAAGATCCGCGAGGGCGTTTCCATCGACCCATGCGATCGGATCAGGCCGAGCGAGCCACATCCGATACGTCTCGCCGAGCGCCTTCTCCGTCGCGGAGAGGACGAGGCCACGATCGAGGCCGGGGTCGTGCTCGAGCGCGCTCCGCGCAGCTCGCCGGGCCGCGCCGGAGAGACGAGCCGCGTCGTCCGGATTCTTCTCGAACACCCCTTCGAGCCTGCGGAACGCCTCTTCCAGCACGGGACGGTTCCGCTCGCGCTGCGGCCCCGACTCCTCGAACACCTTCTCGAGATAGCGGAGAAGCGAGCGGAGGGCGTCGACGCGAAGATCCGCCGACGCGGTCTTCTCGGCGGCCGCGAAGAAGATCCCGACGATCACGCGGATCGCCTCGTGTCCCTTCTCGTAGGAATTGTGGTAGTAGAAGCTGCCGGTCGCATAAGGACCGAGCTCGCCGATCACGTGCGGCCAGTTCACATAGGGATGGTTGACCTCTTCAAGAAGAGTCCGGGTCTTCTCGTGGACGCCGACCGACCCGCGGGTCGCATCGAGAAGGGCTCCTTGCTCCGTCGGGATCTCCACCTTGGTGGAGGTCCGCTGGAGGTTGATCTCGAGAGCGCTGGGACCGTTCTTTCGGGATTCCATATCGGGTTGATTCGGTTCGAGTTCCGCCTTCGCGCCCAAAGATAGCACCAAGGAGAACGCCTCCGCAAGGCGAGTCTCCCTCCCTCGAAGGATCGACCCTTCTCCCCCGAACGTAAGGGTCCCGGACCTCGCCGGTCCGGGACCCCGCGTCGGATCGTATTCGCTGTCGAGCCGATTCTAACGGACGAGAAGCGCGCGCGCCGTCTCGCTCCGCCCACCGGATGTCGCTCGCACGAGGTACAGACCGCTTGCCGCGGCAGCGCCGTCGTCGCTCCTGCCGTCCCACGGGACTTCCGTCCATCCCGCGCTCGAGGAGCGCCCCTCGAGAACGCGCGCGAGGCGGCCGGCCACATCGAAGATCTCCACCACGTAAGGCCCCGCCTTGGAGGCGAAGAACTTCACCGTCGTGGTCGGGTTGAACGGGTTCGGCGCAACCGACAGGTCGAGCGACGAGGGAACCGGAACCCGATCCTCCGCGAGCGCCACGTCGGTGCTCGTCGAGCGGATGAGGGTCATCTTGTACCGCTGGATCAGGCTCCCCGATCCCGCCTTCCGGAAGACCTTGATCATGTAGTCGTCTTCCGCGGGGAGCGGGAAGTCGGTGAGAACCTCGGTCCCCCCTTTGCCCACCGCGTACACGCTGTCGAGGAGGACCGTCCCGGTTCCGTCATAGAGGCAGAAGTCCAGATCCAGGATCGAGTCGGTGGCGATCCAGCTCTCGCTTCCACCCTGGTTCCCGAGGAAGTAGCTTGCGCCGATCGGGTCGACCCAGACCGTCAGGGCGCCGCTCGAGCTGAAGAGGAACCAGTCGACGTCGGTGTTGCGGTCGATCGAGAGCGTGTCGACGACCAGCGTGTCCACAAGCGCACCGAGGGCGTTTGCCGTCGCGGGCGTATCGTCGTTCTCCCACTTATCGCCGTAGAGCCTCTGTCCGCCGCGGATGTCATCGTCTTGCGGTCCGATGAAGATCGCTCCGCAGGCGTACGCCTCCATCAGCTTCGTGCAGTTCTCCGGAATCACGTGCCCGAGCCCCATCCCGTGGCCGTGCTCGTGCATCACGACGTTTCTCAAGTTGGCGAAGTTCCCGGTCGGGACGTAGTAATAGTACACGTCGTCCGTGTCGAGGACCATGTCCCCGCCGTTCGGGTAGTAGTTGTACGCGAGAACGTTCCCCGAACCGTCGATCGACCGGCCGGAGAGCCGAACATCGCCGCGGAGGCCGAGCGCGCCGGGCGAGCTCGGGAGAGGAGCGCCGTCGTCCGAAACCTCGATGTAGGTCGTGCCGAGCACGTCGTCCCATTTATCGAAGGCGTTGCGGATCTTCGTCTGCCAGCCCGTGCTCCCCCAGACCGCGTTGAAGACCGCGAAGAGGTTGCTCGGACCACCGTCCGCGTTCGTTCCGTCCGGAACGAAGCTCCAGGTCAGCGTGATCGGGTTCCCCTCGGTTCCCGTGCTCCCGTCGGTCACGGTGTAGGACCAGCGACCCTGGCCGTTGTAGGTCTCCTTTCCCATGCCGAGAGAAGGAACGTAGGTCGGCAGGTTGCGGAGGATCTCCTCGGCCGTCTCCGGGTCGGTATCGGGATGCAAGCAGAGCGCGACCCCTGGGCCCTCGATGCACTGGAGACCGTTCACGATCTGGTTCACCCCGAGGATCGTCGCTTCCTTAACGATCTGATCGAACGGGTCGTGCGAGTTCCAGAGATCGGCGAACTCCGGAGACGGAGCCGCCTGGTCGCCCGGAAGCAGCAGGAGGATGGGAACCACGAGGAGGGCGGCCGCTCCGAGGAACAGGCCGGTCCGGCGTTTGCTGACGAGCTTCATGCCTCTTTCTCCTTGAGGGAGCCGACGGTCCGATTGTCGGGAACGGGAGACCTACCAACCACACGGAACAATCCGTAACGTAAATGATTATACACGCTCACGGGGGGCTTGTCCACAGCGGAATCGCGGCCTGGAGGCTGCCCGGAGACCTTCCCCGGGGGCTCCGGCCGCTCGGGGGCCGTCCTACCCGAGCCCGGTCTCCCGGTTGAACGCCTCGATCGCCCGGTCCCAGGCATCGGCGGAGGCGTAGACCGCGCTCCAGAAGTCCGGGTCCCAGAGGCGCCGGAGATCCTCGGCGGTCTTCCCCTGCTGCTCCACCCACGTGAAGTACTTGAGGTTGTGGATGCGCTTCCGGTCGTGGTAACCGAGCTCCCGCAGGTGATCGACGCCGATCCCTTGGAGATCCCTCGCGTAGATCCGCGCCGCCTCGTCCGTTCCGAGGTCGCCCCGCTTCTCGCGCATCTCTTGAAGCCTCGAACGATAAAGCTCCGAAGAATCGGTGAGAGGGATCACGAGGACGTCCCCTTCGTCCATCTCGTAGTACGAGGCGGTCTTGATCGCGGCGACGAGGTTGCAGATGCACGAGATCCCGAGGAGCGGAAGCGCGCGCACCGAATCCTCGAAGACTCCTTCGCGGATCAAGAACTTCGCGCCCTCCGGCTCGTTGAAGAGACGAAGAAGCGCGAGGCACGCCGCGTCGTCGATCGCGCACACGAGGTCGGTGTTCCGCACGTTGTGGATCCACGGAACGTGCTTGTCGCCGATCCCCTCGATGCCGTGCTCGCCGAACCCGTTCTCGAGAAGGGTGGGGCACTGGAGCGCCTCGGCGGCGACGATGCGGATGTCTGGAAAGCGCGTGCGAAGATAATCCCCCGCGGCGATCGTTCCGGCGGAGCCGGTCGCGCTGACGAACGCCGCAAGACGCGCGCGCGCGCCGCCGACGCGATGGAACACCTCCTCGGCGAACGGCCCGGTCTGGTGGTAATGCCAGATCGAGTTCCCGAACTCGTCGAACTGGTTGAAGATCACGCAGTCGGGCCTCGTCGCGCGGATCTCCTTGCACTTGTCGAAGATCTCCTTGACGTTCGACTCGGACCCCGGGGTCGCGATCACCTCGGCTCCGATCGAGCGAAGCCAATCGAAACGCTCGCGGCTCATCCCCTCGGGAAGAATCGCGACCGCGTCGCACGCGAGGAGCGCGCAATCGAACGCCCCTCCGCGGCAGTAGTTCCCGGTCGACGGCCAGACCGCCTTCTGCTTCGTCGGATCGAAGGAGCCGTTCACGAGGCGAGGGACGAGGCATCCGAAACCGGCGCCGACCTTGTGCGAGCCGGTCGGGAACCAGCGCCCGACGAGACCGACGATGCGCGCCCGAACCCCGGTGAGCGTCGCCGGAAACTCGATCCAGTTCCCCTCCCCGAAAAGCCCCGTCTTCGGATCGTTCTTCCACGTGATGCGATAGAGGTTCGCCGGATCGACGTCGTCGAGGCCGACGCCGGGAAGCCTCGCGCGCACCGAGGCCGGGATTCTCTCCGGATTCCGCATCTCGGCGAGGGTCGGGATGCGGATTCCCCTCTCGCGGCATCTCCGCACCGTGTTCTTGCGAACCGCTTCGTCGATCGGGCCGATGATGTCCATGAATGCTCCCTCTCCACCGAACCGAAACAGCGACAACGAAACGAGAATAGACGGACATCCGCGGGAAGAGAAGAGCGAAGAAGGCAGCGCGCCGGCGAAGAGGAAATCCGTCGCGAGGCCTTGCGGAGCGCGTGAGAAAGGGTCGAGGATCGCGCGAGGTTCCGTCGCGAGGCCCAGGGGAGCGAGGCGAGAGGCCGGTCTGGACGAGCGGCTTTCCGGAATCGTAGCCCGAGCTACGATGAGGAAAGCCGCGAAGGAAGACCGGTCTCGCGGCCCGCGATCCCGGGCCGCAGCAGGAACCTCGCGCGATCCTCGACCCAAGTGGTGCCGGGGGCGGGATTCGAACCCGCACAGGCGTCGCCCACTGCCCCCTCAAGACAGCGTGTCTACCAATTCCACCACCCCGGCACGAAAACGCATGGGGTCGAGACAGATGCTAACCGCAAGGCCTTTGGAAGTCAACGCCCTCTCCGAGCGGCCCATCCGGCCTACTAGCCCGGATTATGCACGCGTTTTCGTCGCGAGGACGCGGAGCGCGAGCCGAGAGGCCGACCTGGACGAGCCGCTCCCGGAAACGTAGTCTCGGCCTCCCCCCCGGCGCGCTAAGACTTGTCGCTCCTCGCCGTCGCGACAAGATCCAAGCGCGCCACGGGTCCCTGTTGAGGAAGCGGCGACGGAAGGGAGGCCTCTCGATGCCGCGATCCGCGGCCGCAGTAGGAAACGCGTGCATAGTCCAGGCTAGGGCTCTCCCGCCCCCGCCGCCGGCGCCTCGGTCTCCCCCTGCGGCGCTCCGGCCTCGGGGATCCCCGCCTCCGGAAGCCCGGTCTCCGGGAGCCCTCGCGAAGGAACGGTCACCCGCCCCTCCTGTTCGAGCGCCCTTCGAATCGCGCTGTCCGCTTCCGCGGTCCGCTGCCTGCTGAGGAACGTGAGGGTGAGCGAGGTCAGCATGAAGACGACCGCGAGAACGGTCGTCGTGCGCGAGAGGAAGGTCCCCGCCCCGCGCCCGCCGAAGACCGCCTGCGTCGCGGCGCCCCCGCCGAACGCTCCGGCGAGCCCGCCTCCCTTGCTCGACTGGAGGAGAACCACCACGACGAGCAGGGTGCAGTTGATGATGTGGATGGCCGTGAGAAACGCCGTCATGTCGAAGCCCCGTCCTTCCGTTCTAAGGATAGTTTATGACGAAATGATCTCCGCGAACGACGCCGCGTCGAGGCTCGCGCCGCCGACGAGCGCGCCGTCGATCTCATCCTTCGCGAGAAGCTCCGCCGCGTTCGACGGCTTCACGCTTCCTCCGTAGAGGATGCGGATCGAATGCGCGGCCCCTTCCCCGAACAGCTCCGCGAGAACGCCGCGCGCGAAGCGGTGCATCTCCTCCGCGTCGCGAGCGGTCGCGGTCCGCCCGGTGCCGATCGCCCAGACCGGCTCGTAGGCGACGACCAGCTTCTCCTCCGCGTCGCGGCCGCTGAAGCCGGAGAGCGCCTCCCGAAGCTGCCTCTCCACCACCCGTTTCTCCTCGCCGCGCAGTCGCTCCTCTTCCCTCTCGCCGACGCAGAGGATGATCCCGAGACCGAGATCGGCCGCCCGCTTTGCCTTCCCCCGGACGATCGCGTCGGTCTCTCCGCTCTCCCTTCTCTCCGAGTGCCCGACGATCGCCCGCGCGCATCCGAGATCGAGGAGCATCTCCGCCGAGACCTCGCCGGTGTACGCGCCCGGCGCGTGGGGAGAGACGTCCTGCGCGCCGAGGAGCACGAGACTCCCCTCGATCGCCGCGCGCACCGCCTCGAGATACGGGAAGGGGGGCGCGAGGAGCACCTCGCGGTCCGCCTTCCTCTCCAGGGCGAAACGGCGCACTTCCCCGGCGAGAGACGCGCTCGTTTCACGCGTCAAGTTCATCTTCCAGTTCCCGGCGATCAGTTTCTTTCTCACGCGAAATATCTCCAAGAGCGCCTTCACGAGGCCATCGCTGCCGGCTATCGATCCGACAGAGCGGCGATCCCGGGAAGCTCCTTTCCTTCGACAAACTCGAGCGACGCCCCTCCGCCGGTCGAGACGTGCGACACGCGCGAGCCGACTCCCGCGTCGTGCAGGGCGCGCACCGTGTCGCCTCCCCCGACGACCGTCACCGCGCCCCTCTCGGTCGCCTCCGCGAGCGCGCGGGCGAGGCTCTCGGTTCCCCGCGCGAACGGCTTCTTCTCGAAGACACCCATCGGACCGTTCCAGAAAACCGTACGCGCCGATCCGATCTCCGCGGCGAACGTCCTCGCCGTCTTCGGACCGATGTCGACGATCCGCCACCCTTTTTCGACGCCTTCCACCGGAACGACCCGCGTCTGGGCGTCCTCCTCGAGTCGGTCCGCGACGAGCGCGTCCTCGGGAAGGAGCATCTTGCGCGCTCCATCCCCCTCGAGCAGCTCCCTCGCCATCTCGATCCGGTCCTCCTCCAGGAGCGAGTCGCCGATCTCAAGGCCTCGGGCGGCGAAGAACGTCCCGCACATCCCGCCCCCGATGAGGAGGCGGTCGACCTTCCCCGCGAGGTTCCGGATCACGTCGATCTTCCCGCTGATCTTCGCCCCGCCGAGCACGGCGACGAACGGACGCGGCGGGTTCTCGAGAAGACGCGACAGATAGTCAATCTCCTTCTCCATGAGAAGGCCGGCGGCGCGCACGGGAAAGTGCGCGGTCACTCCCGCGGTCGACGCATGCGCGCGGTGCGCCGTCCCGAACGCGTCGTTCACGTACACCTCGCCGAGCGCGGCGAGACGCGCGGCGAACTCCGCGTCGTTCTTCTCCTCCTCCTCATGAAAGCGGAGGTTCTCGAGAAGAAGAACTTCGCCCGGCCGAAGCGACCCGGCCGCCTTCTCCGCCTTCTCGCCGACGCAATCCTCCGCGAAGCGGACGGTCGACCCGGGAAGAAGACCCGCCAAGTGCTTCGCGACCGGCGCGAGCGAGAAGACCGGATCGACCTTCCCCTTCGGCCGTCCGAGATGGCTCATGAGAACGAGCGAGCCCCCTCCCTCGAGCACGTGCCGGATCGAGGGGAGCGAGGCGCGGATCCGCTCGTCGCTGGCGACCGTTCCGTCTTTGTTCATCGGAACGTTGAAGTCCACGCGCATGAGAACGCGCATGCCGCGCACGTCCGCGTCGCGAAGGGTCATCTTCTTCATCATCGGTCCTCCGGATGAGGCGCTCTCCGGACTCGAGCTAGCCCGCCGCCTTCAGGCTCATGTCCACCATGCGGCAGGCGTACCCGTACTCGTTGTCGTACCACGAGAGAACCTTCACCATGTTCCCATCGAGAACGGCGGTCGAAAGGCTGTCGACGATCGAGCTCGCCGGGTTCCCGATCACGTCGACCGACACGATCGGCTCTTCGCAATAGACGAGATATCCCCGCAGCGGAGAGTTCTCCGCGGCCGCGCGGAGCGCCTCGTTGATCTCCGCGGCGGTCACCTCGCGCGAGAGGAGCGCCACGAGATCGACGAGGGACGCATCCGCCGTCGGCACGCGCACCGCCATCCCGTCGAGCTTCCCCTTGAGTTCGGGAAGGACGAGCGCAACGGCCGACGCGGCGCCGGTCGTCGTCGGGATCATCGAGAGCGCGGCCGCCCGCGCCCGGCGAAGATCCTTGTGGGGAAGATCGAGAATCCGCTGATCATTCGTATAGGCATGAATGGTCGTCATGAATCCCTTTTGGATTCCGAAATTGTCGTGCAGCACTTTCGCCACCGGCGCGAGGCAGTTCGTCGTGCAGGAGGCGGTCGAGATGATGTGGTGCTTCTCCGGATCGTACGAGGCGTCGTTCACGCCCATGACGATCGTGATGTCCGGATCCTTCGCCGGGGCGGAGATGAGAACCTTCTTCGCTCCCGCCTCGAGGTGGCGGGACGCCTCGTCCCGTTTCCGGAACTTCCCCGTCGCCTCGATGACGACGTCGACGCCGAGATCCGCCCACGGGAGGCGCGAGGGATCCATCTCCGCGAACACGCGGATCTCCTGCCCGGCGACGCGGATCGCGTTCCCCTCCGCCTTGACGGTCTCGTTCAACACGCCGTGCACCGAATCGTACTTGAGGAGATGCGCCAAAGTCGGCGCGTCCGTGAGGTCGTTGATCCCGGCGAAACGGATGTTCGGATCCTTGTACGCTCTTCGAAAAACGAGGCGGCCGATCCGGCCGAACCCATTGATACCGATCGTGATCGCCATCTTTCCTTCCTCTCCGCAGAAAGGGTCTCCGAGAAAGGACCCCGCGCGCGCCCGCCCGGGGTCCGGATCGCCTGGTCGGAATCAAGTATAGTACGGTTTGGGGCCGTGCCCGTCAACCCCGACGAAGCGGAGCAAGGAGCTTCGCGGCCCGGCCCCGAAAGCCTGTACAGAAAGTAGTTCGGAAGGTCGCCGTCAGCGAGCCGCCGGTAGGGCGATCGTGACGGTGGTTCCGCGGCCGGGGTCGCTCGCGAGCGCGATCGTGCCGCCCGCTTCCTCGACGATCCGCTTGCAGGTCGTGAGGCCGAGCCCCTCCCGCCCGGCCCCCTTCGTCGTGAAGCCGGGCTCGAAGGCGCGGGGAAGATTCTCCGGCGCGATGCCGCGCCCTTCGTCGCGGACACGGAGGACGATCCGCCCGGTCGACGGATCGACCGAGGTCGAGACACGAATGCGGCCGCCCTCGCCCTTCCGGCGGCCGACCGCATCGGCCGCGTTGGCGAAGAGCGAGAGGAGAAGCTGGTGCCAGCGCGGCGGGTCGAGGAAGACCGCGGGGAGATCCCCCGCCAGGTCGGTCTCGAACTCGATGTTCTCGTAAGGAGCGAGAAGCCGAGCAAAGGAAACCGTGTTCCGGACGATCCGGTTCAGGTCGCTTCGCATCGACTGCACCGGCTGCTCGGAGAAATCGGTCAGCCGGAGAGCGAGCACCTCCACCTGCCGGAGGTATTCCCGAGCGAGGGCGGAGTTCGCCAGCGCCTTCTCCCGATCGCCCGCCCGGAGGGAGATGTCGATCAGCTCGAGCCGCGTGGAGGCGAGCGCGAGAAGGTTGTTCAGCTGATAGCCGACCTCGGCCGTCACGCGGCCGAGCGCGGTGAGGCGCACCTCCCGCGTCTCGGGATCCGCGTCCTGCGCGCTCCCTGCGGCGGGAGCTTGGCGCTCCTCGAACCGCGCGAGGCACGCGGAGATCTCGGTCGCGATCTTGAGGAGGCGCTGCTTGGTCGCCACCTCCTTCTCGGTCTCGCCGAGCTTCCCCTTCTGCGCGAGCTCGCGAAGGTCCCCGACGAGAGCGAGCGTCTCCCGAATCTCCGAATGCGCCATCACATCCCCCATGAACAGGTTTGCCCCGCTCTCCTCGTATCGACCGGAGGAAAGCGGGGCTTTAACCTGGGAGATGCGCGCATCGCCGGGTCAACCTCGATCCGTCCAAGCCGTCCGAGCTCTCTTCGCTCGGAGACGGGGGAAGGGGGCTGCCCGGCGAGTTCCGCAGCGCGCCGGGGCCTGCCGATCCGCTCACGACCCGCGGCC
>JAGUYC010000010.1 GCA_020061515.1 Gemmatimonadota bacterium
AGCGGTCGAGCTCGCGCGCGACTGGCGGACCGACCGCATGCTCCGCCGACTCGAGGCGCTTCTCGCGGCGATGGACAAGGAGCACACCCTTCTCATCTCCGGGACCGGCGAGGTGATCGAGCCGGACGACGGGCTACTCGGGATCGGAAGCGGAGGCGGCTACGCCCTCGCCGCCGCGCGCGGGCTCCTTCGGCACACCGATCTTCCGCCGGGGCGGATCGTCGAGGAGTCGCTCCGGATCGCGGCCGGCCTCTGCGTCTACACGAACGAGGAGATCGTCGTGGAGGAGCTCGCATGAACACTTCGCGTCTCAAGGATCTTCCCGCGCCGCGCGCGATCGTCCGCGAGCTCGACCGCTTCATCGTCGGCCAGGAAAAGGCGAAGCGAGCCGTGGCGATCGCCCTTCGGAACCGCTGGCGGCGTCGCGAGGCGTCCGAGCCGATTCGAAAGGAGATCCTCCCGGCCAACATCCTGATGATCGGCCCGACCGGCGTCGGAAAGACGGAGATCGCGCGGCGTCTCGCGCGGGTCGCCCGCGCCCCGTTTCTCAAGGTCGAAGCCTCGAAATACACCGAGGTCGGATACGTCGGCCGGGACGTGGAGTCGATGGTCCGCGATCTTCTCGAGATCGGAATCGGCGAGGTCGAGAAGGAGATCCGAGCGGAGGCGGCCGCCGAGGCCGAGCGCCGCGCGGAGGCGAAGCTTCTCGCTCTTCTCTCCGCGGAGGAACCGGCAGGGCGGGCCGCGCCTCCCGGAGTGATCGCGGTCGATCCGTCCGGGATCGCCTCGCCCGCGGAGGGAACGAGGGAGGAGCCGCTGCTCGATCGGCTCCGCGCGGGAGCGCTCGAGGAGCGCCTCGTCACGATCGAGATCGCGGAGAAGGGGACGCCGCTCTTCAACCTCTTCGCGGCGAGCGGAATGGGCGCGGTCGACGCCGACGTCCAGAAAACACTCGAGCGCCTCGTCCCCAAGAAGACGAAGAGAAGCCGCGTCCGCGTTCGCGAGGCGAGACGGATTCTCGTCGAAGAGGAGCTTGAGTCGCTCGTCGATCGGGACAGGGCAGTCGAGGAAGGGAAGAGAAGGACCGAGGAAGCGGGGATCATCTTCCTCGACGAGATCGACAAGATCGTCGGAAGCGGGCGGGACCACGGGCCGGACGTTTCGCGCGAGGGAGTGCAGCGGGACCTCCTTCCGATCGTCGAGGGTTCCCAGGTGCAAACCAAGTACGGAATGGTCGCGACCGACCACATCCTCTTCATCGGAGCGGGAGCGTTCCATCAGGCCCGTCCGTCCGACCTGATTCCCGAGCTTCAGGGGCGTTTTCCGATCCGGGTCGAGCTCGAGGCGCTGACAGCGGCCGATTTCGTCCGGATCTTGAAGGAACCTGAAAATTCGCTCGTCAAGCAATACTCCGCGCTCGTCGCCGCCGAGGGGGCGGAGCTCCTCTTCGAAGAGGAGGCGATCGATGAGATCGCGCGTTTGGCCGAGACGGTGAACGACCGGACGGAGAACATCGGCGCGCGGCGCCTTCACACGCTCCTCTCGGCGCTTCTCGAGAAGGAGCTCTTCGATCTTCCCGACTGCGCGGAGAAGACGATCGTCGTCGACGCCGCGAGGGTGGAGGAGAGGCTCGGAGCGATCGCGCGCGACGGAGACCAGAGCCGGTTTATACTGTAGCGTGTGTTCTCTGAAAAGGAGTGAGCATGCCGAAGAAGGATTTCCTTTCGATCGCCGACTTGGACCGCCCCGATCTGGAGCGCCTCCTCCGCCGGGGCCTCGAGATGAAGAACGCGAGGAAGGAAGGAAGGGAAAAGCGGACGCTCGAGGGGAAGATCCTCGGGCTCATCTTTCACAAACCGAGCCTTCGGACGCGGGTCAGCTTCGAGGCGGGGATGATGCACCTCGGAGGGCGCACGATCTACCTCACCGACAAGGAGATCGGCATCGGCTCGCGCGAGGCGGTGGGGGACGTCGGCGAGGTCCTCGGGCGCTACCTCGACGCGATCATGATCCGCACGTTCGATCACACGATCGCGGTCGATCTCGCGCGCCACGCGCCGATCCCCGTGATCAACGGCCTCACCGACCTCCTGCATCCGTGCCAGATCCTCGCCGACATCCTCACGGTGATCGAGCACCGCGGAAGCATCGAGAACCGGGTCGTCTCCTTCTTCGGCGACGGGAACAACGTCGCCCACTCGTGGATCAACGCCGCGGGGCTTCTGCCTTTCACGCTTCGGATCGCCGTCCCCGAAGGGTTCGAGCCGAGCGCGGAAATCGTTGAGACGGCAAAGAAGCGCGGGGGGAAGATCGAGATCCTTCACGACCCGCGCGCCGCGGCGAAGGACGCGGACGTTCTCTACACCGACGTGTGGGCAAGCATGGGGCAAGAGGCGGAGAGAGAGAAACGCGCGCGCGCGATGGCGCCGTTTCAGATCAACGCGGAGCTCCTTCGTCTCGCGAAGGCGGACGCGCTCGTCCTTCACTGCCTGCCGGCGCACCGCGGCGAAGAGATCACCGCCGAGGTGATCGACGGACCTCACTCGGTCGTCTTTGACGAAGCGGAGAACCGCCTGCATGCGCAGAAGGCAGTTCTCGAATGGCTGCTCGCATGAGAAAGACCGCGCCGCTTCTCGCCCTCGTCCTTCTCGGGTGCGCGCAGATGGGCGCGCCTCCGGGGGGACCGGTCGACGACACCCCGCCGTCGATCCTCTCGACGTTCCCCGCGGCCGACTCGACCCGAGTCCGTCCGCCCTTCGCCGCGACGATCACCTTCAGCGAGAAGATGGACAAGCGTTCCGTCGAGAAGACGCTCCGCGTCTTTCCGACGCCAGGGAGGATTCGGACCGACTGGGAGAAGACCACGCTCCTCATCGAGGCCGACTTCTTCGACCGTTCGGATGCGATGCCGAAGGGACCGATCACGATCCTCGTCTCCGGGAGGGCCGAGGATCGAAGGGGGAACAAGATCCGCGAGCCGTATTCCTTCTCGTTCACGTCCGCAGAGAGCCTCCCGAGAGGAAGCGTGAGCGGCGCGATCGAGGGGCTGTCCAAGTCGGCGAAAGCGCCGCCCGCGACCGTTCGCGCGATCCTGCCGGCGGAGGGAGACTCGACGCCCGCGCGCATCCTCCTCGAAAGCGAAGCCTCTCGAGAGGGCGCGTTCCGGCTTCGGCCGCTTCCCGTGGGGGACGGGGGGCCGCGCCTCGTGCTCGCGTTCCAAGACGAGACCGAGGACGGCGCGATCGACTTCGAAAGAGAACTGTACGGCTATTCGGATTCGTTCGCGCTCACGCCCGAGCATCCGGCCGCCGACTCGCTCCGGATCCGACTCGTGAGCGCCGACACGCCCGGATCGATCGAGGGGACGGTGCCGGTCGACGAGGGGACCGACTCGCTCGTCGTCGCCGTGGAGGCAGAGGACGACACCGCGGCGGCGCCGTCCCTCACGGAGCCGGATTCGACGGGGGCGTATCGAGTTACCGATCTTCAGGCCGGCTCGTACCGGGTTCGGCTCCTCCGCGGCTCGATCGAGAGGATGCGATTGGAGGGCCCGGACAGCGCAACCTCCGTGCTTTCCGAACGTTCGCTCGTTCTCCGGCCGGGAGAGGCGGTGGAGGAGTTCCGCTTGCCCGAGGAAGCCCCGGAGCCCCAAGTCACGCATTAAAAAAGAGTTGACACGTTCTCCACCGACCTGCTAGTTTTCCCTCGGAATGTGTAGGCAGGCTGCGGCTGCCCGCATCGGCCCGGGCGATCGATCGGGAGGGTTCCGATGACAAAAGCTGATCTTGTGGACGAGGTGGTGCAGGCCACAGGGCTGCCGAAGAAGGACGTGGCCCTCATCGTCGACGGATTTCTCGAGGCCATCTGCCAGACACTGATCAACAACGGGCACGTCGAGATTCGTGGTTTCGGGAGCTTCAAGATCAAGTACGCCAAGGCCCGGGTGGCGCGCAACCCTCGTTCGGGCGCGACGGTTCACGTCCCGCCCAAGCTCGTCCCCTTCTTCAAGGTCTCCCGGGAGCTGAAGGCTCTTGTCGACGGCGTCGAGGAGCCCTCGGAGAAAACAGGGAAGGAGCTCGGAGCCGAGGCCGCCGGCATGTCGGGAGATCGCCCCGAGACCTTCTGATCGCGAACGGACCGGGCCGAAGAGAGCCCGTCGAGGAGAACACGACCGATGCCGTGCGGCAAGAAGCGGAAACGCGCCAAGATCGCGGCTCACAAGCGCAAGAAGCGATTGAAAAGAGACCGCCACAAGAAGAAGCTCCGTTAGCCGGGTCGGCGCGCGGGCTTCCTCGCGCGGCCGCGCGTTCCCTCTCGCCGGACGCGGTTCGGGCCGGACGATCGAGAGAATCCCCTGAGCGGGTCGCTGGGCGATCTGCGTTCCTTTCTCCCCGCTCGCTATGGGAACCACTCGGAAGACAAGCCGCCGCATCTGGAGTCTGAGAAGGACGTTCCTTCTCTCGCTTCTCGTGCACGTGTTGACCCCGATCGGGATCGGACGATGCGACCCGGCGCGCGATTGGCTCGGCGCGAAGGAGATCGACACGCCCCTTCCCGCGCTCGACCCGCTCGTCTTTGAGTTCGTGGAGCCGACGCCCGGGCCGGAGGCGGAGAGCGTTCCGGCCACCCGCTTCGTTTCGACGAAGAAGAGCCTCGCCCGTTCCGAGCCGTCCGAGACGCCGTTGGACGCCGAGAACGATCGGCCCCGATCGGAGGGCGCATCGCCCCTCATGGAGAGCGCCCGAGAGGAGTTGCGCGCGGAGGAGCCGGGCGCTGGAACCGCCGCGGAGGAGCCCGCGGAGGAGCCGGAAGGACTCCGCACGAGGCCCCTGGCGCTCTCTCCCTCCGAGATTCGCCGAGACGTCGTCCGCTCGCTTGAGAGGCGGTCGTTCGACAACAAGCGGGGGACGGCGAAGATCCCCGGCGACCTCTCGTTCCACACGGTCGATTTCGAGTTCGCCCCGTACCTTCTCGCGCTCAAGACGAGGATCGAGGAGAAATGGTATCCTCCGGTTGCGTTCCGCGGCGGGCTTCCGTACGGGGGGGACACGGTCGCGCGCTTCATCATCGAGAGGGACGGCACCCTCGGGGGCCTCGAAGCGCTGAAGAACGCGGACCATCCCTCGCTCGACGTCGCGGCGCTGAACGCGATCCGCTACGCGGCGCCCTTCCCGCCCCTTCCCGAGGGATTTCCGGAGGAACGATGGGTGATCACGTGCACGTTCTATTACAGGTGAACGAATGAAGGGCTTCCTCGCGTTCCTCGTGGCGGGCGGACCTCTCATGATCCCTCTCGGGATCTGCTCGGTTCTCGCCCTCGCGGTGATCATCGAGCGCCTTCTGAACCTAAGACGCTCGAAGATCCTTCTCCCCGAAGTCGCGCAGCTCGTCGAGACGATCGACGGCCCGAGGGACGTCGACCTCGCGCTCAAAATCCTCGACCGGAACCCGGGGAGCCTCTCAAACGTGATCCGCGCAGGGCTCGAAAGCCGGCATCTTCCGCCCGAGGAGGCGCGCGAGATCGTCGCGGACGCCGGGAGGCGCGAGGCGAAGGAGATCGAGCGCGGGATCACTGCGCTCGAGGCGATCGCGGGCGTGGCGCCGCTCCTCGGCCTTCTCGGCACGGTGACCGGCATGATCCGCGTCTTCCGCGTGATCGCGCTCATCGGCGTCGGCAACGCGAACGCGCTCTCGGGCGGGATCTCGGAGGCGCTCATCACGACCGCCGTCGGGCTTTCGATCGCGATCCCCGCGCTCGTCGCGTACCATTTCTTCTCGAGCCGCTCCGCCGAAATCGTTTCGGACATGGAGCATCTCGCCTCGACGCTTCTTCGGAAGCTCCGCGGCATGCGGGGAGAGGAAGACCGGCTTCCATGAACCGGCGAGGGCTCAGCTTCGGAGGGGAGAAGAAGCGCGCGCCGCTCGTCAACGTCACCTCCCTCATCGACGCGCTCTTTCTGCTCCTCATCTTCTTCATGGTCTCCTCGACATTCCGCGACATTCCGGGAATCCCGCTCGATCTTCCCGAGGCGCGAACGGGAGAGGCGACCCGCTCGCAGGGAGTGGAGGTTCAGATCGACGGAGCGGGAGCGGTCCGCATTGAGGGGAGGATCATCGGGGACGGCGAGGTCGCGGAGCGCCTCGCGTCCGCGCTCGACGCGGCGTCGTCCCGCGACCTCGTCCTTCGAGCGGATCGCGGCGTTCCGTACGGGAAGGTCGTCTTCGTGATGGATCTCGCGCGTTCCCTCCGCGTGAGCCGGCTCGTCGTCGCCACCGAGAACCTCCCGCCAACGCGCGAGAAAGACACGGATCGCATGGATTCCCCGAGGAAGGAGGAATGAGCGTGCACCGGACCCGTCGAGTTCTCTTCGCGCTCTTCTCGTGTCTTGTCTTCGTTCTCGCGGGCTCCGCGGCGCGGGCGGACGAACCGGGCGCGTCCCCGAAGGAAAAGATCCACCCGCGCCTCGCGGAGCGGATCGCGAAGGAACAGGGACCGGTCGCCGCGTGGATCTTCTTCGATCGGAAGGAGAGCCGCACGCCGGCCGATGCGACCGCGCGCGCGAGAGAGAGACGCTTG
>JAGUYC010000241.1 GCA_020061515.1 Gemmatimonadota bacterium
GTCCTCGGCCGGGCGGCGCAAGGCCGAGGACCGGGGCGATCGGCCCCAAGGTCGGGAGAAAGGAGAGGAAGGGATGGCGGAAGTGAGGTTGGGGTCTCTGAACAAGGTCCTCCTGATCGGCAGGCTGACCCGGGATCCGGAAACCCGGTACACGACCGGTGGAGCGGCGGTGCTGAACTTCGGCATCGCGGTGAACCGACGTTTTCAGGATCAGAGCGGAGAGTGGCGCGACGAGACGTGCTTCATCAACGTCGTGGCCTGGCGGAAGCTGGCGGAGCGCCTCTCGAGCGTGCTCAAAAAGGGGAGCGCCGTTCTCGTCGAGGGGAGGCTGCAAAGCCGCTCCTGGGAAGGACAGGACGGCCAGAGGCGGAACGCGATCGAGGTGAACGCGATGAGCGTTCAGGTTCTCGACCGGAGAGAGGGCGCGCCCTCCTCCACCGAGGAAGCGTCCGCGGACGCGGGGCCGGAGCCCCCGGCGCCCGAGGATGACGAGATCCCGTTCTAGGGAGACGAACGAAGACGGCCGCGGGCGCCGCGAGGCGCCCGTCGACGAGAAGATCTCGAAAGGAGGTTGCGACACATGCCGAGATCTCGAGACGACGACCGACGGGGCCGGCGCAAGATCTGCAAGTTCTGCGCGGACAAGATCGCCGAAATCGACTACAAGGACGAGAAGAGGCTCCGTCGTTTCATCACCGACCGGGGGAAGATCGTGCCCCGGCGGATTTCCGGAACCTGCGCCAAGCACCAGCGGATGCTGACCACTGCGATCAAGAGGGCCCGGCAGCTGGCGCTGATCCCGTACATCGGGGAGTGAGCGCGAGGGCGTTGCGATGCAGGTAAGCCGCGGGCCCCGGGCTCTCTCGAAGACGTGGGCGCTTTTCGGCGCCGGCTCGGCTTTGGTCGCCGGCGCCGGCGTCGGCGCGTTCCCCGAGATGATCGCCCGGCTTCTCGTCCCCCTTGTTCTCGTCCTTCTCTTTCGCGAGGACCCGGTAAAGGCCGTGGTCGCCGCCTCGATCGGGGTGGCCGCCCTCTTCTTTTTGACGAGGGACGGCCTGCTGGCGTGCCGAACGGCGCTCCCGGTCGGCCTCTCCGGGCTTCTCCTCGCGCGCGGCCTTCTCCGCGGGGACCGTCCCGGAAGGCTTGTCCCGCTCGCAGCCACGCCGTTTCTCCTCGCGCTCCTCGCGTTCCACTTCCTTCCGGGAGCGCGGGAGGTGCGGATGGAGGAAGCGGAACGCGCGGCCGCGGCGACCGTTTCGTTCTATCGGGGGATCGAGAAGGGGGCGGCGGGGGGCGAGCTCCTGGAGGAGACGGTTCGGGAGGCGGCCGAGCTTGCGGTTCTCCTCGCTCCGGCGACCGAGTTTCTGGTGCTCCTCGCGATCGTCGGGGCGGCCTACGCAATCGCGTCGGCTGCGCTTCGGCGCTCCGGAACGCCGGCCCGGCCGATCCCCGGGTTCCGGGAGTGGCGCGCGCCGTTCGCGATGGTCTGGGTGTTCGCCGGAGGACTGGCCGGCCTTCTCGCCGGGCGCACACCGTTTCGGGAGGTCGGGGCGAACCTGCTCCTCTTCGGATCCTGGATCTACCTGTTGCAGGGGGGAGCGGTGCTCGCCTGGCAGTTCGGGAAGAGGAACGTCCCGGTTCTCGTTCGGATCCTCTTCCTGGCGGCGGCGATCTTCCTTGTCCTGCCGATCTTTCTTCTCTTGACCGTTTGTGTTGGATTGTTCGATACATGGTTCGATTTTCGGAGACTGGAGCGCCCGCCGAGCGAAGCGGAGGCGCCGTAGGAAAGCGAGGGACGAATCGTGAAGGTGATTCTGAGAGAGTCGGTGGAGAACCTCGGGAACCGGGGGGACACCGTCGACGTCGCGAGGGGCTACGCCCGGAACTATCTGATCCCGAAGAGCCTCGCGGTGGAGGCGACGTCCGGGAACCGGCGGATGTACTCGGAGGAAGAGAAGCTCCGCGACGTCCGCGAGAACAAGGTGCGCCGGCAGGCGGAACGCCTGGCGGAGAAGATGCGGAAGGTCTCGGTGACCGCCGCCGTGCAGGTCGGCGAGGAGGACCGTTTGTTCGGATCGGTCACCTCCCACGACATCGAGGAGCTCCTCCGCGCGCAGGGGTTCGAGGTCGACCGGAGGAAGATCCTGTTGGATGAACCGCTCAAGGCGCTCGGCGTCTACACGGTGCCGATCAAGCTCCACAGGGAAGTCGAGTGCGCGATCAAAGTTTGGGTCGTGAAGAAATGACGCGGCGACCCCGAGCAAGGAGCAATGCGATCATGAAACGTCTGGGCATGTTGGGCTTCTTCGCCCTGGTTCTCCTCGCCGGTTGCGGGAAATCGGGAGGGAAGGGCGAGGTGCTGGCGACGATCGGCAACCGCTCGATCACGACGGAGGATCTCGACCGCCGCCTCGCGGAGATGCCGCCGAACGTGCAGGCTCAGTTCGAAGGCCAGGAGGGAAGAATGCGGCTCCTCGATGGGATGCTCGACGAGGAGGCGTTCCATCTCGCCGCGTTGGCCATGGACCTCGACGAGAATCTCGAGGTAAAGGGGCAGATCGAATCGGCGAAGCGCAGAGTTCTGATTCAGGCGTACTACCAGAGGGAAGTGGCGCCTTACACCCAGATGACGGAAGAGGACATGCTCCGCTTCTACGAGGAGAATCCGGACGAGTTCACGCGTCCGGAGGAGGCGGAAGTCCGGCAGGTCGTTCTCTCGACCGAAGCGGACGCGGAGATGGTGCGTCGCAAGCTCCTCGCGGGCGAGCCGTGGGAGCCGATCGTGGAGAAGTACTGCGTCGACCTTCCGACCAAGAACCGGAGAGGGGTCGTCGGCCCGGTATCGAAAAACGCCTCGATCATTCCTCTCGTGGGAACCTCGCCCGAGCTCTCCCGGATGATCGACACCTTGACCGTCGGAACGATCTCGCCGGCGGTGAAGACCGGGAAGGGCTTTCACGTGATCACGGTCGAGAAGCGAACCCCGGAGACGCTGATGGCGTTCGAAAAGATCCGGGATGCGATTCGCAGGAACTACTCCCCCGTGTTCGCCGAAAAGGTCCGCAAGGACAAGGTGGCGGCTCTTCGCGAGAAGTACGAGACGAAGATCGTTCGGGAGCCGGGCGTCGCCGCCGTCGGCGGCGCGGAAGCGGACGCCGAGCGTCCGGCCGCCAAGCTCTTCGACCTGGCCCAAGCGACGACCGATCCGAAGGCTCGGATCAAGTATTACGACGAGATCGTGAGGAACTATCCGGACGACCCGCACGCGTGCGAGGCGCAGTTCATGATCGGCTTCGTTTACTCGGAGGAGCTCCACGACTACGACCAAGCGCGCGCGGCCTTCGCGAAGGTGCGGGACGACCGCCGTTGCGGCGAGGATCTTCACAAGAACGCGGAGTGGATGCTCGAGCACATGGGGACCGAACCGCCGGAGTTCCAGGATTAGACTCGGCTCGACCGGTCGGGCGGTCCGGACCCTTGCCGGCTCGCCCCGCCGGCTCGTCGTGCGGATCGCAACCTCTTCGAGGCCCGCCGGAAACGACGGCAGAGGCTCCCCGCCTTGACTTGGAGCGACTCCTCCACTACCTTCTCCATGAGCCGCGCGGGGCGCGCGGCCGTTCGGGAGGCGAAGGGCGTGGTCGGCATGATCGAGGTCCGGGTGAGCGGTCTCGCTCTCGATGAGCGGAACAAGACGCCGGTCGTGATCCTTCAGGAGATCGAGGGGACGCGCGTCCTCCCGATCTGGATCGGCCCCTCCGAGGCGAGCTCGATCGCGATGGAGCTCGCGGGGAAGAAGTTCCAGCGCCCTCTCACGCACGATCTCCTCAAGACGGTCATCGAAGGGCTCCACGGCAAGGTGGCGAAGGTCCTCATCACCGAGCTGAAGGAGAGCACGTTCTACGCCAAGGTCCTCATCCACCAGGACAAGGATCTCCTCGGGATCGACGCGCGGCCGTCCGATTCGATCGCTCTCGCGCTTCGGGCCGGCTCGCCGATCTACGTCTCCGAGAAGCTCTTCCAGCTCGGAAGGGAAGAGAAGGAGATGAGCGAGGAGGAGAGGGCCGACGCGCTCCGCAAGTTTCTTCGCAACCTCCCGCCCGAGGATTTCGGAAAAGTCGGTCTGTAGCCCGTTGATCTCCGCGGGAAGCCGCGTCGGCGGTCTTCCGCTACGGGAGTCTTCGCCGCTCGCCGGGGGCGAGATCGACGATGTGCTCCTCGAATCTATCCAAGGTCTCGATCCGGAGCCGTCGCGGTCCGGGGGAGAGGCCGCGGATAACGAGCGAATCCCCGCCGATCGCTTGATACGTGCAGGAATCGTCGATGCGGACGAGCGCTCCGGGGAGGGAGACTCGAAGAAGAAGTACGGCGCGCTCCGCCGGGTTCTCGTCGAAGCGCGCGGCGAGGGCGTCGAGAAGCGCGTGCGCCGCGCCGCGGATGCGCCCCCGCGTCCTCCGCCCTTCGTCCTTCTCTATCGGAAGCCGGAGGCGGAGCGCGGGGCAAGGGGTCTCGCGAAGGATCCGGTCGGTCC
>JAGUYC010000210.1 GCA_020061515.1 Gemmatimonadota bacterium
CCCTGCGCGGTCTCGCGCGCGCCGCTGAAGATGCGCGCGATGTCGTCCGCGAGTCCGCCGGGGCCGAAGAGAGAAAGAACCGCGAAGTTCAAGAGAATCAGTAGGACGTAGAGGAAGACGGAGATCCAGCGCGCCTTCTTCCTCCACGCGCGCCGACGCGCGGAAGACGAGACGAAGGCCGGATTCCGCGGAGTCCCTTCCTCGTGGGATCGGAAGGAAGCTCTCCCGCTCGACACGGCACCTCTCCACCAAGCGGTTTTGAACGGTCCCAACGTACGCGCTCAGCATACACCTTCGGCGGGTTTCCTCGGGAGCGTTTTCGCATTCCAAGCGATCGGACGAGAAGACGGCGGGAGCGTCCGGAAGAAGGAAAGAAGGGCGCGCCCCCGCGGGAGAACGCGCCCTGTGGTTTCGAGAACCGAGGATCAGTGCGCCGGCCGATAGTATGGATTCTTCCCGCCGGCGTGATCGGTCGTGTCGATGACGGCGCGGATCGACGGGATCTTCTCCTTGATCATCCGCTCGATCCCCTGCTTGAGCGTCACGTTCGCCATGCCGCACCCCTGGCAGCCGCCTCCGAGGCGGACGAACACGTTGCCGTCCTTCACGTCGAGGATCTCGACATGCCCGCCGTGGCCGGAGAGCGCCGGGTTGATCGCGCTCTCGACGAGCTCCATCACCGCGCGCCCGTTCTCCGGATCGGACCAGACGATCGGGTTTGGATTGTGGAAGACGAAACCTCCTCCCGAGGCATCCTCGACGTAGTCGATGGTCGTCCCGCCGAGGAGCGGCGCGCTGAGGGGATCAACGTACGCCTGGAAGCCCCCCGCGTCGACGGACGTATCGTCGCCGGCTTCGCCTCCCGGCTCAACCCACGAGAGCTCGTGTCGATAGCCTTCGGTGTGCCGGCCCGCGATCCGCACTCGGATCCCGCAATCCGTCTTCTCCTGCGTCTTCATGATGGCGAGAATCCGCTCGCGCGCCGCATCGCTGAACGTGACCATTCGCATACTCCCTTTGTCTGTAAACGATCGCCTCTCTTCGTCCCGACCCGATCGAGTGCGAGAGCGCGAACGAAAGCTCTTTTCCAATAATATACCGCCCCGCCGGCCCGGCGCAACCGTCCCGCCGCCCCCGGCCGTCTTGACGAGCGGCGCTAACTTCATTAGAATAAGCGCAGTTCGGCGAGTCAGGCTCGTGCGCCCCCCTCTTAACCTGGATGATGCACGCGTATTCGTCGCGAGGACGCGGAGCACGAGCCGAGAGGCCGAACTGGACGAGCCGCTCCCGGAAACGTAGTCTCGGCACTACGTTGAGGAAGCGGCGACGGAAGGGAGGCCTCGCAGGCCGCGATCCGCGGCCGCAGTAGGAAACGCGTGCATCATCCAGGTTAACCGCCCGAAGGCCGCGCGGGGAGATGCTCATGGCGGATGTGTGGATGTTGAACCCCCCCTTCGTGGGCGATTTCGTCCGAAGCGCACGGTGGGATGCGCGCTCGAGGGGACGGGTCCAGAGACATCCGGATTATCTCGCCGTCGCGACGGCGGTCCTCTTGCGGGCGGGGATCGACGCGAAGCTGATCGACGCGTGCGCGGAGAACCGGAGCCGAGAGGATCTCCGCGGGCTTCTCGCGCGCGAGCGTCCCTCGTACGTCGTCCTTCACGCGGCCACCCCATCGATCGACAACGACCTCTCCTACGCGGCGCTCGCCAAGGAGACCGCGGACGCGAAGACGATCTTCGTCGGACAGCACGCGACCGCGGAGCCGGCGGACACCTTCCGCCGCGCGGCCGGAGCCATCGACTTCATCGCGTACGGCGAGTACGACCACACCCTGCGCGACCTCGTCTCCGGCTCCGAGCCGGAGAAGACGCTCGGGCTCTTCTACGAGGATTCCGGAAGGAAGCTCGTCCGAACACCGGTCCGGCCGTTCCTTGACGTGAACGAGCTCCCCTTCCCCGCGTGGCAGTTCATCGACCCGAACCTGTATTACGACGGTGGAAAGCTTCACCCGTTCCTCACGCTCATCTCGGGGCGCGGCTGCTTCGCGCGCTGCACCTTCTGCCGCGACCCGCAGCTCATGTACGGCCACGAGAATCGTTACCGAGCGCCCGAGCTCGTCGTCGACGAGATGGAGCACGACCTCGCGCTCTTTCCGAAGCTCCGCGAGATCATGATCGAGACCGACACGTTCACGGCGAACCGCGATCACGTCGAAGGGGTGTGCCGCGAGATCTTGAAGCGCCGCCTCGAGGCGCGAATCCGCTGGTCGTGCAACGTGCGGACCGACGTGAAGCGCGATCTTCTCCAGCTCATGCGGCGCGCCGGCTGCCGGATGCTCATGATCGGCTTCGAGTTCGGAACGCAAGCCGCTCTCGACGCGGTGAAGAAGGGGACGAAGATCGAGCGAACGACCGAATTCGCGCGCGACGCGGCGGATCTCGGCTTCACCTTGCACGGATGCTTCATGATCGGCGCTCCGGGCGAGACCATTCGGTCGGCGCGCGCCACGATCGACTACGCGAAGAGCCTCCCCCTCGACACGATCCAGATCTCCGGAATCGCCGCCTACCCGGGGACCGAGCTCCACGAGTGGGCCAAGCGCGAGGGGCATCTCATCCCGAAAGACTGGAGCGAGTACCTCGACGAGAACCACGAGCAGGTGACCGTTCTCGGCTACCCGGAGCTCCCGAAGGAGACCATCGACGCGCTGATTGATCAGGGCCTCAAGGAGTTCTACCTCCGCCCTCGGCAGATCTGGAAGATGGCCGCGGCGATCCGCGGGGCGGGGGACGCGAAGCGAAAGCTTTACGGGTTCAGGAGCTTCCTCGACGCGATGGCCGTGAGCCGCCGGAAACGGCGGGCGGGGAAAGGGCGGGGCGCTTCGAAGAGGGGCGCGCGAGCCTCCGGCGACGGAGCGAAGCCGTGAGCTTTCTCGGGTACGCCCGCTACGCGGGTCGCATCTTCAAGAAGCGCGGCGCCGACCCGCACTACATCGTGCTCTTCGTCACCGACGTCTGCAACGCGCATTGCGGTCACTGCCTTCTCGGCGCGGTCCGTCCGGCGACGCGCGAGCTCAGCGTCGACGAGTACGAGAAGATCTCCCGCAGCATGGGGAACATCCTCTTCCTCCTCCCCACGGGCGGGGAGCCCTTTCTCCGGGACGATCTCTCCGAGATCGTGCGGATCTTCTGCAGAAACAACCGGGTCGCCAACGTGGGGATCCCGACGAACGGATCGCTCACCGTGAAGGTCGTCGAGCAGGTGCGCCGCATGCTCGCCGAGAATCCGGGCGTCGACTTGGCGATCGACGTGTCGATCGACGCGCTCGGAGAGGAACACGACCGGCTGCGCGCTCTTCCCGGACTCTTCGAGAAGTGTCTCTGGACTCTCCATGAGCTCCAGAAGATCGAGAAGGAGCACCGGAACTTCAACGTCAACGTCTGCACGACCATGTCCGCCTTCAACCAGAAGAACGCGCTGGAGACCACCTCGGCTCTGCGTCGCGAGCACGAGGTTCGAAACATCAACAATCTCGTCGCGAGGAAGGGGGCCCGCTCGGAAAGCGCGCTCGTAGTGGACGCCGGCCTGTACGAGGCGTGGGCGAAACGCCTTCGCGAGGAGACGGAGACCGATCTCCTGAACGGGTATCACGACTATCCGGGCGCGGACGTGATCAACGCGATGAAGAACATCCGCCAGGACATGATCACGCGCATCGTGCGGGGGGAGAAGGGGTATCAGGTGCCCTGCTACGCCGCGAACCTCGCGGGCGTCATCTACGCCGGCGGAGACGTCTATCCGTGCGAGATCCTCGAGGAGCCGCTCGGGAACCTTCGGGAGGAGAACTACGACTTCCGCAAGATCTGGTTCTCGAAGCGGACGGAGGAGGTGCGGCGCAGGATCCGCGAGACGAAGTGCTACTGCACGTACGAGTGTTTCCTCACCAACAACATCCTCTTCACGCCGCGGATGCTCCCGAAGGTCGCGGTCGAGTACGGGCGGCTCAAGGCGCGGCGCGCGCTCGCGAAGATAGGCATCAAAGCCTGATCGAATCGGAGCAGGCGTCTCCTATTCCGTCGCGCCCGCAGGCGGCGCCTCGGAGGCCGGGCTCGTTCGCGGAGCCGCGGAGGGCTTCGCCCCGTCGCAACGGATCGCGAAGACGACGACCGGACGTTCCTTCCCTCCCTTGCTCGTGAGGACGACCCTCTCCTTTTCCTGCTTCAGCTCCATCGCCTCGTCCGTGTAGAGGGGGAGGAACCCGCGCGGAAGGCTCACGGCGATCTCGTGCCCCGTGCGGTAGAGGAAGTTCAGCTTCGCGCTGTCCTCGAAGTACATGTTCGGGTCCTTCATCTTCGCGACGAGCCGGAAGTCGTAGCGCCCGCCCGGCGCGACCGGCTGCGGAAAGTCGACGCGGATCTTGGGTTTCCCCATCACGCCTTCGTTGATCCGCTCCCAGCGGAGCGGAGTGCCTCCCTTTTCGGGAGCCGCCTCGAGGATCTCGATCCTTGCGTCGTACGGAAGAACCTCCATCGACTGGCTCCCCACCTGCGTATCGGTGAAGCGGTATGTGACCGTGAACTCGTTCGCGCGCGGGTCCCCGAGATCGACGAACAGGATCGCCCGGGAAGCGAGAGGGGTCGCGAGAAGAGCGAGAAGAACAAGTGCAATCGTCCGTGCCTTCATCGGCTTCCTCCATTCGCCTCGCGCCCTGCATCGCCCGACCGCTTGCGGAGCCGAACCGCCGTTCCGTAGGCGAGGATCTCGGCCGCGTGCTCCATCACCTCAGAGGTCGCGAAGCGCACCGTGACGACCCCGTCGGCGCCGAGCCTCCTCGCCTCCGTCGCCATCCGGTCGAGCGCTTGCTCCCGCGCCTCGGCGAGCATCTTCGTGTACTCATCGATCTCCCCCCCGACGAGATTCCTGAGTCCGGCCATGATGTCCCGCCCGACATGCCTCGCCCTCACGGTGTTCCCCTTCACGAGGCCGAGACACTCGACGGCTTCGAAACCCGGGACGGCATCGGCCGTGCAGATGATCATCGCTGAACCCTCCGGTACGGATCGCGCACCCACGCGTACAGACGCTGTCTCGCGACGGACACGAAGAGTATCACGATCCCGAGAAGCGCACACCCGATCCCGATTCGAATGACCGCCGGAAGAGACGCGTCGCTCCAAATCGAGAGGAACGCATGGTACGCTCCGAACACGAGGACGACGATCGCGCCGAGGGAAAGAAGGATCCAGCCCGCGCCGCGCTCCATCCGGTTGTACACGCGCCCCCAGTAGAGTTCCCAATCCCGATCCTCGCGATCGGCCAATCTCATTCCGGCCGTCACCTCCTTCACGCGACGAAGGGCATCGAGCTCCGCGCGGCACGCCGGGCAGGCCGCGAGGTGCTCCTCGAATCGCCGCCTCGCTTCGGCCTCCATCTCCCCGTCGAGATACGCCATCGAGGCGTCCGGAAACTCCTCACACCGCACGGAGCCCCTCCCCACTCTCGAGCTTCGCCTTTAGCTTCTGACGGGCGTGAAAGAGCCGGGACATGACCGTTCCGATCGGCACGCCGAGAATCTCCGCGATCTCGCGGTAGCGGTATCCTTCGAGGTCCTTCAACACGATCACCTCGCGGCTCTTCGGGTCCAACGCGGCGAGTCCTCTCCACACGCGCTCCGCCGCCTCGCTCCTCTCTGCGAGAAGATCGGGGCGAAAGCGCTCCCCGGCGTCCGGCTCTCGTCCCTCCTCGGCCATCTCGTCGAGCGAATCGACTCCGCGCGATCTCCGCCTGGCGAGCGCGGTGAGACAGAGGTTCCGCAGAATGCGGAAGAACCAAGGGGCGAAGTCGCTCGACGGATCAAAGCCTCGAATCGCGCGGAACGCGCGGACGAAGGCTTCTTGCGAGATGTCATACGCCTCCTCGCCGTCTCCGAGCATGCCGAGCGCCGTGAAGTACGCCCGTTTCATGTAGGCGTTCACGATCGGACCGAACGCTTCTCGATCGCCTTCTCGGCATCGCGCGATCCACTGCCTCTCTTCCTGACTGTTCATCGGGCGATCGCGATCTCCGATCGAAGCGCCTCACGGGAGCATACCCCGCCGGCGCTTCTTCTATTCACCCCCGGGCTCCCCCGGGACCGGCTTCGCCCGGGGGTCGCAAGCCCAAGAACCGAGAACCTTTACACCGCCCGTCCATTCTCGTATGTTTATGGATCGGGAGCAAGCGGAACATGGGAAAGACCCCGACCATTCGAAGCTGGCGGATCTTCTACGATCGTCTGCTCAAGAACGATGAGTATCGGAGCAGCATCGATCCGTCGCGATACGGTCCGTACCATACGTACCGGGAGCAGTTCGTCCGAGTCGACCGGCTCCTCAAGCGGTATCCGCGCAACATCACCGCGATCCCGATCGGGACGAGCGTCGGCGGCGAGCCGATCTGGGTCTTCCGCGTGTCGAACACGGAAGAGGCGGCGGAACCGCGCGCGCGTTTCCTCGTGCTATCCCTCCTTCACGCGATCGAGTTCGTCGGGGCGGAAGCAAACCTCGCGCTTCTCCAACGCTTCGTCGCCAACATGAACAAGAACCCGGCGCTCGCGAACCGCGAGGTCCACTTTCTCCCGATCCTGAATCCGGACGGCTACCTCGAGGTGGAGAGAGAGCTCGCCAAGGGGAGAGCGCGCTTTCATCGAGGCAACCGCCGCGGCGTCGATCTCAACAGGAACTTCGGAGCGTTCTTCTCGAGGCGGTACCTGTGGCACCGCGTCCTCCGGAAGATCTACGATCCCGGACCGCGCCCCTTCAGCGAGCCGGAGACGGCGGCGCTCCGTTCCCACCTTCTCGAGCACCGCTTCGATTTCGCGCTCTCCCTCCATTCCTTCGGCGCACGATTCCTCTTTCCGTACGGTGGGAAACGCGAGAAGTCGCGGATCGACTCGTGGTACCGCGAGACCGCGCGGGCGCTCATCGACCAGCAGCCGCACTACGGATACAAGGCGGGCCAACTCGGGCGCGCGTTTCCGCTCTTCCTCGTTCGGGGAACGGAAGCGGACTACCTCCACGAAACGTTTGGCACCCGAACGCTCGTCGTCGAGATCGGGCGGAACGGCCCCCGTGTTCTGAACCCGCGCAATCTTCTCGCTCCGTTTCCTCTCTTCAATCCGAAGGATCTCCCGCACGAGATCGACAACCTGATGGATCCTTTTTTCTTCTTCCTCTCGTTGAACCGCGAGAAGCGCGGATAGGACGGAAGGCAGTGAAGCGGAGAACAGCCGGCGCGTTCGGAGCCCTCGCCGCCGCATGCCTTGTCGCGGCCTCGATCGCGGGCTGCGGGCCGCGCCCGCCGCCGGAATTCCTCCTCGCCGATTCGACGGCGGTTCGGCTCGAGGCGGGAAGGAAGGATTCGGCGCCCGATCCGCGTCCGGATCCGGCCGGCGAGGATCTCCACGCGCGCGCGATCGAGACCGGCTCGCTCGCACTCCTTCTCGAGGCGGCCGAGTCCTACGGCTGCGAGGCCGCCCGATCGGATCTCGGGTTCCGTCTTCTTCTCCGCGGAAGCCGGGCGCGCGGAAGCGCGCTTCTCAACGATGTAAACGATCAAGTCATGAATCGATTCGAGCGCGCGGCGCACCGCGCCCGCCTCGCGTTCCTCGCGCTCGGCGAGGATTCGCTCCGCGCGGCGGTCGTTGCGCTGGAAGAGTGCCGCGCGGGACGGTTCGAGACGCTCCTCATCCGGAGCGCGGCGGACCTTCGCGCGGGAAGGCTTCGGGAGGCCCGGGAGGGCTTCGAGGAGGGGGCGACCCTCCGGCCTGAGGATCCTCTCCCCCTCATCCTTCTCGGAGAATCCGCCTTTCGCGACGGCTTCTTCGGCGCGGCGAGCGACGCCTTCCGCCGAGCTCTCGCGCTCGACCCGCGGGATCCTCTCGCGCCGATCGGGCTCGCCTCGATCCTCTACTCGGAGGGTCTCCTTCTCGAGGCCGAGGCTCTCCTCGCGCGCGCTCCCGTCCCGAACCCGCACGGCGTCGAGGGGACAAGGCCCTACTTCCTGCATCGGGCGGCGGAGGCGAACCTCCGTTTCGCCGGCGGGAAGTTTCGCATCGCGAGAGAAGTGCTCGCGCGCGCGCGGAACGAGGCGTACCGACTCGGGGACGAGGAGAGTTTGATCGATCTCACCGTCCGTCGCTTCCACGTCTTCCTCGAGGAGGAGGCGACCGATTCCGCCGCCGCCGAGCTCTCCGAGCTCCGTTTCCGGGAAGCGGTCCGCAGAGTCCGTCCGGAAGGACCGGCGGCCGTCCCTTACTACGAAGGGCTTCTCGGCGCCTTTCGAGACGACTACGGCGCGGTTGCCGCCAAACGACTGGAGCTCGAGACGATTCCCGGCGCGGACGCGTTTCTCGCGGACCTGATCGAGGGGATCTTCGAGGCGAGAAGAGGATCGGGGGGCGAGGCGGCGATCCCCCTTCGCCGGGCGCTTCGCCGAGGCGAGAGCGCGCTCGCTCGTCACTATCTCGGCCGCGCGTCCATCGCGCGAGCGAGGTGGGGAGACGCGATCGCGAACCTCGAATGGATCGTCAACCGCGGCGAGTCTCTTCTCGATTCCCCGCTCCTTCTCCCGCTCTCCTATTACTATCTCGGCAGGGCCTTCGAAGAGCGCGGGGACCGCTTGGACGCGGAGCTCGCCTATCGCGAGTTCCTTCACTACTGGAGGGACGCGGATGCCCATCGCGCGGAAGTCTCTCGCGCGCGCGCGTATCTCCGGATCAAGAACCCGGTCGGAGAGCGCGAGCACCGGTAGGCGGATTTTCTTCCAGACGAAGACATTTTTTCTTGCCGTTCCGATCGCTTTGTGCTAAAGTTCCGCGAGGCTTTCCCCCAGCGGCCTCGGCAACGTCCGGAGCAGCTGGAAAACCCAGGGTAGCCGAGAGAGAAGCGAGGCCTTCCGGGCAATAGCGGAACCCCGGAGGGCCGTTCTGTGTCCGGAGAGAGCTACTCCCCCGCGGCGAGCCTTCCTCCGTCCACCGGAAGTACGGCGCCGGTGATGAACGTCCCCTCCGCGAGAAGGAAGCGGACGGCGGAGGCGATGTCGTCGGGAGATCCCGCGCGTTTCAAGAGCGTCTTCGAGATCGCCTCATCCAATGTCTCGATTCCTTGCGCCTCCGGCGGGAGGATCGGACCCGGAAGGATCGCGTTCACGCGAATCCGCGGAGCGAGCGCGGCGGCGAGCCCCTGAGTGAGCCCGACGAGCCCCGCCTTGGACGCCCCGTACGCGAGATAGCCCGGCCAGAGCCGGACGCCGCCGGTGTCGGCGATGTTGATGATCGCCCCTTCGTTCATGCGGGATGCGACCGCTTGCGTGAGAAAGAAGACCGCCTTCAGGTTGACATCGTGGAAGAGATCCCACTCCTCCTCGGTCGTCTCGAAGAACGGAGTCCTTCCGAACGTGGAGGCGTTGTTCACGAGAAAGTCGATGCGGCCCATGCGGTCCAGGATCGTCTCCGCGAGACGCTGGACCTCGTTCACCGAGCGGAGGTCCGCGCGGAACGCGCGCGCGCCCTCCCCGGCCTCGCGGGCCGTTTCCTCGGCCTCAATTGCGGATCGGTTGTAGTGAACTGCGACGCGCGCCCCCTCGCGGGCGAGGCGGAGCGCGATCGCTCTTCCG
>JAGUYC010000158.1 GCA_020061515.1 Gemmatimonadota bacterium
CTCCGCGGCGGCCGGGCGATGCACGTCGGCGGCCACGAGAAGCGGCTTCTTCCCCTTTCGCCGAAAACGCGCCGCAAGCTTCGCGGCCGCGGTCGTCTTCCCCGAGCCCTGAAGTCCCGCCAGAAGAAGGACCGTCGGCGGCTGCGAGGCGAGAGGGATCGACGCGGCGCTCCCCCCGAGGAGGCGCACCATCTCGTCGTGAACGACCTTCACCACCTGCTGGCCCGGGCGAAGGCTTTCAAGCACTTCCGCCCCGACCGCCCGCTCGCGCACGGCGGCGAGGAAGTCCTTGACCACCTTATAGTGAACGTCCGCCTCGAGAAGGGCAAGCCGGATCTCGCGGAGCGCCGCCTCGACGTCCTTGTCCGAAAGCTTCCCCTTCCCCCGGAGCTTTCGAAAGGCGGTCTCCAGCTTGGCGGTCAGATCCTGGAACAAACCGAACCCCCCGCCCCGGGGGATTCCCGGCGCAAGGGTTTGAATCTACCACGCTTCCCGCGCCGGGGACAAACGGAAAACACCGCCAGGTACACGGAACGTACCCGGAAAGTGCACCTGGTACAGTGAGCGAAGTGTACCTTGCGAAGTGTGCCTGGTACAGCGAGCGGGAACAGTGACCTACCCCTTCCAATTCCCCCTCGCGTCGAAGTGCTCGGTCAGGTCGAGGAGGGCTCGGAACGCCCCGTAGCGCTGGAGGACGTGGTAGGACCCTTGCCACGAGGTCGGCTGCTCGCGGTATCCGCGCGCGGCGAGCCTTCGGAAGGCTTCCTCGGGGGACGGATCGACGGGGAGGATCGGCCGCCACTCGCGCCCCTTCTTCCTCGCGTTGGTCTCGGAGAGCTCGTGCAGGCGCCGGATCGTGCGGAAGTCCCGGATCGACTCGACCCACTCGCGCGAGAAGAGCATTCCCGTGTTGAAGACGAGCGAGGTCGCGATGAACTGCTCGGCGAGAGGAAGAGCCATGAGATCGGCCGATGGCCATCCGTCCAAGTCTTCGCTCTTCTTCTTGCGCGCGAGCTTCTCGGCGGCGATCTCCTTTTCGTAGAGATACATGAGCCCCGAGGCGACGATCGACTCGCGGAAACCGACGCGCCGCGCGATCCCGATCGCCCGGTCGCCGGTCTCTCCCCGGCCCTCCTTCCGCGCGCTTTGTTCGAGAGCCGTGTCGAAGCGCCGGTCGAGCCGCCGCGCGAGATCGCCGTGGCGCTCGATCGCGGCCCCCATGTTGTCGCAGCCGAGATGGTACCCGAGGTCGATCCGCTCCGATCCCTCTTCGATGAGACGCTTCTCCTCGCGAAAGAGAAGCGCGCCCCCCTCCGCGAGGTAGGTCACGACGATCTCGAGGTCCGAGAGGCGCACCGCGCGCTTCTTCTCCGTTTGGTGCGCGTTGATCATCTGGGCGACGTCGCGGGCGAGCGCGAGGAAGACCCCTTCCCGCTCCGCCGTGTCCCACTTCCGGTCGACGTATCCGAAGTAGCGTTTCGGGAAGACCCCCGAGGAGAGATAGGCGCGCATCTTGAAGATCTCGTATCCGACAACGGTCGTGAGAATCTCTTGATGGCTCAAGGGAAAAACGCCGAGCCCCCCGCCCTTGAGATCGATCTTCTCCTTGAGGTTCGCGAGGATCTCGCGCCGGAGGGCTCCCGCGACCTCGGCGGAATCCGCGTCGGCGAGAAGGGAGATCTCCGCCGCGCCGCGCCCGATCCGTTTCTCCGCGTCGAGACGGAGGGACGCGCGATCGGACCGGTCCTTCGCGAAACGCGAGAGCGCGACATCGAGATCGTCCGGAGGGTTCACGGCCCCCTCGTCCGCGGAGACGGAGAGCGAGAAGAACGCGAGCAAGAAGAGCGCGGAAACCGCGGCGAGCGCGCGGCGGGGGGTCATCCCTCGCCGCCTTCACGCATCGCGCGGATCTCCTTTGCGCGGTCGGGCGCTCGAAAGATCGCCGACCCGGCCACGAGAAGGTCCGCCCCCGCGCGGAGGACGCGCGGCGCCGTCCGCGAGCTGATCCCGCCGTCCACCGAGATCAGGTACGAAAGACCGTTCGCGTCGCGCCAGCGCCTCGCCTCCTCGATCTTCGGGAGCACTTCCTCGCGAAAGCCCTGCCCTCCGAAACCGGGGGAGACGCTCATCAGAAGGAGATGGTTGAGACCTTCAAGATAAGGCCGCACGGCGTCGAACGGGGTCTCCGGGTTCAGCGCGAGCCCGGGGAGGGCGCCGCTCCTTCGGATCGTCTCGAGCGTCCCCGGAACGTTCGCGGTCGCCTCGACATGAAACGAGATCCAATGCGAGCCGGCCTTCCGGAAAGCCGGAACGAGATGCGCGGGCTCGACGACCATGAGGTGCGTGTCGAGGACGCAGGAAGTGAGCTTCGCGATCGCCTGCACGATGAGAGGTCCGAAGGTGAGGTTCGGGACGAACCGGCCGTCCATCACGTCGAGGTGAAGAATGCGCGCCCCCGCTTCCTCGACGCTCCGGATCTCCGCCTCGAGGCGCGAGAAGTCGGCGGCGAGAAGCGACGGGAGGACCTCTCGGGCGCTCATGGCGAGGACACCGTGAGCTCGATCGCGGTCTCGCGGTCGACCCGTTCCCCGGGGAGCGGCGTCTGCTCCAGAACCGTGCCCGGCGGCGCTCCGGGATCGGCGCGGTAGGTGACGCGCGCGAGAGGAAGCTGAAAGAGACGGAAGTGGCGGTTCACCGCCTCGATCGCCTTCCCGTTCAGGTCGGGCATCAGGAAGCCGGTCGTCGCGGGGCCGAGGCTCACCAGAAGGCGGACCGATTCGCCGGAGGCGGCGGGAGTTCCCGCGATCGGCGACGTCGCGATCACGAGGTCCCGCTCGATCGCCTCGTGGGGAACATAGCCGTCCCCCTCGACCCGAAGACCTGCGCGCGTGAGGAGGATGCGCGCCTGCCGCACCCGCTCCCCCGCGACCTCCGGCACCGTCCCCCACCTCGGACCCCGCGAGATCGTGACCGAGATCCTCCTCCCCTGCTTCACACGACCGCCGGGACTCGGAAGCTGATGGAGGATCACTCCGGAATCGGAGTCCGCGTCGAACTCTTCTTTCTCGATGACGAGATCAAGGTCCGCCTCGGCGAGAGCCCGCGCCGCTTCCGCCCGGCGAAGGCCGATCACATCCGGTACGACCGTCGACCCGCCCTTGCGGACGACGAAGCCCATGGCGAGGTCCATCACGAGCATCCCGCCCGCGAAGGCGGCCAAGGCGAGGAGAAGGCCGATCAGCGCGAAGCGGAGCGCGCGCATCAGTCGCGAACCCTCCTGAGCCGGGCGGCGAAGGCCCCCTCGCAGCCGTGGATCTCGGGGAGAACGCGGACGGTCCCGTCGGGGGCCAGCGCTTCACTCGGGACCGGGACCTCGGGGGGCTCGAGGCGAAAGCGGCCGTCCTCGCGGAGGAAGCGGGCGACCGTCTCCTCGTTCTCCTCCGGCTCGGTCGTGCAGGTACTATAGAGGAGAAGACCTCCCGGCTCAACGGCTTCCGCGACCGCCCGGAGGAGCCGAAG
>JAGUYC010000070.1 GCA_020061515.1 Gemmatimonadota bacterium
CCGCAAGGAACCTGAGCTCCGCTTCCGCGGCGTTTCCTTGCCGGGCCAAGAGGACTCCGGCCTCCATCAAGGCGCCGCACCCATCCGGGGCGGCAGGCAAGGGGGGAGCGGCCGCCGCGGATTCCGGTGCGCCCTCTTCCTTGGATTCGGGCGGAGGAAGAACCAAGAGTGCCCAGCCTCCACTTCCGGACCAAGCGGCTTCGAACTCTCCTTCGCGAATGGCCCGGAACGGCCCCACGTTCGGGTCGTGGATCACCACCCACCCGTTGGCCCAGGCCACGAGCACCACGTAGTGATAAGAGTTTGAGCCCGCCCGGATCAGCGCGATGACCGGGCGACCGCTCGCCAGATGGTTCTCGACCTCGGACGGAGTCCCTTGCAAGGGAAGCGCGGTCCACCCGTAAGTCTCGACCGCTTGCACGAGAGCGCCGGTCCGTATGCCGGCCTGTCCCGGCTCCACCAGCGTGGTGAAGTCACCGGCCAGGACGCCGGGCTTTCCCCAGTAGCGCAGAACCATGGCAAGAGCGGCCCCGCCGCACAGCGCTCCGCTCTGGGGGACGTACGGCACGTCGAGGAAGCGCACCTTCTCCGGAGCACTCCCATCCTCCCGAGGTGCTCCCGCCGTCGTGGAGGCGGACCAGGCAAGAGCGGCCGCCGCCACGCAGACGCCGACTACACGCCACGAGCCCACGGATGGAAGGGCTCAACTCAAGACGAGAATGAGGATCAGCAGAATGATGATGATCGCGGTCCCCGAGAGGACGACCGTGCTGCTCCCTCCGGCGAGATCGGCGGAGACCTCTCTGGCCTGCGCGGCCAAATCCTCGAGCGCGGGTCCCGAAAGGACCGTCGCGGCGGCGCTGGCCCGCTCGAGATCCAAACCGGCCGCCCCCGCGATCTGGCGGACATCCTCCCTCTGCAGCATCATCTGAATCGCCTGTCGATCGGCGTCGGCCTGGCCGATCTGCTGATCGATCCTGGCCTGGATCTCGTTCTCGCCGACAACGTGACGTTGCGGCTCTCCGGCCAGGCCGGTTCCCGCCGCGCCGATCGTGAACACAGCCGCGGCAAGTACGGCCAGGACGAGTTTCTTGCGGACGTTCATGGTCTGCTTCCTTTCGTGTCATGGACCGAAATTCCACCCGAGCGGACTGTCCCAGGACGCCCTCGGATGTGCGACCCGGCCCGCCTTGGACCGAAGCCGCTCATGCCAATCCGAACGCAATCAACGTGCCGCTCAGGAGTTGTCGCGTAAGTGCTTGATTAGATATCACCTGGTCGCGGTGGGCGTTCGGGAGCTTACGATCATATTGAACGCACATCGACCATTCTGAGAGAGCGATCCGCGGGTTCTTCGGGTTCAGGAAGAGGACAGCCTGACGACGCCGCTCGACGGACGGGGGCGACGACGACGAACGAATTCCCGAGGATACGAAGAGCGCGCGCCGATCCGGCTGCGGAAGGAATGGATGATCCCCATGCGTCAGCTTTCAAGTCCGGCCATCCCGCGTCCGCCGATTCCATCCGGCAGCCACCGGGTCCGCGCGAGCGGTTTGGCCCGCCGTCTGCCATGCAAGAGTTGCCCGCCGGACCTGCAGGTCGTACACTGCCGGGACGATGGCGTGATCGCGCCGAGAACGAAGGACAACCGAAAGGGAGGTGTGCAGTGGGCGACAAAGGAAAGAGGGACAAGGACAAGGGCCAGAAGCAGAAGCAGAACAAGCAGGCGAAGGAAACGCAGAAGAAGCGGGAGAAGCTGCCGACGAGGCCTCCTTCGCTGAAGAAATAGCGAGACGTTTCCCGCCCATCTCATATGAGGGGGCCGAGGTCTTCGGGCCGGCGTGTCGGCCGTTCACCTCGGTCATGCCGTCGCTTCGTCGCGCATCTATCTTGATGGTCTCCTCCATCATTGTGACGTCACCCTGACGCCGCCGCCTCGGACCGCACCCGTCCATATGCCTCGAATTCATGCACTTACACAAGCACGCGACGGTGGCACGCCTCATGCGACAACCGTAGGTTGTCGAGTCTGAAAGCAACGGCATGGTTCACAGAATGCGACTGGAAAAGGAGAAAGGCATGGAGACGGTATCGAGCAGGAAGTCGGAGGACATGTACGGAGTCGTTTCTGCATCAAAGATCATCGGCGAGGCGGTGGTCAATCGCCAGAACGAGAATCTGGGAAAGATCCACGAGCTGGTAGTCGACGCGAAGGAAGGCCATGTGGCCTACGCGGTTCTTTCCTTCGGAGGCTTCATGGGCATGGGGAACAAGCTCTTCGCCATGCCTTGGAAGGCGTTCGAGTTCTCGAACACGGAGAACAAGCTCATCCTCAATGTGGACAAGAAGAGGCTCGAGGTCGCCCCCGGGTTCGACAAGGACTCCAAGTGGCCGGATTTTGCGGACAGGACCTGGGGTGACGGCATCCACAAGTTCTACGGCTTCGAGCCCTACTGGAAGTCGCAGAACATTCGATAGAGGGCGTTTTACAGGCCTTAACCGGGAAGGTGCCGGATGAAAAGAGTCAATTACTTGCTGAGCATGATCGCCGGACTGACGCTCTTGGTCTTGCCGGTCAGCCCGCTGCAAGGAGCGGATACGGGCGGAAAATGGGGATTGGGTCTGCAAGGCGGAGCCTATAAGCTCGTCTTGACCGACCACTCAGATGCCTGGACGCCGGGCTGGCTCGTCAACGCCGACTTAAAGTACAGGGTAGCTCCCCGAGTGGCTCTTGGCGTAGAGGCGAGCAGGATGCGGACCTACCTGGCCGACTTAAGCGAGGACACGAAGATGGAGGACGGGGCCAGGCTGACCACCGACAACATAACGGACGGCCCGCGCCAGCTGGCGTACGTGGCCGGTCTTTTTGCGGAGTATCGGTTTGTGGAGGACAAGACCTGGTCGCCGTACGTCGTCGCCGGCCCCGGACTCTACGTCTGGGAATGGACCGACAACGATGGGAACACCCTGTTTTCCGACGACGCCGCGCTGGACGATCCCGACCGTGTCGGCATGAGCATCCCGAAGTCCGATTTGGTCGGAGATCGGTACGAACTGAAGGACCAGGAATTGTACGTGATGGTCGGGACGGGCGTTGAGTTCTATCCCTCCGATGTAATCTCCGTGGAACTGGGAGCCAAGTTCCGCTATCTGACCCGACTTCTTACCGGCTTCACGGATGATCAAGACATCGTCGGTTCAGACCCGGGTCAACTGGACCTGCCGAGGGGCGTTGCGGAAGTGTATGCCGGATTGACCTACCGCTTCGGCGGGCCAGGGTGCCCGCCGTCCGCTTCTACCGCCTCGGGAAGTCCCACCAGCGGACCGGCCCCGTTGACGGTGCAGTTTGACGGCGCCGTCACGGGCGGGTGTCCAGAGTACACCTATGACTGGAACTTCGGCGACGGCAGTTCCAGCAGCGACCGGAATCCCCGCCATACCTATGCGACGGAGGGGGACTACTTCGCGTCGCTGACGGTGACGGACTCGAAAGGAACCGCCTCTCAGAGCGGCGTTTCCATCACGGCCAGCTGTCCGCGGCTCTCGATCGCGGCGTCGGGAAATCCGACGAACGGGACCGCTCCTTTGACGGTGAGCTTCAGTGGCTCTGCGGACGGAGGGTGTCCGGCAATCACCTACAAGTGGGATTTTGGTGACGGGGGCACGAGCAACGACCAGAACCCCAGCCATACCTACCAGAGAGAAGGAAGCTACACGGCCACGCTGACGGTCATGGACTCCAAGGAAAGCACGAGCCAGAAGACCGTTTCCGTAACGGCCATCGAGGAATTCGTCCCAACTCCGGAGAAGCCCGTGATCCTCAAGGGAGTCAACTTCGAATACGACAAGGCCGTCCTTCTCCAAGAGTCCACACAGATACTCGACCGTGTCGCGGCGAGTCTGCTTATTCATCCGGACGTCAACATCGAAGTCGGCGGACATTGTGATTCCGACGGCAGCGATGCATACAATCTCAAGCTTTCGGACCGGCGCGCGAAAGCGGTGCGGGACTACCTGATCGAGAAGGGAGTGCCGGCCGCGCGGCTGACGACCAGGGGATACGGAGAATCCGAGCCGATCGAAGACAACGCAACGCCGGACGGAAGGGCCGCGAACCGGCGGGTCGAATTGAAGAGGAGATAACCCCAATCCGACAAAACAGCGACGAATGTTGCGCGGCCGGGCTCCCGGTATGTTGCCGGATCGGCAGGGCCCGGCGCGCTGCCCAGTTCGCCGGTTCACCCCCTTGCCCCATGTCCCGGCCGGCTCGCCGAGCACATCCTATTGTCGGATTGACGTTCGAATCGGGTTCACAACCTGCTTCGTCGCGAGATCGAGCGAGAAGCCTGCCGGCAAGGATCGAGAGCGAAAACGCCCGGAGGCGGCCTACGAAGGCCGCTCGAGGACGTTTTCGCCCGAGGACGCCGCGGGCGAGCTTTGCAGCCGATCGCAACGGAAGGAGGTTGTGAAGCCGGTTCTAAGCCTCGGGGTCGAGTTCAGGAGCTGATGACGGCGTTGTTCTGCCTCCGTCGGAATCGGAGTCTACCCGACCATCGCTGTGACCTGGTCTCGGATTCGAACGCGGCGCTGTCGCCTTTCTCTCGCCGCCTCGAGCTCCCTCTCGCGTGACGCGAAGATCGCCTGGTCCCGGCCCTCGAGCTTCGCTCGGGGCGGGACGTACCCGATCGCGCTGTGCAGACGAACAGTGTTGTAGTCCTCCACGAACTCCGCGAAGATCCACCTCGCCTCCTCGAGATCCAACGGCGTCCTCCGGCGAACCGCCTCGTGCTTCACCGTCCGGTGGGTACGCTCGAGCTTGCCGTTCGATTGCAGGTAGTCGGGCGATGTCCGCACGTGCGTCATCCCAGTGACCCGGATGAACTCCTTGAAGTCCCGAGCGATGAACTGCGGCCCATTGTCCGAAATGATCCGGGCATGCACCCCGGAGATTTCGGGGACACCATACCTATTTCGCCCGGCCCGCGATCGGGACAAGCCGCGAGTCGTCCCGAAATAGGTATCGGGTCCCCGGAATAAGCGCGGAATAGGTATACGCAGATCAACGGCACTCTTCGCGCTTGGTGAAACGAATCTGGCGCTCGTTCAGATCCTCCGGTTCCCCGAAATCGAAGCCGACGACGCGACCGCTCTCTCCCCGCAGAAACGTCAGCACCCCGATCGCACCCGCGAGGACATCGGTGTCGGCGACGCAGACGGTCCGGGGCTCGTTGTTGCGGCAGTGGACGGCGAAGCCTTCGGAGTCCCGGACGACCTCGTAGACCGCTTGCAGCTCGTCGCTGTAGTAAAAGCCGGCGTAATCGTCGAGCGCAATGTCGTCCAGCGCGGGCCGCACGCGCGTCGCCCACATCTCCTCGCCCTTCAGGTTGATGAGCACGCGCTCCGCGGTGCCCCCCTCCCCTTCTGAGCCGGAGAACGTCAGGACGCAGTTGTCGTTCCGGTTCTTGAACTCGTAGGGCGCGACGGGGCGAAAGAGGTCTAGGCCCTCTCCGACGATCACCCCGACGAGCCATTCCCCTTCGCACGCGACCCCCACGAGCGTGGATGGATCGGTCTCGAGGCGATAGCCGCCGAGAAACCGCCGATACTCGGCGGGGTCGAGACGGAAGTCGCCCTGAGCTTCGTCCTGTTCGCTCTCGGCCCGTGCCGCCACCTCGGGGAGCGGCTCCAGCTCGTCCTGCAAGTAGAGGTCAAGAACGCGGCGAGAGAGAGCGTCCGCTTGCATCCATCCCGCGTTCCCGAGCACGACCACACCGACCTCGACCTCCGGACAATAGACTGTCTCGGTCTTGAATGCGCCGGTTTGGCCCGAATGCCCGACCGTCCGGACACCGCGGTACTCACCCATGCCCAAGCCCGCTCCGTAGAAGGACTGTTCGCCGGTGGAGAGGATCGGTTTCGTTTGCATCTTGTCTCTGAGGGCGACACCGCCCAGCGCACCGGTGCGGAGATTGTCGATCCACTTCTCCATGTCCTCGACGGTCGAGGAAGCGTGCGCCGGACCCGGGATCAGGAACCGCTCCACCAGGCCCCGCACGTATTCGCCGCCGATGCCCTTGGAGTAAGCGTTCGCCCGGTTCGGAAGAACGCACGCGCCGTTCTTCGGGAAGGAAGTGTCGGTCATGCCGAGCGGCTCGAAGACCTCCTCCCGCATGTATTCGCCGAACGGACGACCCGAGGCGCGCGCGACGATCTCGGCGAGGAGCGCGTAGTTGGTGTTGCTGTAGGACCATTTGCTGCCCGGCTCGAACTCGAGGACACGCTGGCGCGCCACGAGTTCGAGCAGCTCCTTGACTCCGAACCTCGCCTCTCCGTACCGCCCGACATACGGAAGCACGCGAATCCAATCCGAAATGCCGCTCGTGTGGTGAAGAAGATCCGCGACCGTGATCGGCCTCCCGTAGTTCGGGAGCTCCGGAAGATGTTTTTGGATATCGTCCCCCAGGCTGAGCTTCCCCTCCTTTTCCAAGAGAAGGACGCCAAAGGCCGTGAACGATTTGGAGACGGAAGCGAGTTCGAAGCGGGTCTGGGGTCCGATCGGAATTCCATGCTCCAGGTCGGCCGACCCGTAGCAGCGCACGAGAACCGTCTTCCCGTTCTCGCTTACGAGGACCGCCGCGCCCGGTCCGTCCGGCCGATTCCATTCGGAAAAGAGGGAATCGACACCGGACGCCAGTCGCTCTCGGTCGGTGGAGGCCTGAGAAGTCACCGGGAAGAGAACGAGGAGAGTGGAGAAGAGCACGGCTAGACGGGATGTTCGGTTCACGGGGGGTTCCTCCTTCCGCGTATTGGCGGGATCGGGGCCGCTATCTTCCGCCCGCGCGGAACGACTCCGACGTTACGGGCCTTCCGCCACACAATCGCGGCGTGCCATGAGAACCGTACATATATGACGGAAGAGAGGGCCATTCCGCTCATGATTTGCCCCAATGCCTCCTGCCAATGCCTGTCCCTGAAATGGGGCGGCATCTAGGGACGTAGTTCCGTTCGTGGCGTTACGCCACTGGGCATCCGTGGACAGGCGCCACCGGAAGGAACGGAACCACGTCCCCGATCTGCCCCGATCTGCCTCCGGAAGAACGACACACCTGCTACAATGAAGAACATAGGTCGTTGCACGGGCACGGAGAGAAGGGAGGCAAGCAATGCCCGAGAAGCAGAAAGTCGGCTGCGCCCGTCCCACCGGGGGCGTGGTCGGTCAGGCGAAGGAGAGATCGGGGGTGGATGCCGCCGAACAACCGAAGGAGGGGAAGAAGATGATTCAGGTGGGGAAGCCGGCCCCTGATTTCGTTGCCCCCGCGTATCACAAAGGCGAGTTCACGAGCGTGAAGCTTTCGGAGTATCTGGGCAAGTGGGTGGTGCTGTGCTTCTACCCGGGCGACTTCACGTTCGTTTGAGCAACGGAGATATCGGCGGTCGCCGATCATTACGCAGAGTTCCGGAACCTCGACGTGGAAGTCCTCTCGATGAGCGTGGACAGCGTCTTCGTCCACAAGATGTGGAACGATCACGAGCTGTCCAAGATGGTCAAGGGGGGCGTTCCTTTCCAGATGCTTTCGGACGGTGGAGGAAAGGTGGGAACGGCCTTCGGTGTGTATGACGAGGATGCCGGCGTGGAGAACAGAGGCAGGTTCCTGATCGACCCCGACGGGATCATCCAGGGCTTCGAAGTGCTCACGCCCCCCGTCGGCCGCAATGTTGCGGAGACCCTCCGGCAGATTCAGGCCTTCCAGCTCGTGCGGAAGAGCAAAGGGACCGAGGCCACGCCTTCCGGATGGAAGCCCGGCAAGCTGACCCTCAAGCCGGGTCCCGGCCTCGTGGGCAAAGTGTGGGAGGTCTGGAAGACGGACATGGCGAGGGATTGACGTCTTCGCAGGACCCCGGGTGCCGCGGAACAAGAGCATGGAAGCCGCTCGTTGGGGCGCGGCCTCCAACGAGCGCTTCGTGCTCTCCGCGGCGAGCGTGTTCGCGGAATTCCGGGGACACCTTACCGATTCCGGCCGCGGCTTGTCCGTACGGCCCGAGCCTTGCTCGCCGATCGATTCGAAGGGAACCGGGAAATGAGTAGGGCGTCCCCGGAATAGCCCCGAGGAACGAATCGGTCTCTTGGAACGGACGAGCTCATGGAATGCGTGGAGCGCGCGCCTTCATCCTTCCGAAATCCGCGTTTGCTTCAGCGCCCGCTTGCGGCCCGTCTCGTCGAGTAGGGCCTTGCGCAGCCGGATATGATTCGGGGTGATCTCGGCGTATTCATCGGGGTTAAGATACTCGATGGTCTCCTCAAGGCTCATCTTGATGGCCGGGGCGATCCGCATCTTCCGGTCCGCGCCGGCAGCCCTCAAGTTGGTCAGCTGCTTCGCGCGTTGGGCGTTGACCACAAGATCCCCTTCCTTGTTGCGCTCCCCGATGATCTGTCCGGCGTATAAGACGTCGCCGGGCTCCACGAAGAAGCTTCCTCTGTCTTGCAGCGCGTCGAGCGCGAACGCAACGGCCGCCCCCCGGGCCATGCTGATGATGCTCCCCGTTTGGCGCTGGGGAAGGCTCCCCTTGAAATACTCGTACTGGAAGAATCGGTGGTGCATGACGATCTCTCCGCCGGCGGCCCGCATCATCTTGCTGCGGAATCCGATGAGGCCGCGGCTCGGAATGCGGAACTCGAGGCGGGAGTGTGTCTCGCTCTGCTCCATCTTCATCAGCTCGCCCTTGCGCGTCGCGGCGTACTCGATGACGGCGCCCGAGTGCTCGCGGGGAACGTCTACGGTGAGGACCTCGACCGGCTCCGCCTTGCGCCCGCCGATCTCTTGATAGATCACGCGCGGCTGGCCCACCATGAACTCGTATCCTTCGCGGCGCATGTTCTCCATCAGGATCGACAAGTGCAGGATTCCCCGGCCGCTCACCTTGAACGTGTCGGAGCTCGCCGTGTCCTCGACCCGAAGGGCCACGTCCCGCTCCGCCTCCCGCAATAGGCGTTCTCGGATCTGACGGCTGGTGACTTGCCTGCCGTCCTCGCCGAAGAAAGGACCGCTGTTGACCATGAAGTCCATGCTCAGAGTAGGCTCGTCGACCGAAATCAAGGGCAAGGGTTCCATGTGTTCCGGATCCGATAGAGTATCGCCGATGTCCACGTTCTCCAGGCCGACCACCGCACAGATGTCTCCGCATTCCACCTCGGCAACTTCCCGGCGACCGAGATTGTCGAACACGAAGAGCTGCTTCACGACCGTCTTCTCCCGGCTGCCGTTCCGCTTCAGGACGGCCACGATGTCTTCCGCGCCAAGCCGGCCGCGAACGATCCGTCCGATGCCGATGCGCCCCACGAAATCGTTGTGGTCCATGGCCGCGATCAGCAACTGGAGCGGTCCCTCTTGTACGCGGGGCGCGGGAACGTGCTCGATGATCATGTCCAGAAGAGGGCTCAAGTCTCGGCGCTCATCCTCTATCTCTCCCACGGCCCAGCCCTCGCGGCCGGCGGCGTAGACCCCGCGGAAATCGAGCTGAGCGTCGGTCGCTTTCAGCTCGCAGAACAGATTGAAGATCTCGTCCAGAACTTCATGAGGTCGAGACTGCGGGCGATCCACCTTGTTGATCACGACCACGGGCTTGAGGTTCAGGTGTAAAGCCTTCTGCAGAACGAAGCGGGTCTGGGGCATGGGGCCCTCGAACGCGTCCACAAGCAGGAGGACGCCGTCGGCCATCTTGAGCACGCGCTCCACCTCGCCCCCGAAATCGGCGTGGCCCGGCGTGTCGATCAGGTTGATCCGCACGCCCCGATAGGTGACGGAGAAATTCTTGGCGGTGATCGTGATGCCCCGCTCCCGCTCGAGATCGAGCGAGTCGAGGAATCGTTCGCGCACCTGCTGGCCCCGGCGAAAGACATGGCACTGCCGGAGAATCTGGTCGACCAAGGTCGTCTTCCCATGGTCCACGTGAGCGATGATGGCGACGTTGCGGATCTCCATGAGCCGACCCTACGTGAGAATCCTCTCTCGGTCCGGCGGATGCCGAACCGACGTGCCGTGCGGCCGCACGGGAGAAGCGGGGCGCGAAATGTCACTGCGGAGGAAGAGCAGCGAGAGCCCGCGCGCACGCGACAGGGGGCCGGACCGGGCCGGCCCCCTGATCGCATGCGTTCATGCAACTACCAGCGCTTGCGCGGGCGGTCGCCTCCTCTGTCGGAGTCTCCGCGCGGTTTTGCCTCGCTGACCGTGAGGTTTCGTCCGCCGTTTTCCGTCCCGTTCAGGGCGCTGATCGCCGCGGTCGCCTCGGCGTCATCCATCTCGACGAATCCGAACCCGCGCGGGCGCCCCGTGTCGCGGTCGGTGATCAAATTGACCGAGTGGACCGTGCCGTGCTTCGCGAAAAGCGCGCGGATCTCGTCTTCGGTCGCGTTGAAGGACAGGTTGCCAACATACAGTTTCATGGTCGTTCTCGAACTCCCTTTCCGTTCCGAATCCACCTCGCACCGGCCGGTTCGAACGCGGCTCTAGACATCAGGATGCCCGGCGGCGGCGCGAAAGAAGCGACAGGGAGCTGCGCGAAGCAGCCCCCCGCCGCGTTTGCGAAGCAACTACCAGCGATTGCTCCGGCCGGTTCCTCCCCTCGTCTCGGCGCGAGGACGCGCCTCGTTGACCGTGAGGTTGCGACCGCCGACCTCCATCCCATTGAGAGCGCGGATCGCCGCGTTTCCCTCGTCATCGCCCATCTCGACGAATCCGAATCCGCGGGGCCTTCCGGTGTCCCGATCGGTGACGAGCTTGACCTCCTGGACCCCGCCGTGCTTGCCGAACATCTCTCGGATGTCATCCTCGGTCGCGCTGAAGGGAAGGTTGCCTACATACAGCTTCATGAGAGTCTCTCCACTCCGTTTCCGCCCCGTTTCGAAAACACACCGGCCGACTGTGAAGCGCGGGCGATCCGCGCTCTCATGGTCCGCCGGAACCTTTGATCTCCGGACAGGAGAACTCACTCCTGCCTTCGAACTCGGGAACCTTGCTCCAAGACCGACTTGCGATTCATCGGGGGCGAACACGGTGAGTCGATTCGGTAGGAGGAACCCTAGAACTATGCTCCAAGTATCGACGCTTCTCCGGTTTTGTCAAGCGTTATTTCGCCTTCCCCAATGCCTGTCTCTCCTGAAGACTCGTCCGCGTTGGCCCGGTTGACGTTACGGCGGGCGTGCTTCAGCCTCATATCCATGATAGCACGACTTCTTAGAACGGCAGCATCGTTGCTCGGGTCGCGTCGAGCGCTGGTCCTCGAGAACCTCGCTCTGCGCCATCAACTCCAAGTCCCGCAACGATCTGATAAGAGACCGCGTTTTCGACCTCTCGATCGCGGCCTCTGGGTCCTCCTCTCCCGCCTGAGATCGGGGACGTTCCGAAATAGCGGAACCTCACGATCAACTTGCTTACGCCAGAATACGGAGGTGGAAGGCGAATCGTGCAGATAGGTTCTCGACTGTATGCCAGAATAACTGGATTCGGAAGAGAACTGGTGGAGAAACAAGTTCCGAGAATTCGCAACGTCCCCAACCACGCCCATCGAGTACGTTTCCGCTCGGGCTCTCGCTTGGCCGGTGAAGCCGGACAAAGCCGAAGCGATCTACGCGAACGGCCTGCTCCGAATCGAGGTGCCCTTCAAAGATCCGATGGAAGATGC
>JAGUYC010000220.1 GCA_020061515.1 Gemmatimonadota bacterium
CGATCGCTTCCGCGCCCCGGAGCGATCCGGCCGTCTCTCCGACCGCTCCCGCCGCCCCGCCGAAGCCGTCGAGCCGGGAGAGCGCCCCCGCCGAAGCGGCCGCGAACGGAACGCTTGAAATCACCGCCAAGCCTTCGGCGACCTTCGTCGTGAACGGCCGCGTGATCGCGGAAAACGTCTCGGCGGTCTCGCTCCTCTTCGCGCCGGGCGCCTACGACGTCCGGCTCGAGAATCCGTACTACGGAACGAAGACGTGGAACGACGTCGCGCTCCCGTCGAGCCAAACGGTCGCCCTCGCGCACGACTTCACGAAGGAAGCGAAGGGCGCCTTTCTCACGGTGACCACGAACCGGATCCCCGCGATGATCTGGATCGACGACGCGCCGACCGACAAGTGGACCCCGCAGAGAGAAATCCCCATCGCCCCGGGGCTTCATCGCGTCACGGTGAAGAAGGACGGGTTCCGGGTCGAGGAGGGGATCGTCGAGGCGGGGATCCGCGATGGCGCGACCATCGAGCTTTCCTTCACGCTTCAGGAAATCACGGAACAATAGTCCCGAGGCCGCGATCCGCGTCCGCTCTGTTCAGGGTAGCCTGGATCCTGCACGCGTTTTCGTCGCGAGGACGCGGAGCGCGCGCCGAGAGGCCGACCTGGACGAACCGCTCCCGGAAGCGTAGCCCCAGCCCCCCCGGCGCGCTAAGACTTGTCGCTCCTAGTCGTCGCGACAAGATCCAAGCGCGCCACGGGTCCCTGCTGAGGAAGCGGCGACGGAAGGGAGGTCTCGGAGGCCGCGATCCGCGTCCGCAGCAGGAAACGCGTGCAGGATCCAGGCTACCGATGCGGCGGCTCGGGGAAGCCGGGAAGATCGCCCAGAGGTTCTTCTCCGCCGCCGTCCCCGCCGCCTCCGGAGAGAGCGAGAAGAAGGCCGGCGCCGAAGACGCCTCCGGCCGCGAGCTGAACCCACCGCTTCTTCCAGAAGGGCGCAGGCGCGCGCGCTTCCTCGATCGGAACGAGAGCGAGATCGAGCGCGGCGATTTCGGCGGGTGCGATCGTCACGACCGTGTCCCGCGCCGCGTATCCGTCCCGCTCGATCCGAACACGGTGCTCACCGGCCGGCACTCGCTCGATCGTGACCGGCGTCGGCTCCTTGTGAATCTCGCCGTCGAGAAATACGGTCGCCCGCGTCGGCTCGCTCCTCACGCTGAGGGCCCCGAGGTTCTCGTTTTCGTACTGTTCGAGCGCCGCTTCGAACGCGCTCATCTCGGGTCCGGCGACGACCTTCGCGTCCGGCCTCCAGTCGGGACGGATCCGAAGAAGCGCCTTGAACGCCGCGCGGCCGCGATCTTCTTCGCCGAGCCGAACGAGAGCGCGCGCGAGATACTCGCGAGCGAGGATCTCCTCCTCCCCCTCGAGCGAATCGGCGAGCGGCTCGAGCGCCTCGACCGCCTCCGAGAAGAGACCGTCCCAGTAGCGACCGATCGCGCCGTCGAGCGCGGCAACCTCCTCGTCGGCTCGGGCTCGGCTCACCGAGCCAAACAAGACAAGAAGGACGGCGACCGCGGCGAGACCGGGCAAGGGCCGTCTTTCGAAAGCCATTACGGATCCTCCGTTCCTTTGACCATCAACGATCATCGCTCGCTACCGTCCTTCCTCAAGGGCCCGGACGCGCGCCTCGAGTGTCTCGATCGTCGCCTGCTGTTCCTGCACGATCTTCGCGAGGATCGCGACGAGGTCGAGCGGCCGATACCCGCTCTTGTCCGGAGTCGTCACGAGGTCGGGAAGCTCCGAGGCGTAGAAGCCGAGCTTCGTGGTCTCCGCGCCTTCCTTCCCCTCCTTCGTGCCGACCATCCGGATCACGCGGGGTTGAAGCGCCGCGAGAACCTGTTTGGCCTGATCGGCGGTCAAGGCCTCGCCCCCTTCTCCGGTGAAGGGAGGCGCCGGGCTGAGGTCGAGGAGAGTCCCCGAGTACCAGATGTTCAAGCCGGCCTCTATGGAATAACCGACGAAGAGGTCGCCTCCGGTATAGATGTCTCCCGAGGCCGGATTCAGGACAGACGAACTCAAACAGTTGTAGGCGCGCGCGACATCGGTGGGGCTGGATGCGTAACCGGCGTAGAGCTTGCCGCCGACTGCCAAATCGTTCGAGACCTCGAAACGGTCCTGCGCGTTATCCCAAACGATCTCCTCGTTCTTCTGATCGAAGTAGAGCGTGTCGTTGTCGGAGGCGCTCGCATCTCCGACGGAGAGGTCGTCACCGATCCCCATCCCGCTCTTGACGTGAACCTTGTTGAGGTACGCGTCGTCGCCGACCTCGAGGTCCCATTGCACATAGAGATCTCCCGACGAGTTCATCTCTCCGGATATCGGCGTAGGCATTGCGGCGTTCGTGAACTGGTTGTACGCGACCGGCGCGAGACTCCGGCTCGTGACCCCCGCGGAGAGAACGCCCTCGACGACGAGATCGTCGGTCAGTTCGAAACGCGCCTCGGTGTTGTCCCATTCGAGGAACTCGGCTCCGTCGTCCATGAAGATCATGTCGTTGTCGCTTCCGCTCTCGGAACCGACGTAGAGGTTCTTCTGCACCATCAGATCCCCGTTCACGTCGAGCTTCTTCTCCGGCGCATTCGTCCCGATGCCGACGTCGCCGCCGTCCTTCACCCAGACGCCGAGCACGCCCCCGTCGTCGCGGAGCCCGATCCCGTTTCCGTCGCGCGCATAGATGCCGCCGCCGATCGCCATCCCGCCCACGACGTCGAGCTTCCTCGTCGGGCTCGACGTCCCGATCCCGATGTTGCCGGAGACCGCGCTGTACATGTCGGTCCCGGACACGGTCCAGTCGCCGTCTCCGCCCGGATGCGTGTGGTTCCCCGCGGCGACGGTGGTCCCGGTCGTACCGACCGGAAGGCGCCCGAACGCGATCGTCCCCGTCGTGATCGCGCCCGCGTCGTGGTTGTGAGAGGCGGTCGCGAAGAAGAGCGCGTCCTTTCCTTGCAGGAAGTTCGCGTTGAGGTCCGGGACCATTGTGCTCGACGAGACGCCAAGGGGCGGCGTTCCCGTCGCGATCGTGGAGATGAGCTTTCCGGATGTTCGAATGTCCCCGCCCGAAACATCCAGCTTCGCCCCCGGCGTCGCCGTTCCGATCCCGACGTTCCCGCCCGGAACCGAGTACATGTCCGAGCCGACGATCTCCCAGTCGCTGTCCGCCGCTCCCCCCGAGGCGACCGCGGAGATCTGGATGACGCTGTCGAGCATGGTCATCATCACGTTGCTTCCCGGCTGGAGATAAACTCCGTCCCGAAGACCGTTGATGTGCCTCACGACCTGATCGGGCGCGATCTTGACCGAGCTCACCGCGCCGTCGGCGATCTTCTCGTTGATGATCGCGAGGTCCGCGATCTTGTCCTCGTTCACCGCGTCGTCCTCGATCTTCCCCCGCGTCACCGCCCCCTCGGCCAGCTTGGCGGTCGAGACCCCGAGGTCCGCGAGCTCGAGCCGCACGCCGAGGCTGTCGCTCGTTCCCGAGAGCCCGTCTCCCGCGGTCACGCGCGTCTTCGCGCTCCGCATCGCGTAGGGAGCGCTCGCGAGCCGCTTCTTCGGGCCGAGGGACGTTCCTTCCATGACGATCTCCAGAAAGTAGGCTGTGTCGAAGGAGAGACCGGCCACCTCGAGGTCCAGCTCGTACCAACCGTTGATCACGGGCACGCTCGCGTTCGTGTGGGTCCAAACCGGAGCCTGCGTCGTGTCGGCGTACAAACGCACGCTCATCGACAGCGTGTCCGTCACCGGAAGACCGTCGTCGTCCGTCAGAACTCCTTGGTAATGCAGGACGCCCGGAACCTGCGCGCCGATCCCCGGCGCGAACACGAGAAGGACCAGCATCGCCCCGGCGGCGATCGAACCTGTATGTCTCATCTTTCTCTCCTTTCCTGCTTCTCCCTATCGGAACACGACGACGCGTGCCGTCTTCGTTTCTCCCATTCGATCGAGACGGAAGAAATAGATCCCCGGCGCCACCTCGCGCCCGCGGGCGTCCTTCCCGTCCCACGAGACGATGTGCTCGCCCGCCTCCAGGCTCCCGCTCGCGAGATCCCGCACGAGGCGCCCTTCTATGTTGAACAGTTGAAGTCGGATGTTCCCGGTCTCGGGAACCGCGAACCGGATCGTCGTTCCCCGCCTTGCGGGGTTCGGGAACGGCCTCTCGAGCGCGAAGCGCGTCTCCGGAAGAAGCGACTCGTATCCTTCCGCGCCGAGCTCCTCGGCGGGTCCGATCGCAAGCCGCATCTCGCGAAGCTCCTCGCCCGGATACGGAACGGCCCGGTAGGACGAGCCGCGATCGAGCCGGGCGACCGCGCCGGTCCGCTTGTCCTCCAGAAACGCCGCATCCCCCTCGGGAAGCGCCTCGATCGCCTCGGCGAAAAGGCGCGTCTCCTTCCCGCCGGCGAAGCGCACCGCGAGGTCCCACACGGCAACGCCCGGCCCGGCCTCGCGAAGATCGGCGCGGAGTTCGCCCGGCGCGGGCATCCGGTCCGAACCGCGAATCGCGAGAAGAGGCGCCTCTCCGCCGGGCGCGGGCGGCAAGTAGTGGTCGAAGGAATCCCATCCGTCGCGGGCGTCCTTCCTTTCGCCGACGAGGATCGACGCGGAATACGGCCCCGCGGCGGCGCGCACGAGAAGCTCCCATTCGCCCTCGCGCGCGCAGAGAGGTGTCGGCGCGGGAATCGCCTTCGCGGGGGACGCCTCCTTCATCGGGACGAGAAGCTCGATGTCGCCGCCGGAGAGGTTGTTCACGAAGTACCCGCGCCACGGCTCGAGGATCGAGGACTGTTCGTAACGCCCTTCGTTTCCTTCATACACATAAGAATAGGCCGCGTTCTCGACGAGCCCCTGGATCGCCGCGCCCGCCGTCGTGTGGACCCTCCGGTCCGCGTCACGGATCATGCACTCGGACCAGATGACCGGATAGGCGAACGGATGCCCGATTTCGGTCCACCAGACGCTTCCGGCGCCTCCGGCGAGCCGGATCGGGAAGAGCCGCTCCGCATCGGGAGGAAAGACGGAAAGACCCCTCGTCTCAAACTTCCCCTCCTCCCGCGTGATGATCCAGAAGCCGAAGCCCGCGTCGAACGGCGCGCCGAGATCGTCCGGATGCTCCCGATATCTCTCCTCCTCCTGCGACCATCGCCCGAGACGCCACGACGAGGAGCTCGGCTTCCCGAGATCGTCCTCGAGGATTTCCGCAACGCTCGCGCCTTCCGCGGCGAGCGGGATCGAGATCATGCGATGCCGTCCCGCCGCGAGCGCGGGCGAAAAGACTTCCTTGCATCGAACGGCGATTCGCTTCGGTTTCTGGACAAGCGGCTTCGGATCGACGACGGTCCGTCCGCCGGCGTGCACCCTCACGAAGCTCTCGAGGCCCCGGATGTCGAAGATCGATCCGGAGAGAATCGCGGTGAGCGCGCCGCCGACGCCGACGGTCATCGGAAGATTCTCGAAAAGGTCCTCGCCCCCCTTCCGATAGAAGACGCGCCCCGAGTCGGGCTCGACGCTCGCCGTGACCCGAACCTCCGCCGTCCCGCCCGCCTCAACGACCGCCGGAGTCCAAGAAATTTGAACGGAAAACGGTTCGACCGTAAGAAGGATCTCGACCGAGTCGGCGGCGAGCGGGCGCTCCTTGTTCGCGAGACGGATCGCCGCGCGGTGCTCGCCGGACGAAAGGCCTTGGTGGTTCACACCGACGTCGAGAGCCGTCGTGTTCCCGGGGAGAACGCTCCCCGAGTCCGGCTCGATTTCGATCCAAGCGGCGCCCGGCGCGGAGGCTTCCCAGTGAAGCGTCTCGGCTCCGTCGTTTCGGACGCGGATCTGCTGTTCGGGAGGCGCCGGCCCGTCTTCCGCGGCGTCGAAGAAGAGCTGCTTGTCCGCGGGCTCGGTGATCGCGAGCATCGCCGGGACGCGCCCGATCAGAAGGACGGCGACCGGCGTCGCGTGCGCCGGGTCGTTGCTCGGAAGGAACAGCGTGTCCCGGTAGACCTTGGCTGCGTCAGGATCGAACCAGACGCTGAGGTCGTGCGCGCCGCCGGGCGACACCACGAAGGTCGCCGTGCTTACCCCGAACGCGGACCGGCTCGTCGTGATCGGACCGACTTCGAGGGTCGCCCCGCCCGTGTTCCGAATCGTGAGCGCGCGAACCGCCAGCGAGTCGATCGGCACGGATCCGAAATCGAGAGAATCAACGGAGAGCGCGAGAGCGGGCCCCGCCGACCCGAGCCCCGAGCCGGAAAGCGGAAGACGCCATAATGGAGCCGCCGGGTCGTTCGTGTTCGCGAGAAGCGTGTCGCGCGCGAGCGGC
>JAGUYC010000313.1 GCA_020061515.1 Gemmatimonadota bacterium
AGCCCGGCGAGGAGAAGGGCCGCGGCGAGCGAGGCCGGGAGCACGTGGATCGCATCGTAGCGGCTCTCCGCCTGCAAGAGAAGACCGATCCCGAAGACGACGATGGCCGCGCAGGCGCGATCTTCGGACGCGAGAGGCGTTCGGTCGCGGAGCGACCTTGCGATGCTTCGCGCGACGAGGATCGCGGAGAGACCGACGGCTGCGATCGGAAGGTAGAAGCGAAGGGACGCGGCCGGCATCCGCGGGGATTGAGCGACGAAGACGGCTTCGATCGACTCGAAGGACTCGAGAAGGGGCGGGAGGGGGAGGTGCCGCACCTCGCGAAAGGTCGTGAGGGGGAAGAGGAGCAGGTTCTCCGCGAGACGATCGAAACCGGCCTTCGACCCGAGCCATGCGTAGAGGGGAACCGTCGCGAGAAGCGCCGCCCCGGCCGCCTTTCCGCAATCGATCAGGAACCGAGATCCGCGCGGGCCCGAGCCCGCGCCGTTCCCGCTCCCTCCGAGCCGGCGGAGGGCCAGGGTCGCGAGGACCGCGGTCCCGGCGTACGCGCCGATGTCGATCCGAAAGAGCGTCGCGATTCCCGCGAGGAAGCCGGCGCCGACCGGCGCGCGCCGGGAGCCCTCCGGGGCGTCTCTCAAAGCGGCCTCGATCGCGGCGAAGCCGAAGAGGAGCGCGGGAAAGATCGGGTATCCATAATTGAACGCAGAAGCAAGGAGGAGCGCGATCGCCCCATAGGGAACGAGAGCAAGGCTCCGGAAGCGTGCCATGCGGGCGGCGAGGAGGTAGAGGAGAAGCGCGAGCAGACCGCGGACGATCGTGTCGTACAGGCGAGCGGCGAGGACCGTCTCACCGGCCGCTCGGAAGACCGCCGCGATCGCGTAGGCCTGGCCGGGCGGGTAGATCGTCCAGAAGTCGCGGAAGGGAACCTCCCCGTGAAGAACGCGCATCCCCCCCACGAGGGCGAGACCCTCGTCGTAAGGGTTCAGGGGAGACTTGACCGGAAGGGCGATCAGCAGGAGGCCGGCGAGGAGCGCGGCCGCGCGAAGCCCTCTCATCTCGCCCGACGGACCACGACGAGCACCTCGTCCGGCGCGGGAGGGGGCGGGGGCGAATCGGGGAACGCGGCGCGGATTTTCCTCTCGGGAAACACGAGCTCAGCCCATGCCTGGACCGAGTAATCGGTGAGAGGAGCGACGTACGCGATCGGAGAACCCGGCCGGACCGGGAAGAGGAAGGGAAGATCCGCCGCCTCGAGCGTGCTCCCTCCGGGGGCGCCTCGAATCTTCTTCTCGAGCGACTCGAGGAAGCGGAGCGTCTTCGCGTTCGCCTCGCTCCACTCGGTGCGGCGTTCGAAAGGAGGCGCGTTCCGGATCTCTTCCGCGAGAAGCGAGAGAAGAAGGACGCAAACCGCTGCGGCGGGGATCCGGACGGCCGCGCGTCCTTTCCCTCGAACACCGCGTACTGCTTCATCCATAAACCATCCAAAGAGAAGCGCGAAGGGCGCGACGGTGTGAAGGACGTACCAGGGGAAGAGAGCCTGAGAAAAGCCGTGAATCCCCCATCCGAGAAGGAGCCAAGCCCAAGCGAGAAGCGCCGCGGCCCGCGCGCGGGGTCGGCGGAGGAGGAAGAGCGAGAGGACGAGGAAGATGAAGAGAAGCGAAACGCGCGCGGCGGGCGTCGGGAGCGCGTTTGCGAACAGCGGGTAGGGATAATAGGTCATCCGTTGGAAGGCGGGGAGGATGCCCGCGGCGTGAGCCAGGAAGTCCCCCGGCGCGAGGGGACCGCGCCCCCCGAATCCACCGAGAACCGCGCCTCTTGCGAGAAGAAAGAGAAGAAGCGCGCCGAACGACAGAAGCGCGGCGCTCGCGGCCTTCCGTATCCGTGCGAGCCCGCTCTCTCCGGGCGCGAGAAGCCGCGCCGCGAGGAGCAAGAAGGGGGCGATCGCGCCGCTCTCCTTCGACCCCGCGGCGAGGAAAGAGAAGACCGCCGGAAGCCAAATCCCCTTTCGACCGCCGAGCTCCGAGGAGAGAAGGACGAGGAGAACGAAGAGGAGCGCGAGCGTGTCGGCGCGGCGGGCGAGCACCGGCAGGATGTTGAGGTGAACCGGATGGGAGAGGAAGTAGAGGCCCGCGAGGGATCCGGCGAGGGAGAGGCGTCGCCGGCCGGGCCCGCTCGCGAGGCGCGCGAGGAGAAACGCGCACGCGGCGGCGAGCAGGATGTCGGTGAGATGATACCCGCGCGCCGTGAGGCCGTGGAGCGCATGGTCGAGAGCGACGGAGAGGTTGAGGACGGGGCGGTAGAAATGCCCGAGGGTGTAGCGGCCGTCGAGCATTTCCTCCGTGAAGGTCCCCCGGAAATCGGACAAGCTCTGGACGCGCGAGGTGAGAATGAGGGGGTAGGTGTCGTGCCCCAAGAAGGAGAGGTCGAGGGACTCCCCGTAGAAGTAGAAGGTCAGGGCCAGACTCGCGAGGAGGGGCGCGATGAAGAGAAGGAAGAGGCGGGCGCGGCCGCTCGCGAGGCGGTCCGCGCCGGCTCGATCGCGCATCTCGATCTGCCGGTCCATCGCCGATTCGTTCTCCCGTCGCGCGGCGAGCGTAGCATGGCGGTACTCTCCCTCCAACCTTCTCACGCGCCCCTTCTTGATACGAAGGGTTTTCCGGGATTCGATGAGTGACCCGCAGGCAGTGGAGAGGCGAGAGGGGAGAGGGGATCGATCGCGAGCGGCGCGAACAGACCGCACCGGAAATGGTGACAGACACCATTGAGGAAGATGTCGGTCACCATTTCCGCGGTGCGCGAGGGGTGTCTGAGCCGGCATCCTCTTGCCCCGCGCCCCGGCCAAGAAAATACCCGGCGTGTTTCTGTCGGATGGGGGCGAACAGAACGTACGCTCCGGTCTCTCCTGAGAGTTCCCCTCTTGATTCTACCGACGCGAAATCTTCGTGCCGGAAGCGATCGCGCCCTTCCTCGTCCTCGATTCCGTGGGGACACAGCGGATCGATTCGAGGAGACGATGTCGTTCGAACTTGGCCGGATTCGTCCGGCGTGTACCGCGCGTCTCCCTACTGGACCAGCGTCATCTTCTTCGCCTCGCGGTGCTCCCCGGATTCGAGACGGTAGAAGTAGGTACCCGAGCTCGCGGGCCTGCCCGTGTCATCCCGTCCGTTCCACTGGAGCGAGTTCGGCCCCGCATTCCCGATTCCGCGGAATCCCGTCACTCGACGACCGGCGGCATCGAGGATGACGATCTCGTACGGCCCGCCCGAAGGCAAATCGAAGCGGATCTCGGTGAGGGCGTTGAAGGGGTTCGGTGCGTTTGGAAGAAGTTTGATCCCTCGACGGTCGACCGTGTCGGGTTCTTTGATTCCCGTGGAAATGCCGCTGTCCCAGTAGATGTCGTCCAGGGCGAACTCGCACGCCGTACCGTTCTCTTCGAGGATGACGAACGCGTAGCTCAGCATGCGAAGATCGATGAAGAGCCCGCGGATCTCGCTGACTGGAATCGACGCCTGCCCCCATTCGCCGTCGCGCATCAGACCGTACTTCGTCGTATACGCCGGGAAGGAAACATACGATTGGTTGCCCCAGGCGTCGATGATGCCGATCTTGAAGGTGACGTTCGCCGGGATCTTGATCATGAACTTGATCTGTCCATCACCGAAGTCGAACAGGTTGAGGGGCTGGATCGACATGATGCCGGCGCCGAACCAGCCGAGACCCGTCGTCTGCCACGAGATGCCGTTGGGGCCCTCATAGGGAGGAATGAAACCGTCGGTCAGGGTGCCTTCCCACACGTAGATCTCGGAGGAGACACCCGCCTCCAGATCTCCGTTCGTCGGCGTTTCATCGGTGAAGATCCCGAAAACTCCGCTCTCCGCATCGGGGGGACCGAGATGGACTTCGCCCTGACCGTTCCATTCATAGACTCGGATGTAATCGATGTCCATCTCCGCTGGGAACGGCATCGTGACCGGGAGGCCGCTGCCGGGATCACCGAGGTTGTACGCGTCGGTGAACACCCCGCCGACGGCGAGGTTGGCGATCAGATAGAAGGGGCTTCGAAACTCGTCGGATTCGCCGTCGATGGTGAAGGGAGACTCGTACAGGTCGTATTCGGCAGCGCCGTCGACAACGGTGAAACGCAGGCTGTTCTCGTCCCAGTACAATCGGTACGTCAGGAAACGGTCGACCAGCGGAGGCGCATAGCTGTAGTAGGGACGGCAGTACACATCGTCGGGATCCCAAGAGAGACTGGCAGCTCCGGAGGGATTCTCCGGCGTGACCGCGTCATCGGAGTAGAAGATGGCGTTGGCTCCGACCACCTCGTTGACCGTGGAGTTGTCGAGGCCGTTCCCGCCGTTGTGCGTGTCGTGCAGATCGCGGAAGGCTTTTCTGGCTCCCATCTCCATCAGATCGATCTCGCCGTTCCGGGGCCATGCGTAGTTGGCGGTGCCCAAGAGCCAGACAGCGGGCCAGCCGCCCAGATCGAGATCCGGGATCCTGACTCGTGTCTCGATCATGCCGTACCGGATGCTGGCGAACGATTTGCTGATGACCTTTCCGGATGTGTAGCTCAGGGGATTCCCCCACTGATCGACGATGCCCGGGCCGCTCTCCTCCTTGGCCGTGATGCGGAGAGCCGTGTTCCCCGGTTCCCCCGGAATCGCCGCGATCGTGACGTTCTCTTCTTTGTAGAACTCCAGCTCACCGTTTCCCCAGCCCCAATACCCGTTCCCCGTGATCTTGAGCCAGTTGTCCAGATCGTCGAAATCCTCTTCCCAGATCAGAGCGCCGACCTTGGCATGTGCGGTGCCCGCAACGACGATCGCGGCCGCGAGCCAACATAGGATCTTCTTCACGATGGTTCTCCCGATGCGAAAAGGGGCCGCCCCCCGGAAGGAGGCGGCCCCATGAGTCCGATCGAGCCGTGCTAGCGGTACAAGGACTTGATGCCGCCCCAGCTCGCCGCTTCCGTAGCGGTCGTTCCCTGGTCGAGGCTGACGTTGTCCACGCGCACGAGGCAGGTCGAGCCCACGGTCGCGCCGGTGGCGGCCACGAACTGGATGGTCAGGAAGCTCGTACCCGCCGGCGCCTCGAACGAATTGGCGTAGTTCGTCCATTGCCACGGGAACAGCGGTCCCAACAGACCGCTGCCGCCGATGACGCCGCCTCCGGCCTGCTCCGCGAACATCTCGACGAAGAGGACTCCGCCCAGGTCCGACTGATCCAGCTTCAGGTCGAACGAGTAGAAGACCGTCCCCGGACCCGCGCTGCCTTCCGGAGTCGACTGCTTGAGGACGAGGCCGACCGCCTCCGCCTGATTGTTCATGAACGCGTAGTACGTCCCCGGCGCCGACGGACCGTTGTCGCCGGACTGGACCGTCACGTTCGAGCTGGGGCTCTGCCCGAAGACGAGCCAGCCGGTCAGATCTCCCGACTCGAATCCCGGATTCGTGACGAGGTTCGCGGCCGAGGCCGGCCCCGCCAGGGCGAAGGAGAGAAGAGCTACCGCGCATCCAACGAGCATTCTGCGAGTGTTCATGTTCCCTTTCCTTTGCGAGGGCCCGGCCTTTGCCGGGCCCTCCGTGTACGAGGTGAAATGCTGACGCGAGGACTAACGGAACAGCGACTTCACACCGCCCCAGCTCGCGTCTTGGGTGGAGGTGGATCCTTCGGGGGCGAAGTTCACGTTGTCATAGAAGACGCCGCACGGCTCGTAGTTCGTGGCCATGGTCGAGAACCCGATCTGGAGGATCTGGCCGCCGAGCCCCGTGACGTCGATGCTCAGCAGGTAGCCCGTCCAGGTGACCGGTGTGGCGGTCATGTCCGCCGTGATGAAGTTGGTCATGATCCAACCGGCGTTCGGGTCCAGCGTCTTGATGAAGGCAAGCGCGGTGGAGCTGCCTCCCAGGTTGCCCATCTTGGCGTCGAACGTGAACTCCCAGACTCCGGTGGCGCCGGCGCCGACCGTCCACTCCTGGTAGAGGTTCGACTCGACCCAGTTGCCCGCCCCGTGATTGCCGTTGGCGTAGTCGCTGTAGACGACGATCTGCTGGGCTCCCTGATCGGGACCGCCCTCACCGGTGACGATGTCCTGCCAGTTGCCGATGTTGTTGACGGCGGCAAAGGGCCCGTAGCCGTAGATGTAGCCTCCGCCCGGATTGAAGACGTTTCCGTAGTTCCACCAGCCGTCGCCGGCCAGCGATCCGTTGACCGGGGCGAGGCCCTCGAAGTTCTGGCTGTACGGCACCTGCGCCCATCCCAGAGCGGGGATCAGCACGGCAAGAGAAAGAGCGATAGCGCATGTCTTCATCTGTCGTCTCCTTTCTTCGACTTCTTCCAATGTCTTTCCGGCACGCTCGTCTTCGAGAACTCCTCGGGTCTGACGATCGATCCCTCGCACGCCTTTCGAAGGATCTCGACACCGGAATTATAGACAATGTTCGGTGCCCAAATCAAGCATAAAGTTCGGAAACCGAACGAAGGTCCTTAACATCAACAATTACAACAATTTGGACCTTTCTTTCTCGGCTTGTGCCGGTGGCGATACACCTCTTTGCGACCGGTCCCGTTCGGTTTCTGCCGGGCGAGTGTCCCCCGCAAGCCGGGCAGGGAATGGGGAGGCTCATCGACGGACGACCCCCTCTTGAGGCGGCGCCCGAGATTCCTTCTCAGGGACGCGGCATGACGTTCACCCAGCGCTTCTTGGCAGCGAGGGAGACTCGTGGGATCCATTGACACGACCTCGCAGCTCAGCCATACTTTGATCGGGCCCCGAACAAAGCGAACGCACGCGGGGTCCCTATTCGGAGAAGTCCTCGAATCGATGGCGGAGGCGTGAAATGAAACGGAGAAAATGGAGCTTGCTTGCCGGAGGATTTTTACTCGCGATCCTCGCACTCGCGGGCTGTTTCGGTAGGGACACGACCGGTTTGCCCGACGCGACCGCGAGCACGGACCCCGTGGTCTTCGATGACAACTTCGGCGACGCCGTCGATTTTCAGGCGTTTCTCGGGTCAAAGACGGATGCCGTCCAGATCGACATGGAGAACTCAAGGTCGGGAACGGCCTCCCTGAAGGTGACCGTGCCCGGCCCGGACGCGGAGAACGGAACCTACGCCGGGGGCGCCTTTACGACCTTCAGAGCCCGCGACCTCTCCGGCTACAACGCCCTCACCTTCTACGCCAAGGCGAGCATGGACGCCGCCCTCGACGTGGCCGGGCTCGGAAACGACAACACGGGAACCTCGCTCTACACGGCCGAGAGGCGCGGCCTCCCCCTGTCCACCGAGTGGGAATGGTACGTCGTCCCGATTCCGCTCCCCGAGAGGCTTTCGGTCGAGAAGGGCCTCTTCTTCTTCGCCGAGGGGTACGAGAACAACACGGGCTATACGATCTGGTTCGACGAGGTGCGGTTCGACAGCTTGGGCATCATCTCCAATCCTCGCCCGCACATGGCGACGGCGACCCTGGAGGCCTTCGTCGGAGCGAAGGTGGAGCCGGACAGCACGAGAGTCACCTTCGACGTGGACGGGGATTCCGTGGTGGTGACCCACATGCCTTCATACTTCGATTATCTCTCCTCCAACGAGGATGTGGCGGTCGTCTCCGGCGGATCGATCTCGATCGTGGGCGGGGGGAGCGCGACGATCACGGCGAAGCTGGACACAATCGACGTGATCGGGTCGCTGACCCTGAACGTCCTCGCGCCGCCCTCTTCGCCGGCGCCTACTCCCACCTTGCCGCCGACGGACGTGATCTCCCTCTTCAGCGACGCATACACGGACATCGCCGTCGACGCATGGAACACGTACTGGCAATGGTCGACCGCGCAAGTCGAGGATTTCACGATCGCGGGAGACAGCGTCAAGCTCTACACGGAGCTCAACTTCGTGGGGATCGATTTCTCCACGGTGACCGTCGACGCTTCCCAGATGACCCACTTCCACCTGGACGTGTGGGCTCCCGAAGGAACGAACATCAAGGTGAAGATCGTCGCGTTCAACGCGCTCGGCTTCTTCATCGGCGAGGCGGAGCTGACCTTCGACGGGAGCACGATCCCTGCTTTCGTGCCGGGCGTCTGGTCCTCTCTCGAGATCCCTCTGGCGGACTTCCCGCTCGCCGTGCCGCGCGATCACCTGGCGCAGCTCGTCCTCAGCTCGGACGACGCGAGAACCGTGTTCGTGGACAACGTCTACTTCCACAAGTAGGCTCTGCGGACGGCGCGAGAGAGGAGATCGGATTTGCACGCCGATGACCGGATGCGGAAAGGAATGAGGCGGGCCGATCCCGATCGCCCCCGCCCGCTCGCCGACGCGGTGCTCCGCCTCATCTGGCGCGAACGCCGGATCTCGCGCGCCGAGATCGCGCGCCGGGCGGCTCTCTCGCGGTCCACCGTTTCGGAGATCGTGGGCGAGATCCTTCCCACGGGCCTCGTCGGCGAAAGCGGGATCGGCGTGTCCTGCGGAGGCCGGCGGCCGATCGTGCTCGAGTTCCGGGACGACGCGTGCGTCATCCTCGGCGTGGAAATGGGCGCGGCCCACGTGGCCGCCGCGCTCACCAATCTCCGCGGAAGAGTGCTCGCTTGGGTGTCGAAGCCCCACCCGGTCCGCACCGATCCGGAGGGAACCCGGGCGCTCGTCGCCGAGCTTTGCGAAGCGTGCCTCCAGTCGAAGCCGAACGGCGAAAAGCCGCTCGTCGGAATCGGCGTCGCGGTCCCGAGCCCTGTCGACCCCTCCCGGCCGGACCGGCTCTCGAAGATTGTCCTCCCCGAATGGAACGAGCGTCTGGGTCTCGACGGCCTTCGCGGTCGATGGAACGTGCCCCTCCTCGTCGACAACGACGCCAACCTGGGCGCCCTCGCCGAGCATTGGTGGGGAGCGGGCCGGGGGGTGGACGATTTCGCCTACATCAAGGTCGCCACAGGGATCGGATCGGGACACGTGATCGGCGGGGAGATCTACCGGGGCGCCACCGGCGTGGCCGGAGAGATCGGCCACGTCGCGATCGATCCCCAGGGGGAGCAGTGCATCTGTGGGCTCCGGGGCTGTCTCGCCACCCTTGTGGGCGGGCCGGCGCTCGTCGCTCGGGCGGCGGCGCTTCGGTCCGAGTATCCGGAAAGCCCGCTGGCCAGCTGCCAACCGACCATTGACGAGATCGAGAACGGGGCCCTCGCGGGCGACCCGCTCGCCCTCCGGATCGCCCGGGAGGCCGCGGAGCATCTCGGAATCGCAGTGGCGGGCCTCTTGAACCTCATGAATCCGGCGATGGTCGTCATCGCGGGGGATCTCGCCCGGCTCGGCGAGCTGCTTCTCGAGCCCCTTCGCGAGACGGTCAGGAAGCGAACCCTGGTCAGCTCCGTCGCCGCCGCCGAGATTCGAGCGAGCGAACTGGGACCCCAATCGGTGGCCGTCGGCGCCGCCACTCTCGTCCTCAAGGCGGCTCTCTCCGACTCACGACTCTTCCCGGCGATCGAAGCCGAACCGGAAGAAAATTTAAGGATCAAGAAGTGAGAAACGGGCGAACTCGCGCGGCCTGCGCGGTCGTGGCGGCGCTCGCCTGCATCGGGGGACGCTGCGGAACCGACCCGACGGAGGTGCGAATGACCTGGGAGGACGAGTTCGACGGCCCCGCGGGCCAGTCGCCGGATCCGGCGAAGTGGACCTTCGATATCGGCGATGGATGTCCGGACCTATGCGGGTGGGGGAACGCCCAGCTCGAGTTCGATACGGATCGGCCGGAGAACGTCTCCCTCGACGGAGAAGGGAATCTCGCGATCACCGCCCGAAAGGAGGCGTACCGGGGGAGGGAGTACACATCGGCGCGCATCAAGACGCAAGGTCTCTTCGAGCGGGCTCGGGGCCGCTTCGAAGCGCGCATCCGTCTTCCCGTCGGACAGGGGATCTGGCCCGCATTCTGGCTTCTCGGCGCGGACATCGGAAGGGTGGGCTGGCCCGAGTGCGGAGAGATCGACATCATGGAGTATCGCGGCCAGGAACCGAGAATCGTCCACGGCAGCCTGCACGGCCCCGGCTACTCCGGAGGCTCGGCTTTGACAAGCGCGTTTGCCCTTTCCGAAGGGGGGTTCGATGAGGACTTCCATGTCTTCGCCGTCGACTGGGATGAGGGGGGCATCACCTGGTACGTGGACGGTGTTCCCTACCAGACGATCGAGCGGGGGGATCTGCCCGGCGGGGCGCGGTGGGTCTTCGACGGTCCCTTCTTCATCATCCTGAACGTCGCCGTGGGGGGGCGCTACGTCGGGTCGCCGAACGAATCGACCCTCTTTCCCCAGCGCATGCTCGTCGACTGGGTCCGCGTCTACGGATCCGATTGAGGAGGTCCGATGACCCCTCCCGCCCGCATCCAAACGGCGTCCGAAGACCGCATCCGGTTCGCCCACAAGCTGGCGTACGGCGCCGGCGCGTTCGTGAACAACCTCTGGGCCGCGGCGAGCGGGGGCATGATGATCGTTCTGAACCTCGGCCTGGGGATGAACCCGGCCTTGGTCGGACTCTTGGGCGCGTTGCCGCGGCTGACCGATGCCTTCACCGACCCGCTCATGGGTTTCATTTCCGACAACACCCAATCCCGCTGGGGCCGCCGCCGCCCGTACATCTTCGGCGGAGCCATCGCCGCGGGCGTTCTCTTCGCGATTCTTTGGCAGCTCCCCGCGGGGCGGAGCGAGACCTTCTACTTCGTCTGGTTCCTCGTCGGCTCGATCCTTTTTTACATGGGATACACCGTGTTCGCCACCCCTTGGGTTGCGCTCGGCTACGAGCTCACGCCCGACTACCACGAGCGGACCCGCCTGATGGGGACGCAGAACTTTGTCGGCCAGCTCGCCTACGTCGTCTCGCCTTGGTTTCTCTGGATCATGAACTCGGGCTACTTCTTCCGCGACGCAGCCGGCGAACCCGACCAAGTGGCCGGAGCGGCCGGCCTCGCGATCCTCGTCGCCCTCGTGGCGATGGGACTGGGAGTCGTGCCGGGCATCTTCCTCCGCGAGAGGATGCGGTCCGTCGCGGCGGCGGCGGCGGCGGCAGCAGCGGAGGAGCAGAAGGGGACTGCGGGCGCTTTCGTTCGGAACTTGAGAGAGTTCTTCTCCGGCTTCGGAGAGACTCTCCGGTCCCGGCCGTTTCTCAAGCTGTGCGTCGCCACGTTCCTGGTCTTCAACGGTTTTATCCTCATCTCGTCCTTCCAGTTCTACGTGATCATCTACTACGTGTGCGGGGGCAGTCAGACCGAGGGGGCCAAGTACGCCGGATACGCCGGGACGGTCGGCGCGCTCTGCACCTTCGCCGTCGTCGTCTTCGTGGCATGGCTCGGCACCCGGATCGGGAAGCGGCACGCCTTCTTCGTCTCCACCGGGGTCTCCATCATCGGCTACGGGTTAAAGTGGATCTGCTACAACCCGAGCCATCCGTGGCTTGTGGTGGTTCCCGCGCCTCTCCTCGCCTTTGGCCTGGGAGGGCTCTTCACCTTGATGCCCTCCATGGTCGCCGACGTGGTGGACACGGACGAGCTCAAGACTCACCGGCGCCGGGAAGGCATGTATGGATCGATCTTCTGGTGGACGGTGAAGCTCGGTCTGTCGGCGGCGCTCGCCGGGGGAGGCTATCTCCTCAACGCCACCGGTTTCGACGTGGCCTTCGGGGGGGATCAGCCGGCCCGGACGATCTTCCTTCTCCGCCTCTGCGACGCGGGCATCCCCATGGTGGCTTCGGCCGTCGCCATCTGGGCGGTGGCGACGTTTCCGATCACCGAGGCCAGGGCCTACGAGGTGCGCCGCGAGCTGGAGCGCCGCAGGGGCCGGGTCGGGGCGGCCGATGGATCGACCGCCGCCGGATAGCCACCCGCTCCCGGGCTACAAGGCGAGGTGCACGTAGGTCCGGATCTCCCACTCCGTTCCGTTCTCCTCGCCCGCTGTCGGATCGCACGTGCCGTCCCCCCCCAGGGCGGGGCAGTAACGAGGGGAGTGCAGATCGAGAGACCGCCACGTCCCCCGCACGCCGATGCGGGTCTGGGGGAAGCCGAACCATCTCGGCTCGCCCAAGTTGTACGAGAGGTCCCCCATCAGCTGCAGGGGAAAGGTGAGATTGAAGTCGCGGTGGTAGTCGTACGGCCCGAAGTCGTCGATCTTGACGAACGTCGCGAACGCAACCGGCCCTTGAACGAGCCGTGCGTCCACGCCGTACCTGTGGATCGTGCGGTTCAGGGTTTCGTTTTCGCCGGTCGGGTCGTTCCCGTTCGGCTCCGCCGTGCCGGCATAGACCTTCGCCAAGATCCGCGTCGCCGGGGCGAGCCTCGAGACGATTCGTAGGTTCGTCTCCCAGAGCTCCTGGGCGGGAGGGGCGCCGGCGAACGCGTACTGCGTGACGCCGTCCTCGGCGATGAAGATGGTTGCGTCCCGAGTCGTCGGCATGTCGCGGTAGACGAGCCCGAGGCTCGCGGCGAACCGCGCGTCCTCGCGAACATCGTTGTCCCACGCCCACATCCAAGTCGCGGGCGTCGGGTCGTAGGTGAGCATCAACTCGGCTCCGAACATCTCCCGGTTCCCCAGCACCGCGAAAGGGTCGTCGCGAACGTTGCGCGGTCTTCCCGGAGAAGGGACGTCCGCCGGGACCGGCCCGACGATCGGTTTCTGCCAGAGGAGGTTCGGTCCGATCTGGAACTTCCCGGTGTTCACCGCGAGGCCGGTCAGGAAGTTCGACTGGTTCCCCGATCCGGAGTCCTTCAGGTTCCATCCAGTGAACGTGACGGTCTCCGTCGGACCGCCGTCGGCGACGACACCCATGAGCGCGCTTTGGGCGTACCAGTGCCACCGGCCTCGCTCCAGGGTCAGCTTCGTCTTGCCGCCGAACGCGTCCGACGCGAGCACTTCGTCCTGCAGCAGCCGGTAACCATCCCCCGCCTCCTCGGCGATCTGGAACTTCTCGCCCACCTTGGGCTCCCCCGACCAGAGCCCGCCGACCTCGACGCCGAAGGGACCAAGCCTCGTGGCGAGCTGGAGCGACACCTTGCGCGTCTCCGGAAGCGGCACGGCGATCGAAGAAGTGGCCGACTCGTTCTTCGCGATGTCCTCGTGGTAGACGGCGGTCGCGTCAAAGGGTCCGAAGTTCCGGCGGTACTTGACGAACAGCGCCGGGTTGGCGCCCCACCAGAGCTGGGGCCCGAAGGCGACCTTCAGCCCCGCGAGGCTTCGCTTCCCCGCGACCTCGAAGCCGACCGGCGCCATCCCGTTGTAGATGTCGATGTTCTCCCCGTAGTAGGCGTTTCGGTAGAGGCCGAAGAAGTCCCCCTCGAATCCCCAATGCAGATGTCCCGTCCGGTAGAAACCGTCCAGAAGGAACCAGCGGTCATCCCACGAGACCGATGCCTGGTAGACCTTGACCCGCTCCAGCGACGCGACCTCGATTTCTTCGCTGCCTGTCCCGATCGTCCGAGAGCGCCCGCGGTTCTCGTAGAAGATCTCGTCGATCGGGTTCTCCGGAACGTCGCCGAGGATGTTGACCGAGAGGACGCCGGTGACGTTTTCCGTCGGCTGGGCCTGGAAATCGGCGTAGAAAGACTGCATCTGGTCGAACCCGCGGAACGAGGGCTGGCTCGAGGCCCGGGGTTCGTGGCCGGCCGGCGTGCTCACCCGTTCGCCTCCTGTGCTGACGGTCTCGAGCTCGAGACGAAGACCGGAGAGACGGGCCCGTTTCTGGATGTCGGCGAGGCGTGCGGCCCGGTCCCCTCGCGCCTCGAGGGCCGCCGCCGCGGGAAAGATGCGGCCGAAGTGGGCTCGAATCGCCTCGAGATCGGTGCCGGGAGCATACGGATCGAGGGTGAAGGCCTCGCGAAGGGCGTAGTAGGCCGCCCGCGGATAGACCTCGTAGAGACCCCGGTGGTCGGCGGGACCCTTCGCGGTGATGCCCCACCACTCCTCGTTCATGTTGTTCTCGCCCAGGACGTAGTCCTCCGCGTACCCGCCGTTCGGCCACGAAGCGTTCGTGTCGTGAATGTCGAGGCGGCTCTCCTGGCCGAACTTCCACCAGCCGTCGCTCCACTGAAAGACGAACCCGCCGATGGCGTTCCCCACGCGGCCCTTTCCGGAGGACTGTTCGTAGATCTCCTCCCACTGGCCGAGAAGATAGCGCGCCTGCGTTTCCTGATCCTCGCGCATCTCCCTCGCGTGGTACGCGTCGGCGCCGAACTCGGTGAAGAGCACCGGGATGTTCATCTTCTCGTTCACCACCTGGAAGAGGTCGCGCGCCGAAATCCCCCGGTAGCAGTTGACGCCGAAAACGTCGAGGTTCCCGCACTCCTCGGCGATGATGTCGATGTACTGCAAGTCGCCGTTCGCCATCGCGACCGGCCGGTCCGGATCGAGGCGCTTGATCTCGTCCGTGAGCTCCCCCATGAGCGAGTAGAGATGGCGGGCTCGGGCGGCGTCCCGCTCCCCTTCGGGAAGGGCCTCGATCTCGAAGGATGTCCACGAGAGCCCGTAGTTGTTCTCGTTCCCGAGGAGCCACATCAGCACGCCCGGCGTTCCTTGAAGCTCGTTCACCAAGGCGACCACGTCCGCCTTCACGGCGGTGCGGAGCCGTTCGTCCGAGTAGTCGACCGACGGGATCCAGACGCCGTCGAGCGTGTAGCCGTACCGGGCCACCAGCGGGTTCACGACGGTGTAGATGCCGAACCTCTCGTAGATGTGCCGCACCCACCGGGGCGGAATCCCAGCGTACTGGCGGATCGCGTTCACCCCCATCGTGCGAAGAAGGGGCATCTCGCGGGCGAGGACCGCCTCGATCCGATCGTCTGGCTGGTTCCAGAGAGAGTAATTGTAGTTCTCGCCGATCGGGATGTAGTCCCAGTTCATGCCGAAGACCATCATCGGCTTTCCGTTCACGAGAAGCCTCTGGCCCGCGTCGTCCGAGACCACCGATGCCCGCGTCTCGCCCGCCGCGTCGGCCGCGAGAGAGGGGGGGGCGAGAAGGCCGAGGAGAGCGAGCGTGAGGGCGACCGTCAGGGGCAACCCGGCGGCCGGGGTCGTTCGAATCGTGTTCACGGGTACCTCCTGGAAGATGATGATGGCCCGCCGATGTCCACCGCGTTTGCGGCGATCGTCTCTCGATACCACCGGGCGCTCTCTTTCGGCGTTCGTTCGCCCGTCGCGAAGTCGACCCGGAGAAGGCCGAACCGTTTGCCGTAACCGTGGCCCCACTCGAAGTTGTCGAGGAGAGACCAGGCGAAGTACCCGTGAATGGGCGCGCCCGCCTCCCAGGCGCGGTGCGCCTCCGCCAGGTGCGATCTCATGTACTCGATACGCCGGACGTCCCGGACCCGCCCTTCCCGGTCGGGCTCGTCGGCGAGGGCCGTCCCGTTCTCGGTGATGTAGAGAGCCTGCGGTCCGTACTCCCGATGCACTCGAAGAAGCATATCGTATAGGCCCCGAGGGAAGACCTCCCACCCCATCTCGTCGCGCTCCTTCTCCGGACCGGCGGCGACCCCCTTCGGCCGGCCGTCCGGACCCGCCCGAAGCACGGTTCGACTGTAGTAGTTGATACCAAGAAAATCGAGGGGGGAACGGATCTCGTCGAGGTCCCCTTCCCGGAGGAAGGGGAGATCGGTCCCGGGGAGATGTCCGCGAGCGATTCGATCGGCGATCGCGTCATTCGGGTACCGTCCTCGGAAGAGGGGATCCAGATACCATCGGTTGAAGAACCCGTCGAACCAGCGCGCCGCGTCCCGGTCCCCTTCGCTCTCCGATGCGGGCCAGGCGGGGGAGAGGTTGAGGACGATCCCCACCTTCGCCCTCGGAACGATCCGCGAAATCTCCGCGGCCGACCGGCCGTGGGAGAGGAGAAGATGGTGCGCCGCCGCGAGCGCCTCCTCCGGGCTCTGGCGGCCCGGTGCGTGGCACCCTTCCTCATAGCCGAGAGTCGCGATGCACCAGGGCTCGTTGTGAGTCGTCCAAAAGCGAACCCGGTCGCCGAGCCGTTCGGCCACCCGCGCGGCGTACTCGGTGAAGGCGTCGACAATGCTTCGATCGGGCCACCCGCCCCGATCCTGGAGCGCTTGCGGCAGGTCCCAATGGTTGAGCGTCAGGAACGGGACGATTCCGGCGTCCAGCAGCCCGTCGACCAGCTCCTCGTAGAAGTCGAGACCCGCCTCGTTGAGAGCGCCCCAGCCTCTGGGGAAGACCCGGGGCCAGGAGATGGAGAAGCGATAGGCGCCGACGCCGAGCCCCTTCATCCAGCCCAGATCCTCGCGCCAACGGCGGTAATGGTCGCACGCGGTCCATGGGTTCGACCCGTCCTCGATGTTTCCGGGGACGGACGAGTAGAAGTCCCAGATCGACTCTCCGCGGCCGCCGGCGCGGGGCGAGCCTTCGATCTGTTGGGCCGAGGTGGCCACGCCCCAGAGGAAACCCTCGGGAAAGGACTTCAGGATCATCGCTGGAGCTCGCTTTGCTTCGCGCGGAACAGGCCGGCGCGGGGTGTTTGCAGACCGGGCGTTTCGCCGGCTCTCCGGTTCCCCAAAAGTCGCTCCTCCATCAAAAATGCTTTGTTCGGTTCCCGAACATAGTGTATCATGGAGGGCGTTCTGTCAAGAGGTCATTGACCGTCGGGGCCTTTTGCCGAGGGAAACGGCCGATCGAGGGTTCCAGGCTTCCTTCGAGCGATCGTGCACCGGGCCGCTCGAAGGATAGGATCGGTCAAACGACGAGAAGTGCGGCGGCGCCGAGGATGAACCCCGCCGGGCTTCGAAGCGGCGCTGCTCGACGGATCGGGAACAAGGGGGATGAGCAGGCCGAAAGGCAGGAGCATCTTGAGAGCAGGCATCCTTGTCCCCCTCTTTCTCGTCCTTCTCTCCTCCGGATTCGCGGAGCCTGAAAGCTCGGCGGATTCCGGCGGGGAAGACACCACGTGGAGCCGCTCGCGCGCTCGAGAGGAGCCGTTTGCGGTGAGACCGTTCGTCACGGAGCGAGCGAAACGCTGGATCGGAAAGGCCGTCTGCTACGGTCCCTATCGGGACGGGCAGCGTCCCGGGGGATCGTCCCCCTCCCGAGAGGAGATCCGCGAGGATCTCCGCATCATCGCCCGGCACTGGCGGATGATTCGTCTCTACGGGTCGGTGCCTCCGGCGGAGACGATTCTGGAAGTCATTCGCGAGGAGGGGTTGAGCCTGGAGGTGATGCTCGGAATCTGGATCGCGCCGGAGGAGACGCGGGACGATGCGGGAAACCTCATCGATCGCTTCCCCGATCGGGTCGAGGCGAATCGGAAGGAGGTGGAGCAGGGAATCCGTCTCGCCGCCGCCTATCGGGAGATCGTCACGTCCCTCTGTGTCGGAAATGAGACGCAGGTTTTTTGGTCCCCCCATCGATCGCCTCTGGGGGTCTTGATCGAGTACGTTCGCCGGGTGCGGGCCCGCACCGACCTGCCGGTGACGACCGCCGACGACTTCAACTACTGGAACCAACCGGAGAGCCGCGCCCTGGCCCACGAGATCGACTTCATCAACTGCTACGCCCATCCGCTCTGGAACGGAGTCCTCTTGGAGGACGCGCTCAAATGGACGCGGAAGACCTACGCCGAGATTCAGGCGGCTCACCCCGACCGACGGGTCATTCTGGGGGAGACCGGATGGGCGACCTCGAAGCACGATGAAGGGGAGCAGGCTCGCCTGATCAAGGGCCGCACGGGCGAGGAGGAGCAGAAGGCGTTCTACCGGGCGGTCACGGCATGGTCGGAGAAGGAGGGGGTTCCGGTCTTCTTCTTCGAGGCCTTCGATGAGAACTGGAAGGGAGGCGATCATCCGGACGAGGTGGAGAAACACTGGGGTCTCTACCGGGCGAATCGGACTCCGAAGAAGGCGGTGGCCGATGAATCCTGACCGCGCCGAGCGCTCCGCGATTTCCTGGGATCGCCTCTCCGCCGAGCAGGAGACCGGGAACACACGGAAGGAAGCCGCCGCTCGCTTCGCGGACGCCCCCGCCGGCGCGTTCGTCGAGCGGGACGGCGAGTGCCACTACCGGATCAGCGCCTTTCACCGGATGCCCCCCTTCCTCATGACCCTCGCGAGCGACACCGACCTTTGGATGTTCGTCACCTCCGGAGGGGGGCTCACCGCGGGGCGGGTGGACGCCCAGGGAAGCTTCTTCCCGTATGAGACCGTGGACAAGCTCCACGACGCCCGGCATCACACCGGGCCGGTCACGAGGATCCGGGTGCTCCGCGGCGAAGAGAAGCCGTTCCTCTGGCGCCCCTTCGACGATCGATCGCCCGACGAGCATCCGATCGATCGAAACCTCTACAAGAAAGCGACGGGAAACCGGCTCCTCTTCGAGGAGATCCACCGCGGGATCGGTCTCATCTTCCGCTATCAGTGGGCGGCATGCGACGAGTTCGGATGGATCCGCTCGGCGACGCTCGAGAACGTCGGGAGAGCGCCCGTGCGAGTCGAGCTGCTCGATGGTCTTCGGAATATCCTCCCCTACGGCGCGCATCATTCGCTCTACCAGCATTCGAGCATCCTCGTCGACGCGTACAAGAAGTCCGAGGTGGATCCCGAGTCGGGGCTCGCCGTCTTCTCGCTCACCGCGGGGATCGTCGACCGCCCGGAAGCGGCGGAAGTGCTCCGAGCGAACGTGGTGTGGCGGACCGGGCTCGAGGGGTTCCGGGTCCATCTCGCGGGAGAGGCGCTCGCCGCGTTCCGCCGCGGGGAGACTCTTCCCGCGGAGAACGAACGGAACGGGCGCCGGGGGAACTACATTCTGACCGGGTCCCTTGAACTGGAGCCGGGCTCGTCGGAGAAGTGGCATCTCGTCGTCGACGCGGCCCGAGGCCACGTCGCGATTGTCGATCTTCGGAAGCGGATCCTCCGGGGGGACCCGCTCGACCGGGAGATCGAAGAGGCGATCGAGAGGGCCGGCGAGAACCTGCGCCGGAACGTGGGGAGCGCCGACGGGCTCCAGCGCACCGGGCGCGCCGCCACGACGGTCCACCACTTCGCGAACGTTCTCTTCAACAACATGCGGGGCGGCGTGTTCGTGAGGAACCACGAGGTGCCGGTGGAGGATCTCACCGACTTCGTCCGCTCCCGGAACCGCGAAGCGGCCGGGAGAAACGGCTCGTTCTTCCGATCCCTTCCGGACGGAATCCCGTTCGCCGATCTGCTCGAGGAAACGAAGAAGACTGGGGATCCGAACGTCGAGCGACTCTGCCACGAGTACCTTCCGATCCACTTCGGGCGTCGCCACGGCGATCCGAGCCGTCCGTGGAACCATTTCTCCATCCGAGTCCGGAACCGAGACGGCGGCCGCTCCCTTCGGTACGAAGGAAACTGGCGGGACATCTTCCAGAACTGGGAAGCCCTCTCTCTTTCCTTCCCCGAGTTTCTGCCCGGGATCATCGCGAAGTTCGTGAACGCGTCGACCGTGGACGGCTTCAATCCCTACCGGATCACCCGGGAGGGGGTCGATTGGGAAAACGTGAACCCGAACGATCCGTGGAGCCACATCGGCTACTGGGGAGATCACCAGATCATTTACCTCTTGAAGTTTCTCGAAGCGCTGGCGCGCTCCTCACCCGGGACGTTGGAATCGCTCGTGCATCGAGACATCTTCAGCTACGCCCACGTTCCCTACCGGATCCGGCCGTACGAGGAGATCGTGCGCGATCCCCGAGTAACCATCGACTACGACCAAGAGCGGGCGCGGCTTATCGACGAACGGGTTCGCGCGCTCGGGGCGGACGGGAAGCTCCTCCCCGGCCCGGACGGAACGATCTATCACGTCAATCTTCTCGAGAAGCTGCTCGTTCCACTCCTTTCGAAGCTCTCCAACTTCGTTCCCGACGGCGGGATCTGGATGAACACCCAGAGGCCGGAATGGAACGACGCGAACAACGCTCTCGTCGGCGACGGGCTCTCGATGGTGACGGTCGCGTATCTCCGCCGCTACGTCGCGTTTCTCGAGGGATTCCTCGCCGGGACGACGGCGGAGAGCGCGTCGATTTCGTCGGAAGTCGCGGGTTGGTTCCGTCAGGTCCGCGGCATCCTCACGCGAGAGCAACGCCTGCTCGATGGAAAGGAGATCTTCGACGGCGATCGGAAGAGGATCATGGACGGCCTCGGAACCGCTTTCTCCGAATACCGGCGCGAGGTTTACGAAGGGGGCTTCTCGGGGAAGAGGTCCGTCTCGATCCCGGAAGTGCACCATCTGCTTCGAACCGCGCGCTTCTTCTTGGACCGGGCCATCCGCGCCAACCGAAGAGAGGACGGGCTCTACCACTCGTACAACCTTCTCGCGCTTTCCGGGGACGGGAGAGAGGCCGGGGTCCGTCATCTGCCGGTGATGCTCGAAGGGCAGGTGGCCGTTCTCAGCTCGGGCCTGCCCGGCCCGCAGGAGGCGATCGAGATCCTCGAGAAGCTCTTCGAAAGTCCCCTCTACCGGCCGAATCAGAAAAGCTTCCTCCTCTATCCCGAGAGAAGACTGCCCGGCTTCCTGGAGAAAAACCGGGTCCCCGAAGAGGCGGTCCGATCGATTCCGCTTCTCAGGGATCTGCTCGAACGAGCCGACAAGACGATCCTCGCGAGGGACGCGGAGGGGACGTACCGGTTCCACGGAGATTTTCGGAACGCGGGAGACCTGAAGGAGTCGCTGGATTCGCTTTCCCTGCGGGAGGGTTGGGAAGGATCGGTCGCGCGGGACCGCGAGAAGGTCTTGGGTCTCTTCGAGGACGTCTTTCACCATAAGTCATACACGGGCCGCTCGGGCACGATGTACGCCTACGAAGGGCTCGGGTGCGTCTACTGGCACATGGTCGCCAAACTTCTCGTCGCCGCGCAGGAGGTCTGCTTCCGCGCCGAAGACGAGTCGGCTTCCCGGTCCGTCCGGGATTCCCTCGCAGCCCTCTACTATCGCGTCCGCGGCGGCCTCGGGTTCGAGAAGTCGGCCTCCGAGTACGGCGCGTTCCCCGCCGATCCGTACTCCCACACGCCGCCGCAAGGGGGCGCGAAGCAGCCGGGAATGACCGGACAGGTGAAGGAGGAGATCCTCACGCGTTTTGGGGAGCTGGGCGTGCGCGTCGAGGATGGAACGGTCCGATTCGATCCCTTTCTTCTCCGACCGGACGAGTTCCTCGATCGGCCCTCGACATTCGAATCTTTCGATTGGGAAGGAAATCGGAGGACGTTCGATCTCGCGCCCGGATCTTTGGCGTTCACCTTCTGCCAGGTCCCCATCGTGTACGAAAGGGTCGAAGGGGAAGGTTCGGTCCGTATCCGGTTCGACAGCGGTTCGTCCGAGGAGTTCAGGGGAAACCGCATGGACCGCGAGTCGAGCCGGGCTCTTCTCGCGCGCCGGGGAACGATCCTCGAAGTCCGTGTCCGGGTTCCCGAATCCTCTCTCTGCCGGATGTGATCGAAGCCCCGGACCTTCTTCGGCGCTATCGTACGAGCACCATGCGCCGGGTCTCGAACACGTCGCCCGCCCGAAGGCGATAGAGGTACACCCCGGAGGCCGCCGGCCTTCCCTCCGCGTCCCGGCCGTCCCACACCGTCTCGTGGTTCCCCGCCGGGAAGAAGCCGCTCGCGAGGCCCGCCACCCGCCGGCCGGCCGGATCGAAGACGTCGATCATGGCGAAGCCGCCGCTCTCCAAGAAGAAAACGATCGTTGCGCTCGGGTTGAAGGGATTCGGCCGCGCCGGGAAGAGCCGAGCCGCCGGCCGAGCGGCCGGAAGCGGCTCCGCCCACTCGGCCACTTCTGTGTTCGTTCCGGCCGGAACGAAGGTAAACGCGTCGAAGACGACTTCTTGATTCGTTCCCGGCGGGGCCTCGTACTGCCAGAGGTTGATGTGGACGCGCGGCTGTTCGGGACGCGGAACGTGGGGACCGATGTAGGTCCACGAGTGGACCGACGCCCCCGGCGATTCCTCCCCCGGGCCGCCTCGCCAGCTTCGGAACTCCACGCGGTCCGGGAGCCAGCGGAAGGCGAAGCTCGCGAGCTCCCCGTCCCCCCAAGAGGCGTCAAAACGGCTCAGGTTCCCCGGCCAGTCGTAGGGCTGCGCCACGAACTGGGCCACATCGTTCGATGGGTTCCCCCAGCGGCTGATCTCAACGTCGATCTCGTTGTAGGGGTTCCACCAGAAGTAGGCGGGATCCCAGCACGGTCCGTACTGCCAGAGGAACAGGCCGAGCACTGCGCGCGGATCGAGCGTGTCGATCGACCCTACGGTGGTGAAGATGTAGTCGCCGTAGCCGAGCGTGTCCTCGAGGGCCACCTCGGTGCTGGTCCACGATCCTCCGCTGTTCCGGATGGTCAGATGCAGACGGTCAGTCCCGTCCGCCCAGACGGAGCTCGGATCGTCCGAGAAGACGCTCGGCCCGGGCCCGTAGTATCCCGGACCCTTGACACGCCAAGTGTATCCGCTGAAGTCGATGGTCCGGCCGCCGGGAAAATCGTTCCACTGGATGTCGTCGATCGACGGGGGCCCGATCTCGTCGAACGTCGCCTGGTCGTAGGTGACGTCCGGCGCCGGGTCGGTCGGGCTTTGAAGGACGCCGAGGAGGAGCCGGGCTTCGGCCGTGCCCGCGGGGGCCGGCCCGGTGGTCACCGAGAAGTCCTGCACCTCGCCCGTCGGAGTGGAGGCATCGGCGGGGGCGTAGGATTCATAGCTGATCAGCGAGCCGCTCGAGCTGCGCCACTCGACGTTCACCAGCGCCGTGCATTGGCCCGTCAGGGGACGGACCGATTCGTGCCAGACCCGCACGGACACATTCCACCGGTCCCCGGGGGCCGAGTCCATGGCCTGCCAGTAGCCGGAGACGTCCCAGCCGCCCGAATTCGGTCCGGTCACTCGGGCCGCGGCGTGGCCGTGGGTCGCGTTCGGCGAGGAGGTGACCACGCCGAACTGGTTCCACCCGCCGAAGACGGCGCCCCCCGAACCGACGACCTCAAAGCTGGGGTTGGAGAAGATGCACTGGGCGAAGGAGCTTTGGCCTGAGCCCGCGGCGATGAGCAGCAGGGACGCGAGGGCGATGCGAAAACAGGACATCGGGTTCTCCTTGTGGGAACGGGTTCTCGTCCTGTCCGCGTGGGGGAGTCGTGCGGAATGAAGGCTCTGTTTGAATTCTACCAGCAACCGCGGACCGGGGCAAGACGACCCGTCCTGTGAGAGCAGCGCCCCACACCCCGCCGGGGAGAGCGCCGCGGTGGGACATCCCGCCTCGGAGATCATGCCGCGGGGCGGCAAAAAAGAGTTTGTTCGGTCGCCGAACATAGTGTATAATCGCTTTGGATTTCGCGAAGGGGGTCAAACCCCCGGAGACGGGAAGCAGAATTACCGGACTCGATCGGGGCTCTCGAGAAGACCGGCTCAGCGGACGGGAAATGGCGGAGCGGCACGAAAGAGAAGGAATGATCCGCTGGAACGGCCTCGAATGGAAGATTGGCGGGAAGGGTCCCTTCCCGAGGCCTTCCAATCGCACGGGTGCGGGCGGTATGCAGGTTGGACTTCTTCGACGGGAGGTGAGCGTGATGCGGGCTCGATGGACTGCACTTCTTGGGATCACGGTTCTGTTCTGCGTGGTTTCCGCCGTAGGCGCCGCGGTGACGCCGTACGGCCAGAGCTTCGAGGGCCTGGTCATCACGGATCCCAACGCGCTCGGCAATGATGGCTGGCTCGTCTACGGGAACGTGTTCTCTCCGGACACGGTTTATCTCTACGGATACGGCCCCTACCCGGCCCCCAACCACAGTCTCGCGTTCTCTCAGATCGTGACCGGCGAGGGGGGGGCGACTCAGGAGCTTCAGCAGCTGGTCGTGTTCAGCGACTACGAGAACACCGGTCACGGCGTCGGCAACCTGATCGAGTCGAACGTCTACCGGGAGTACCCGATCGAGGCCGGGGATGTCGGCAAGTGCTGGTTCTTCGAGTTCGACGCCAAGCTCGGCAACATCGAGGGAAGCTCGACCGCGGCGGCCTTCATCAAGACGCTGGATCCGAGTTCCGGCTATGCCCTGACCAACTTCATCACCGAGAACATGACGTCCATTCCGGTCGAGTGGAACCGCTACGGCCTCCGAATCGGGATCGACGCGAGCCTTGTGGGACAGCTCCTTCAGTTCGGCTTCTCGAACCTGGCCACGAACTACGAGAGCTCGGGCATCTTCTACGACAACGTGGAGATCCGGTCGGAGACGGTCGATGTTCCGGGCGCCTCTGGGATCGCTCGGGTTCGGATGGACCCGAACTGCCCGAATCCGTTCAACCCGACGACCCGGATCGACTTCGCCTTGGGAGAGCCGGGACCCGCCACGATCGCCGTTTTCGAAATCACGGGGCGGCGGGTCGCCGTCTTGCAGGATGGGGAACTCGCGGCCGGAGAGCATCATGTGATCTGGAACGGGAAGACCGATCGGGGCAATCCCGTCCCCTCCGGCCTGTATCTCTACGTGCTGGAAACCCCGACCGATCGGCTGGCCCGCCGGATGGTGCTGGTGAGATAGAAGAACGCGGAGCGCTCTCGCGGGGAGACGATCCCGTTCCCGGGGCGATCGAGCGAGCAGAACACGAGGCCCCGGCCAACCGGCCGGGGCCTTCGAATGTTCTGGTGGAGGCGGCGGGAATCGAAGCCTCGGACTGCCGAATGAGCGCCCTCTACAAGATCGGGACAAGACCGATGCAGAACCCGCACAACTTCGCACACAAACAAACGGTTGCGCCGAGCCTGGTGGGAGCCCGTGCGACAGAACCACGACAGTCTCCACACACGATTCTGACCCGAATAAACACGAAAAGCGTGCCATATGCGTGCCAGAGATTCCGGGGGAGGCCGACCTCCCGGCGGCGGTCGTCGCGGGGCTGCACAACTGGAAGAACCTGCCCGCTCACATCCGCGCGGCGGTCGAGGCCCTGCTCGGGGGGTCAGACGAATGACGGGGTACGATTCCGGCATGCTCGGGTCGGTGCGGGTCCTTCCGCGCCGCCGCGTTCGTTTGTGCGACCTGAAACCGAATCCGAAAAACCCGCGCGTCGCGCTGGAGCCTGGCGATCCTGATTTCGAGAACATCCGCGCCTCGCTCAAGCAGATCGGCCTCGCCGACGAGATCGTGTGGAATGAGGCGACCGGCCGAATCGTCGGCGGGCACCAGCGCGTGGCCGTCCTCCGGGCCGAGGGGGCGGGCGAGGACGACGAAATCGACGTCAAGGTCGTGAACATCCCTGACGAGCGAGAAGAGATGGCTGCGGCCATCCTGCTCAACAAGGCCGAGGGGAGGTGGGACTACCCGAAACTCCTCGTCGACATCGACGAGCTCGATCTCCTGAACGTGGACGGCTTGACGTTTGGGTTCGATGAGAAAGAGATCCTCGCTCTTCGGGCTCGCCACTCGGATGAGTCCGAGGATGACGGTCCGGCCCCGGAGAAGCCAGACGAGCCGGACACGCGGGCGGGGGACCTCTACGTTCTCGGGAGACACCGCCTGCTCTGCGGAGACGCGACCGATCCCTCCGACGTGTCTCGCCTGCTCGACGGCAGTATCCCCGCACTCATGGTCACCGACCCGCCGTACGGCGTGGAATACGATCCGCTCTGGAGAACGAAGGCCCTATACACGAAGGGCTCGCTTCACACGAGTGCCACGACGCAGAGGACAGGAGCCGTCCCCAACGACGACCGCTTCGACTGGACCGCGGCGTGGTCCTTGTTCCCTGGCGATATCGCCTACGTCTGGCACGGCGGGATCTACACCGGGGACGTCGTCGGTCATCTCCGCTCATGCGGTTTCGAGCCGCGGTCGTGCTTGATCTGGCGGAAGCCGCGTCTCGTGATCTCCCGCGGCCACTACCACTGGCAGCATGAGCCCCTCTGGTATGCCGTACGAGCCGGGCGTCCCGCCCGGTGGGTCGGCGATCGGAAGCAGTCCACGATCTGGGATATCGGCCGCGACGAGGACATCGAAACTCGGCACGGGACTCAGAAGCCGGTCGAGTGCATGGCCCGTCCGATGCGGAATCACGACGCGCCCGCGGTCTACGACCCGTTCGTCGGGAGCGGGACCTCGATCGTGGCCGCGGAGCAACTTGAACGACGGTGCCTCGCGATGGATGTCGACCCTGGCTACTGTGACGTGTCGGTCGCCCGATGGGAGCGGCTGACCGGCCACACGGCGGAGCGAATCCGTGACAAGGCACTCTGAAGAGTACGAGGAGATTCTCCTGGAAGAGGAGGAGGCCCTCGGGGATGACTCGGCACCGCCAGAGGACTCACCCTCGGATGCGAAGAAACGCGAAGGTTTGCTCCCTTACGAGCCCGCCCAGGTGAAGGCCCAGCGCCTCATGGCCTCGGTCGCTGATCCGGTTTCGGGCAAGCGACTTACGAAGAAGCGGATCGCCGAGCTTTGCGGTGTGGACCACCGCACTCTCTGGCGCTGGATTCGCGACCCGAAACGGGGCGGGAAACGGGAGTGGTACAAGGCGGTTGAGAGCTACATCCGGGACGGACTGGAGGCCGATTGGGCGCTCCTGGTCCGGGTGCAGCGCGACGAGGCGATCAGCGGGAAGGCGAAGGTGGGCGCGTTCCGGAATATCGCCCGCCTGCTTGGGAGGCTCGGGCCGGAGGGCATCGCGGAGATCCCCGCTGAGACCAAGACCGGCGTCGTGATCTACCTCCCGGACAACGGCTTTGGCCCTGAGCGCGCGACGGAGCCGCTGCCTCCTGAGATCGCGGCCCGCCTCGGCTACCCGGTCCAGGAGGCCCCGGCCACTGACAGCGGCGACACTGGCGACAGCGGCGACGCAGGCTGGGAACGGGTAGGCGGTTGATTGGGCTCCCCGCACGGGCAAGACCCGTTCCACGAAACTCAGAATCGACAGAATGGCCGTTTCCGGGGATCCTCGCCGAATCGGGTCTAACTCTTTGTTTTGTCGCCAGATAGACGGTTCAGGTTTACATAAAACACGTTATGCGATCCAGCCGATTCTTGGCCTGAATGTGGCATCCGGGTGCCTGCTGGCTGGCGTAAGGAGTCCGGATCTCCGCCATGCTCCTTGAGGCGCGAGGCAGCCTCCATTGGGGGTCCGGGGCCAGTGACCTCGTTCTCACGCCTCTGTGGGCGCTGTTCGCGCTCAGGGGGGCTGCAGCGAATCACAGCGCCCTGGTCGGCCGATGACCGGGGCGAAGGGGCGGTGACGGCGATGGGGATCTTCCCTGAGTCCGAGTCTGCCCGCGCTCTCAGCAGGACCTTGAACCGCGCCGGGTTCTCCGGAGGATCCGTTTCATCGGAGGATGGAGCGTCCAGGATTCGCGGAACCCGCACGGAGAAACCGGAGCGGTTCCCCCGGACACGCGTCTCAGCCGAGTCAAGAATCGAGGGGCTGGGCCGAGCGTCGGCCGCAGCTACGCAACCACTGAGCCAAGTCTGGATCGATCCGGACTCCGAGCCGACATGTGACGACACCGAGCACCCTCTGAACTACGGTCGCGGGGGGGCCGAGCAGGGCGGTGGAGAGCTCGGCCTCAGCCTGATCGGGCGGTGTGAAGCGGAACCTCTCGCGCTTCAGCACCGCACGCCAATACCTGGCGAAGAAGGGCGCAACTGCCTTCCCGTAAACCGGTGTAGAATCCCCGACCGCAGATGAGAGCGAGTAGGCAGATACGATATGCCCCACCACGGCCTCTTCCGGACCCACGTCTGCTTTCAGGGTCGAGAATACGTAGGCCAGCGTCGCAAGATGGGGTTGCCTCTCTGCAGTCCATTCTCTCCCCCTCTCGACGATTCTCGCTCCAGTCATCGTGTCGTCAAGAAGCAAGTCGACCGCTTCGACAACCCCGAGCCAAAGAGCTGGGGATGATGCGCGCACGGCGATCTGCCGACAGATGTCAGCAATCTCGCCGAGGGCTTCGGAAGGCAGCACTGGAGCACCGGCCGATGGTGTGAGAGCGTGAAGCAGGGAAGGCACCACGGCTTGCCAAATAGCCCGTTCCTCAACCTCGTCCCACTCCTTGCTTGGGCGCGCTCCAAGTGTGTCCTCAAAGGACTGCACGGAAGCGTTCAGGCTCAAGGAGTTTCCCTCGTGTCTCTCCAGGATCTTGAAGGCCGCAAGGACGTCGCAAGATATGCCGATAGCATCCTCGTACCTCGCGGCCGCTACGTGCAGGGCAAGCTGCCGAATGCCGATGCCTGCAATCCCCAGCGGTTTGCCACAGGCGATGGCGGCATCGTAGGCCCGCGCGGCCATGTCCGCGGCCACCATGTCATCGCCCACAGCGCTTGCATAGGTCGCCATCTGCCCCGTGTAGACCCACATGTTCTCTGGCTTAAAGCGCGACGAGAGGTCGGGGTTCGGATTGAACAACATCCCAGGCACCGGCGCCGCATAGACTTCTCCGGAGGGAAGCCCGGCGGGGGGTTCTCCTGTGTCGGCGAGGCATGATAGATAGCCGCTGACGTGGCCCCATGCCACGGCCGTCGTGGTCCATCCACAATCGTCTTCTTGGCTGGCCAGCAAATGCTGGAGCCCCTCGAGGAACAGCGGGTACGCTGCACGGACTCCCTCTGACTGGAATCGAGCGATGGCGAGCTCCCCGAGGACTTTCGCAAGATAGAGCTCCGAGATTCCACTCTCGGCCCTGCAGATCTCAAGCGCCTCCTCAATGTGATGGACTGCGTCTACGACCCGGTCCCTGCCAGCGACGCGAGCCGCATGGACCAACGCGGTGACATGGACTAGTGGCAATCGGGTGTCGGCTAGAGGCAGAGCGGCTTCGAGGAATTCCCGTGCGTTCTCCGAGTCGCTGTGGTAGAGATATTGTCGTCCCATGCACTCCTTGATGACGAAAGTGGCGGCGGCCGACCTAGCTGCACTGGATAGGCAGGCATCGACGATGCTCCTCGCCTTGAGGAGGTCGTTTCGGATCTCGCTGTGGATAACGACTTGAGTTCGAATTGATCCAGCCCAAATGAGATCATAGTCATGCCTGCTTGCCCAAGCCTCAATGAGCCTCAGACTCTCCAAGACGCTTTCCCAGTCTCTTCCCTGCCCTGGGAGATCGTACTCCCTGAGGTAGAGACTATCCGACAGTTGCAGCGACCCGACCGGCGCAAGGTCGCTGTTGAAGAATACCTCCAGTTGCTCTGGCGTCAGGTCATCGACGGCGTCCATGAGTTCCTTTGGGTTCACTCCCTCGTCGAATCGCATGGTGTAAGTCCATAGAAGCTCTGCTGGCGCGGCCACGTTGGGAAACGGCCACTGCGTCCCAAGCTGGGACCGAGCATTTGCCTCACTGCTGAGAGCTGCCTTGAACAGGGGGAACGCGGAGCTCAACGAAATCTTGGGTATCAGGGTAGTGACGAGCAGCCCGGCAGAGAAGACGTGTATGGCGTCCTCGGCCTTCGCCTCCGCGACAAGGTCTCGCAGCTCGTCGAGAACGGTTCCCGCGGGGCGTCCCTGGCGCACGAGTAGGCGTAATTGGTGGCATCGTATCTGGATTCTAAGGCCCGACCCGACGCAGCCCGGGATTCGCTGGTCGCCCCAAATAGAACCAGCAATGGCGTCGTAGCGCGTTTCAGTGTGACTTGTCAGTTGAAATAGCAGGTTGACTAAGTGCACACCTGCTCGATCGTACTCGGCGGCGTTCCAGAGGTAGCTGAAGACGGTCAGACCTTCATGCGGTGTGATAGTAACTTTCCTGAGAAGCTGCTCTGCAAGCCTCATCCGGCAGGTCGACTTTTCGGGCTCACCGACATCAAAGGCTCCAAGGATCCGAAACAGCGGAATGACTGTGAACCGATCTGCGTCCTCCTGGCTCAAACAAGTGTCGACGAGCTCCTGAACACGTTCGGCTGGCCGATCGACTTGAGGTTCAACCGCCGCGAGAAGTCTAGCATCATCGAAAGAAAACGTTCCGATGACGAGGTTTAGTCGATACAGAAGTTGGCGAGTCTGGGGGTCGCCGATCTCATCGAGGAGGCGGATGAGAACCTCTTTGCGCAGATCAGGAGCTTCGAGCCCACCGAGGAGCCCGAGAATTCCCCCGGCAGCCCGCGGGTATCCACGCTTTTGATAGAGGCGACCTGAAGCCGCCAACAGGAATGCGTGACCCCTGACAGCGGCGTTGGTGGCCCTAGCGAATGCTGTCGTCTGTTCCCCAGGCGGAGCGCCGTAGGCAAGAAACGTCTCAATGGCCTCCTCATCCGTCAAGGGAGGCGAAGACCGAACCAAGCAAAGACCTTGTGGGATCAGCTCGCCAACTTTGCTCTCAGGCCGTTGTAGGGAGGTCGTCAAGACGTGCATTCCCCGCTTTGCGGCACCGGTCGCAAGCAGTAGCAGACGTTCGGAGAACGCGTCACGACCGGTCAGGAGGGGAATGTCGTCAAGCACAAGAATGGCTTGCTCAGGGAGGCGCTCCGCGAGCGAGGTGATAGAGTGCACGCAAGAGGTGAAGCCTTCGGATGTCGCGGGCGGCGCTGAGGCCAAATCCAACCTAAGGGCGGCCTCCGAAGGGGATAGGCCCGAAAACGGTATCCAGGTGCTCGGTCTGCCAGTCTCCTGCACGATGAGCTTCGCGAGTTCGCTTTTGCCAGTGCCAGGGTGTCCGCAGATTGCCAGCCACGTGCACTCCTGGAGAGCCAGCAGGATCTCGCGAACGGTAGATGCGCGGTTGCTGCGCTTGGCGAGCGGAGGAGGAACAGCGGTTGGGTAGGGGACATGACCCGGGTCGACCTCAGCGTGGGAGACGCTTCGAGTGATAGTTTCTGAGACTCTACGTTCGAGGACGGCAACTCTGTTCGAAATGCGCTGCTCGAAATCCCCCAGCCGTTCATCCAGCAGCGATCGAACGACCGTGAGTATCGCCTCCTCACGAGGCCCGAGCGCAGGAAGAGCAAGGACATCGGCTCGGAGAGCAGTATCGAGCTTCTTGATACCTGGAAGACAAAGGGTCTCGAGAGTGGTCATGAAGAGGCGTTGGTACATCACGTGTGCCGCATCCGGGTCCTCTGCAAAGCGTGAACAGATCAACTGCTGAACTATCTCGCTGCGAAGCGTGTCATGTGACGGTGATCCTGTGCTCAGTTGGATCGATCGAACGAATTCGAGCAGCTCGATATCGCTGCAGCTCGTGAGAAACTCCTGGAAAGACGCCCATTCCTCGGCTGTGACATCGCGGGGTTTCCGCGCAGAACTGAGCATCCTCCTAATGGCTCGAAGGAGAGGTGTCGTCGCGTCATGTGCAAGCTCGGAACGGCGGAGCTTCTCCCACGCCTCGATGCCCGATTGAGACGGAGGGAGGCCAGAGCAACGCTCGAGCCCGACAGGCGCGGTTGTAGTGAACAAGAACCTGAGACGTAGTTCCGGGTTAAGGCAACGATGCGAACACGCGTTCGCGAAGGTGGCCAGAATCTCAGGGCTTTTCAGGGTCAGAGCCCGCGTACGGTGCTTCACCTGCTCAAGTGTTCTATGAGGATCCCTATCTCTTACAGACTTGGCGACCAAGTCAATGTCTTCACCGCGTTCCAGTTCGAGGCACTCGCCATGTTGGAGCGAAAGCCACCGCAGGATCGTAGTGTTTACTTGATAGACGAATCCCCGGATGACTGGATATGCGTCCCGCTTACCCGTGACGTTGAACTCCGCCATGCTGTTATCTTACCCCGACTGCTGTATCAGAGAATAGCGAACCGTCCCGGCTCACTGAGCCTCTCCTTCCGCACGCTGGGGGCGATCGAGGATTCCGCTCTAGGTCCCCTGTGCCAAGACGTCGGAAAACACGCGTGCCTTCCCGTCTACTGGCCTCCAGGTGCCCGCGAAAGGGGGTTTCATCCGGCTGCCCTATCCTGTACCATTGCTTCAAATGTCCACCGACACGATCACCCTCTCGCCCCAGCAGAAGCGGGTCATCGAGCACCGGGGGAGCCATGTCCAGGTGATTGCCTGCGCGGGCTCGGGGAAGACCGAGTCCGTGTCGCGGCGCGTCGCCGCCCTGGTGAACGAGGGGGTGCCGTCTGAGTCGATCGTCGCCTTCACCTTCACGGAGCGAGCCGCCGGGGAACTCAAGGAGCGCATCCACCAGAAGGTCGAGGAGGTCAAAGGGACCGACTTCCTCGGCCGCCTTGGGCCGATGTTCGTCGGGACCATCCACAGCTACTGCTTCCGGCTGCTCCAGACACACGTCCCGAAGTACGGGAACTACGACGTCCTTGACGAGCACCGGCATATCGGGCTCCTCTCGCGCGAGTTCAAGCGGCTCGGCATCAGCCGCCTCGGCAGGGGCGAGAAGCACTGGAAGCCGATCGCGGAGTTCGCCTGGACCGCCGACGTCATCGGGAACGAGCTGATCAAGCCCAGCGACATCGAGGGAACCCCTCTCGGCGAGTGCTACAAAGACTACCTCGCCATGCTCAGCCGCTACCGGTTCCTGACCTTCAGCCGCATCATCTCGCAGGCGGTCGAAGTGCTCGACAAGAAAGCGGTCTACAAGCGCGTGCACGGCCCGCTCCGCCACCTCATCGTCGACGAGTATCAAGATATCAACCCCGCGCAGGAGCGCCTGATCGAACTCCTCTCCGCGAAGCCGGTCGAGCTGTGCGTCGTTGGGGACGACGACCAATCGATCTACCAGTGGCGGGGCTCGGACGTCGCCAACATCCTGAGCTTCGCGCGTCGACGCCGCGGTTCGGAGCTGGTCCGCCTGGAGACGAACCGGAGGAGCAGCCCCGCGATCGTGAAGGCGGCGAACGCCTTCGCCCGGTCGATCCCGGACCGCCTCGAGAAGGCGATGAGGCCGAAGCGCCCGGAGGCCCCCTCCCAGCTCGTCACCTGGAGCGCCGAGACCCCGGAGGAAGAGGCCGAGCAGATCGCCGAGACGATCGAGCGCCTGCACCAAAACGATTACCGCTACCAGGACATCGGCGTCCTCTTTCGTTCCGTCCGCACCTCCGCGCCCGTCCTGATCGAGGCGCTGCAGGAGCGCGGCATCCCCCTCTCGTGCAGCGGCCGCACCGGGCTCTTCCTGATCCCCGAGATCAACCTCTTTGGGGAGATCCTTGCCTGGTTCGTCGACGAGGAGTGGCAGGACGAACGCTTCGGCCCTGCCCGGCCCGCCGATCTCGACAACATCGTCGTCGGCCTCAGCCGGAACTTCGGACGGAAGCGCGGCGAGATCCCCGGCCTCCGCACGTTCCTCGAAGATTGGAAGAAGCTCCGCCTCCGCGGCACGCGCCCGGTCAGCCTCGTCGGCGATTTCTACAAGCTCCTCCACTTCCTCGGCGCCCACACGATCGACATCGACGACCCGGAGGGGGCCGCGCGCTTCGGCGCCTTCGCCCGCTTCTCCGAGCTTCTCGCCGACTTCGAGCACGTCACGCGCCGCGGCTGCTACGTGGAGGAGCGCGGGAAGCGCGTCTTCCGGACCGGCCTCGATCGCGGGAAGGAGTACTATCGCCGCCTCTCCAGCTACGTGCGGCACTACGCGCGCGACGCCTACGAGGACTTCGCGGGCGAAGACCACCAGGAGATCGACGCGGTCGATATCCTCACGATCCACCAGGCGAAGGGGCTCGAGTGGCCGATCGTCTTCTTGCCGTCGCTCACGAGCCGCCGCTTCCCTCCCGCTCGCGCGGGGAAGAAACGGGACTGGCTTCTCCCGGAGAGCGTTTTCCCCGAGGAAACGCAGCGTCGATACGAAGGCGGGGACACCGAGGAGCGCCGCCTCTTCTACGTGGCGATGACCCGCGCCCGCGACGCCCTCTACCTCTCCTACTTCGAGCACATCAAGCAGGAGATGAAGCCCTCGCGTTATCTCAAGGAGGTCGCGGACCGGAACGGCGGGATCCGCTCCTACTCGAAGCTCCCCCTTCCGCCGAAGCCGGAGAGGCTCCTCGAGCCGGAGCTCCCTCCCCTCGAGGTCAGCTTCTCGGAGATCGCGCACTTCGAGGAGTGCGGCCACCGTTATCGCCTGGCGTCGAACTTCGGGTTCCAGCAGGAGCTGGCCACTGAGCTGGGCTACGGGCGCGCGATCCACCACATCCTTCGGAACATCGCGGACGGTGCGCGAAGCACGGGGGAGGCGCCAACCGACCAAGAGATACGGAAGATCATGGACGACGAGTTCTACCTCCCCTTCGCGCGCCGCCCGGAGTTCGTTCGGATGTCGCGCGCGGCGCGCGGTCTTGTCGACCGGTACCTCTCCAAGTACGCGGACGATCTTCGCCGCGTCTGGGAGACCGAGCGGCCTTTTCAGCTCCGGCTCCCCGACGGGACCGTCTCCGGCCGCGCGGATGTGATCCTCGACGAAGAGGACGGGCTCCCCGGGCGTCTCGCGATCGTGGACTACAAAACGGCGACCGACCCGAGGCGGGACGAGCACTACCGAATGCAGATGGCGGTCTATGCCGAGGCGGCGAGGGGCGAAGGGCTCGATGTCGTCGCGGGGTACGTGCACGAGCTGAAGCACGGCGACCGCCACGCGGTCGACATCCGCCAGGAGACGAACGCCCAGGGTTTGGAGAAGGTCGCGAGTTCGGTCCGTGCGATCCGGACGGGGCGATTCGAGCCGTGCGTGTCGCAGGAGAAGTGCGCGACGTGCGATTATCGAATGGTCTGCGCGCACTGCAAGGCGACGGAACAAGGTTAGAGGGATCAACGTGAGTCTGTTCTCGCAACGCAAAGAGATACGCCCGCTCTCGAAGGCTCTCCAAGTCGAGTCCATGGACGATGAACTTCGCAACAGCCTTTGGAGCGCTTTGACCAGCGCCCTCTGGCAACGCTGGGCCCCCTATAGGTTTGTCTCAGGCCGTTCTCTCGACACAGCCTTGATCGAAGACCTGACATGTAAGATTTGGGTCTCCTACTTGAAGCAGCCGCTTGACGGGATGCCAGCATTCAAGAGTAGTGGACCATCATGCTACGAGATTGTTCGTCGCCACTTCTTTGAGGGTCAGTGGTGGCAGAGCTATGATCTAATCGAGTTCCTGCTGAAGGAGTCTCCTGATGTATGGAAGAACACCATGCGAAAGGCTCTGAACGCCGTACTCGAGATGGAGAGCGCTGCTTATCGCATTGTCGATGAGGAGGTCGTCCAGATCACGGACACAACCGAGATTGAGGCGATCGAAACGGCACTCGACACCACCTCCAAGGTGATCAGGTTGCACCTCTCGCGAGCGCTTGAACTGCTTTCGGACCGAAAGGAGCCCGACTACAGGAATTCGATCAAGGAGTCCATCTCGGCTGTCGAGGCGGCGTCGAAACTCCTCACGGCAAAGCCCAAAGCGGAACTCGGGGACTGCCTGAAAGTACTCAAGAGCCACGGCTCCCTGCACCCGGCGTTCGAGCAGGCCCTGAAGAAGCTCTACGGATACTCTAGTGACGAGGGCGGGATTCGACATGCTCTCACCGATGAGAGTGTCGTTCCAACCTGTGCCGACGCCAAGTTCATGCTTGTCGCGTGCTCGGCCTTCATCAACTTCCTTTGGACCAAGGCGGCCGAATTGAGGATAGAGATAGACGGGCAATAGTGCGATGCGAGTCGGTCCTCGTACGAGGACTCGGCCGTCGCAAGAAATGGGAACACCAGCTAAGTCACGGAGATCCGCATGGCACGGCCGAGGAAGAGCGCGAAGGTCGAGGCGAAGGACTACAGGCACTCGAAGGAGAAGCGGAAGAACATCCCGCCCGCGAAGATCGCCGCGGAAGGGGAGGTGCCGAAGGTGAAGAGGGTGAAGTATCACTACAGCCCGCACCTCTCCCCGGAGCTTCGGTTCGATCCGACAGGGAAGGCGGATCGGGTGATGGAGGTCGCGGAGAAGGCGGCGCGGCATCTTACCGAGGAGGAGCGGGATCTTCTACGAAAAGCGCTCGCGAACCAGCGGCCGTGGCTCGAGTGGGCGGGGAAGAAGGAGCAGCACGATCGCGGCTGGTTCGACGTGGATCCCGTCGCGCTCCACATCCACGAGCGGGTGAGCGCGCAAGCGATCGTCCGCGCGGCCATGCGCGAGGATGCGCAGCGCGAGCTGTTCGCCGATCCTGAGCTGCCGTACCAGCAAGAGGTCCAGTTCTACCGCCACGACATCGACTGGGCCAACCGTCTCATCCTCGGCGACAGCCTCAACGTCATGTCCTCCCTCGCCCGCCGCGAGAACCTCGCGGGCAAGGTCCAGATGATTTACATCGACCCGCCGTATGGGATCAACTTCCGCAGCAACTTCCAACCTGAGGTGGGAAAACGCGATGTAAAGGACAGGGCAGACGATCTGACGAGAGAACCGGAGATGGTTCGAGCGTATAGGGACACCTGGATTCTCGGCGTTCATTCCTACCTCGCATACCTCAGGGACCGGCTGATCCTCGCACGCGAACTCCTGAACCCAGGTGGGAGTCTTTTTGTCCAGATCAGCGACGAGAACCTGCACCGAGTCCGGGGCATTCTTGACGACGTGTTTGGAGCTGACAACTTCTGCGGCCTTATTGCATTCCGAACGACAGGGGGGCAAAGCAGCGCACTAATATCTTCGTCCATGGACTTTCTTCTCTGGTACGCAAACGATCGAGAGGCAGCGAGGATCACGTTCAGGAATCCGGTCGTACCGAAAGCAGGTGGAACCGACGCTTCTGGTCAATATACTTGGATAGAACCGCACGACGGGTCGCCCCCCCGCAGGATGACCGAAGAGGAACTAACTGATCTTGAGACTGTTACTGGTTGGGCCAGGGTCTTCCGTCCCGATAATCTCTACGGGCAAGGAGCGCCCAACGATCTTTCCGAACTTGATTTCGAATACGGGGGAAGGACCTTCACATGTCCGCGAAACAACCACTGGAAGCCAGGTGTTCGTTCAGGAGGAATGAAACGTCTTGCAGATGCCGGTCGATTAATCGTCTTGGGTAACACGGTTTCCTACAAACGATACGTGGACGATTACCCAGTGTACCTGATTGACAACGTGTGGAATGATACAACAATAAGTGGTTTCGCTCGCAAGAAGGCCTATGTTGTTGAGACTAGTGCCAAGGTTATAGAGCGCTGCATGCTCATGACGACCAATCCCGGCGATCTTGTTCTGGACCCTACTTGCGGCAGCGGCACGACCGCCTATGTTGCCGAGCAATGGGGACGACGATGGATCACTACGGACACTAGCCGTGTAGCGATAGCACTTGCCCGTCAACGACTCTTAACCGCGAAGTTCGATTACTATCGCCTCCAGGCCCATGAGGGTACCGTCGCTGAGGGCTTCAGGCACAGGACTGTTCCACATGTGATGGCGAGTTCAATAACAAGAAACCAGAATCTCGACCCGATATTCGCAAGACACGAACCGCTTCTTGATGCCGCTCTTGCGGCCTGCAACAAGGCCCTCGGGCTGGTCTCGGAGTCGGCGCGCGACACCTCCCGGCGAAAGCTCCTCGAGAAGCAGGCCCGCGAAGGGAAGCGAGCGATCACCGACGCCGACCGCCGCCGCTGGGACCTCCCCAAGAAGGGCGCCAAGTGGGAGCACTGGGAGGTCCCCTTTGACACCGATCCCGACTGGCCGGAAGATCTCCAGGACGCCGTGACCGCCTACCGCAAGGCGTGGCGGGCGAAGATGGACGAGGTCAACGCCTGCATCGCCGCGAACGCGGATCAGGAGGAGCTTGTCGATCAGCCGGAAGTCGTGAAGGGGGTCGTCCGTGTCTCCGGCCCCTTCACCGTCGAGGGCGTCCGCCCGGAGGAGCTTTCGATCTCCGAGAAAGGTCTCTTCGACGGCACGCCGAACGAATGGGAAGGCGATGGTCCCTCCGACGTCCGCGACGAGGTGCAGAACCTCCGCGCCTACCTCTCCCGCATGACCGATCTTCTCCGGAAGGACGGCGTCACCTTCCCGAACAACCGGCACGCCGCTTTCGCTCGCCTCGACGCGCTCTACGAGGAGAAGACCGGCTCGCCGATCCACGCCGAGGGAATCTGGGAGGGGACGGACGAGGGGAAGCCGAACAACGTCGCTGTTGCCTTCGGGCCGCAGTACGGCCCCGTGACCGCCGAGCAGGTCGAGGAGCTGATCCGGGCGAGCAAGCGCTACGACGAGCTTGTCATCGCGGGGCTCAGCTTCGACGGCGAGGCGGCGGTCGCGATCCAGGAGGCGGCCCACCCGAAGCTCAAGGTCCACATGGCCCACATCCGGCCCGATGTCTCGCCCGGCATGGACGGCCTTCTCAAGGAGACGCCGAACAGCCAGCTCTTCACCGTCTTCGGCCAGCCGGAGATCCTGGTGAAGAAGCACGGAAAGGAGGAATGGCAGGTCGAGCTTCGCGGCGTCGACATCTTCGACCCCCTGAAGGGGGAGGTCCGATCGACCGGTGCCGAGAAGGTCGCCGCCTGGTTCCTCGACAGCGACTACGACGGCCGCTGCTTCTGCATCACGCAGGCGTTCTTCCCGGACCAGGACGCATGGGGGAAGATCGCGAAGGCGCTCGGCTCGCAGGCCGACCCGGAGGCGTTCGATGCCTTCAAGGGGACCGTCTCCCTCCCGTTCAAGTCCGGCAAGCACGCCCGGATCGCGGTCAAGGTCATCGACCCGCGCGGGAACGAGGTCATGACGTTCGCCAAGCTGGAGAGGTAGGGGGAGATGGCGACACGACGCATGAGCGGACAGCCGAAGGACGAAGCTCCGCCCCCCGACTGGACCCCGACGCAGGCGGTCGAAAACCCCGTCATCAACGACCCGTACAACGAGCCGACCAAGCACTGGCTCTACAAGGAAGGCGTGCCGAGCCTGATGGACGGCCGCCGCGAGGCGAGCTACTGGTTCCGATCGAAACGCACCGGATCGGCCGAGCAGGAACTCTTCCGCGAGGAGGAGCGGGACGATCTCCCTCTGGTCAACGCGCTCCGTGCGGACGTGAAGAGGTGGCGCGAGTCGGGGTATCGAGGCGCCTCGCGCATCACGCGCGAGCTTCTCGCCTGGTGGATGCGGGAAGATCGCCCGCGACGCCTCTTCTTCTGCCAGCGGGAGTCGGCCGAGGCGCTGATCTATCTCATGGAGCTGGCCCTGCCGGGGCGCCTCTCCGCGACCGGGTTCCACAAGTTCGAGGTGAACACGCGAACGATCGAGATGCTTCTTCGGGGCGAGAAGCCCGAGTTCGCGTCGATCCGTGGTGACTTCTTCCCGAGGCTCATCGATTCCTCGTCGGACGCGAGCACGCTTCCGCTCGTCCGGCTCGGCTGCAAGATGGCGACCGGGAGCGGCAAGACGATCATCATGGGGATGCTGATCGCCTGGGCCTTCTGCAACCGGGGGCGGAACCCGTCGTCGACTCAGTATCCGAACGCGGTTCTCGTCTGCGCTCCGAACCTCACGGTCAGGAAGCGACTGCAGGTTCTCCGCCCAGAGGAGCCGAACAACTACTTCGAGGCCTTCGACCTCGTCCCGCCCAAGTACCGCGAGTACCTGAACATGGGGAAGGTGCTCGTGACGAACTGGCACGTCTTCGCACCGAAGAGCGAGCACGCCGAGGGGGGAAAGAGCTACGCCGTCGTGAACAAGGGGGAGGAGTCGAACGACGCGTTCGCGAAGGACCGGCTCGGCGAGCTGGCCGCCCGACTCCCGATCCTCGTGCTGAACGACGAGGGGCACCACTGTTGGCGCGGGAAAACGCTGACGATGGAGGAGGAGCGCGAGGCGTTCCGCGATCTGGACCGCGAGAAGAAGAAAGCGCTCGAAGAGGAGGCCGACGAGGCGCGTGTCTGGCTTGCAGGCCTCGATCGGATCAACAACTGCGGGCTACTCGGAAAGGCCGACGGCGGGAAGCCGGTGCCGGGGATCCTTTCATGTGTCGACCTTTCAGCCACCCCCTTCTACCTCTCGAACAGCGGCTACCCGGAGGGGAGCCCGTTCCCGTGGCTCGTGAGCGACTTCGGTCTTGTCGACGCGATCGAGTGCGGGATCGTCAAGGTCCCGCGCATGCCGGTGCGGGACGACACCGAGAAGAAGGACGATGCCGGTCGCCCCGATCCCAAGTACTTCCGTCTCTGGCACAACATTACGGAGAAGGAGCTGAAGGCGAGCGACTACATCCGGAGAGGTCAGCCGAAGCCGGAGGCGATCTACAAGTATGCGGAGGGTGCGCTCATCACGCTCGCTTCGCAGTGGAAGAAGCAGTTCGACACGATCAAGCAGGGCTCAGACGGCCAGCCTTTCGTTCCCCCCGTGCTCATCGTCGTCTGCGACAACACGGAGCTGTCCGAGGTCTTCTTCCGGAAGATCAGCGGGGAGTGCGAAGTAGAGACGGCCGACGAGGAAGGGAAGACGGTCAAGCTGAAGCGCTACGAGGCGAGCGCGATCCTTCCCGAGCTCGGCAACACGGAGGCGGCGCAGCACACGATCCGCATCGACACCAAGCTCCTGAAGCAGATCGAGACGGAGGAGGGAGAGAGCAAGGACGAAGCCGCACTCCGTCTCCGCGAGATCATCGATACCGTTGGGAAACGCGGGAAGGCGGGGGAGCAGGTGCGCTGCATCGTCTCGGTCTCGATGCTGACCGAGGGGTGGGACGCGAACAACGTGACGCACGTTCTCGGCGTTCGGGCGTTTGGGAGCCAACTCCTGTGCGAGCAGGTCGTGGGGCGCGGCCTCCGAAGGATGAGCTACACGCCGGATCCGGAAACGGGGCTATTGCAGCCGGAATACGTCGATGTGTACGGGATCCCCTTCTCGCTCATCCCGTTCAAGAAGGTGCCGTCACCGGTCGAGAAACCGACTCCTCCGTATCACGACGTCTATGCCGTCGAGGAGAAGGCCGCGTTCGAGATCCGCATGCCGAACGTGGAGAGCTACGTCTACGCGCTTCGGGAGTCAGGTATCCAATGCGACGTGGAGAAGCTCGAGGAGCTGGTGGTCGATCAGGAGCCCGGAGAGGTCTGGCTTGCCCCGACACGCGGCTACGTCGACAAGAAGGAACCTCGAAGAGACGCGGGTGATTTCGTTCGCCAGACGAGAGACGAGTACTACAAATCCGTCCGCCCCCAGCAGCTCGTCTTCCGCCTCTCGCAGCTGATCCTCGAGGACCTCCTGCACGGCTCGCAGGGGAAGGATGAGGAGCGCGGGAAGGTCAAGCTCCTCGCGCGCCACCAGCTCTTTCCCGAGATCGTACGGATCGTACAGGCGTACATCCGAAAGAAAGTGACCTTCCGCTCCGGCGTCGACGAGAGAGAGCTTGGGCTTGAGCGGTATGCTCGCTTGCTGCGGGAGCGGATCCGGGACAACATCCTCCCCGCCGCCGCCGACGAGGAGAGGAAGCTCTTCCCGATTCTGAACTCGTTCGAGCCCTACACGACCACCGCGAACGTCAACTACAAGACCACGAGGCCGATCCGGCGGCTCGTGAAGAGCCATCTCAACGCGGCGGTCCTCCGGAGCGACTGGGAGCGGCTCGCGATCGACGTGATGGAGGACTTGGACTGCGTGGAGTGCTTCACCCCGAACGACCGCCAGGTCGGGCTCATCGTCCCCTACGAGCATGAGGAGCACCCGCATGCCTATGAGCCCGACTTCATCGTGCGGTTGTCGAACGGCACGATGGTTATGCTCGAGATCAAGGGAAAGGCCGGTAGGATCCACGGCGAGGATGAGGTCAAGGCGAAGAACGCCGCCGCGCGGAAGTGGGTCGCTGCGGTCAATAACCTCGGCAAGTACGGACGCTGGGCGTTTGAGATCTGCGAGGACCCAACAAAGCTCCGATCGATCCTAGAGAAGCACGCCGGGGTCCCTCAGCTCGTCAAGATCTTCCGCATCGTGCAGCCGACTCGCGAGACTGCGTGGAAGACATGCGTTCCGCTCGCCACCCTGCAGGCGGCCGCGGGCAAGTTCAGTGAGGAACAGCTCAGCCTCGATCGCTACGACGAGTGGCACGGCAAGTGGATCACGTGGGATGACCCGCCGACGTTCGAGGAAGGCATGTTCGTCGCCAAGGTCCACGGGAAGTCGATGGAGCCGCTCATCCCGTCAGGGGCGCACTGCCTCTTCCGCCCGCCGCGTGCCGGGACGCGCCAGGGGAAGGTCCTCCTCGTGTGGCACTCCGGAATCACCGATCCCCACACGGGCGGCACCTACACGGTGAAGGTCTACGAGAGCGAAAGACGCGGCGCCGACGAGGGCGAGTGGGAGCACGTCCGCATCACCCTCAAGCCCAAGAATCCTGACTTCCCCCCGATCGTCCTGGAACCGAAGGACGAGGGCGAGGTCAGGGTGATCGCCGAATTCGTGCAGGTGGTGGGGTAGGGCCGATAGAACCAGAGGCGTGAGTCAAGGCACCAACTGTCGGCCGCAGCAGACCAGAAGGAGCGACGGGACTCTGACAAGTCTCAAGCGCCTGGTCGAGTAGATGTTTCTCTCCTCGATGTCGCTGGAAGCGGAGTCACCCAGCATCCACTCCTGCGGGAGAACCTTGTGGTCCGTCTCCGGAGGCGTAACTTATTGTCTAACATTGCGTTAGATGTCCACGTGATAAGCACCTTGACGCAGGGTGTACTTTTAAGTAAACTCTCTCTCGGGAGTGACGATGAGAAAGGTAGCGCCCCTTGTCGCGTGTGATAGTTGCTGGCAAGTGGTTTACGATCATGTGGGCCGTCGATGCGACCGGTCAGTGTCCCGCCAGGAAGGACTTCTACCGTCTCCCAGAGAAGGACAGGGCCAAGTTCTTCGAGAGGTTTAAGCTACTGGCTCAACATGGGAAGATAAACAACAAGGAGCTGTTCAGGAAACTCAGCCCGCGCAACCTTTGGGAGTTCAAGAAGTACCAAACCAGGTTAATCGGCGACTTCCGACCGGGCAAGAGGTTTCTGGTCGCGCATTGCGTGAAGGGCAAGAAGACAGACAAGATAGCCCCTAGGGAACTAGACAAGGCGGAGCGGATTCTGCAGGAAAACGACGCAGTAGAATCGAGGCTGGAAAATGAAGCCACCCACTGACTATGAGGTGTTCGAGAAGGCTTCCGCGGAACACAGGAGATTGCTGGAGCGAGAAGGCCTCTTCTTGGAGGTCACCGAAGCTCTTGCTGGTGCAATGGAAAGGGAGAACATTACGAAGGCCCAGCTTGCAAGAAGGCTGAAGAAGACGAAATCATTCGTCTCTCAACTGTTCGGAGGAGGCAGAAACCTGACTCTCGGGACGATTGCTGATATCGCACACGCTATCGGCTATCGCGTGATCGTGGGGGCGGTTCCGAGGGAGCCCGAGGAATCCTGGCTGGCCGCCGCCTTCACTGGTCAATTCGCATCTTCTCCTTGGGAAGGGCCGATCCAGAATGAGTGGTCTGCTTACCTGCCGAAGATTGCAGAGTCTCCTCAGGGATACGATGAGCCGTTCGAAGACCTTGGCAAGGAAGTGGCGGCGTGAGCGCGACCGGAGGCAACAGGATCATACGGGCCGTTGAGATCGGCGGGATCAGGCTGACTGAGTTCGAAGGCAAGACTCTGATCAGGAGCCCCCGTGAGGCCGCAGAGGTTAAGATGAGCCTGTCGACCGCGGCCAGTGTTGTCAGACCGCCTGCTGTCAGTGGCCAGTATAGGAACTTCGAGATCGCTGTGAAGATGGACCTAAGGCTTGTTGCGGCGGACCGGGATCAAGTCCTACTCAGCATTCGAGTTGTCTTCGAACTGTCTTACCGACTGCCCGTGAGCGAGGAATTCGACGAGGAAGAGATGAAGTCCTTCGCCGACCGGAACGCAGTCTTCAATGCTTGGCCGTATTTCCGAGAAGTCGTTCAGACTACTACTGCCAGAATGGGACTCCCTCCGGTCACGCTTCCGCTCTTCAAGCTCGGAAGGCCAGCCGAGAAGAAGACGGTCTAGGTTCTCGGCACTTGCCGGGCTCTGATACTGGCCGACTCTCTTCCCTTGGCCGGGAGGTGGTCCCCTTTGCCACGCTGGGGTACAACCCCACAGAGGGACTCGGCCACTGCCGAGTGAGGACCACTGTGGCCAGAACCTGTGCTTTCGAGCATTCTCCCATATGGTTGGATCGGTATCAGTCGTAGGTGGAGTATGGAGCGCAAAACTCTCCAAGAGAACATGTGGCGGCTTGCCAGAGCCCTCCGTCAGATCGAGCGGGCGCTTAAGAAAAAGGCGTGGCAGGAGGCGGAGGAAGCTGCCGGGCAGGGGCAGTCCTACTTCGGCGGCTGCGACGAGGAGATAGAAAACGCCCAGGAGGTGGCCCTGGAGGCAGCGAGAGGGGTCGTGAGGCTACTTGCTGAAGGCGTGCACCTCCCGCTGACGATCGACAGGCAGGAGCTCAGCGACGCCTGCATGTCCGTGCGTCACAACGACGCTCGCGACGTCGTTTCCCTCATCAAGGTGATCGACCGCGCAGCCCTTGTGCTCGCTAATCCCGAGCGAGCGAGCGCAGCTCTCGAGCAGACCGGGAGCCGCTCTCGGGGACCTGGGCGCAATATGCAGGCTGACATGGTGCCCCGCGCGTTTGAGGACCCTTGCCTTCCAGATCTTCGGTGGGCGGAGGATTACTCGGTCGTGGTCCTTGGCAGGGAATCGTGGTCTTTCCGGGGGCTGCAGGCATACGCCATCGAGTTCATCATCGAGCGGAGCCTCGGACTCAGAGGACCGTACGACGTTCCGACCTCAGCAGTCCTGGAGCGTGTCGAGGACCGAGAGCCTCGCGACGAAGAAGAGACCCAGCACCCCCGTCTTCGCGACCTGCTCAAGAGCTCTGGCGCGTACGGCAAGGGCAAGCTCCTCATACCGGGAAGCCGTGCCGGGATGATCCGCCTGAACATTGCCCTGCCCGCCCGGAAACGCCGAGGATCTTAGATGTCGGATAGGTCTCAGAGGCTCCCTCCAGCAGTTCTGCTCTTGCCCCGCTCCCGTCCCACTTCTGGCCCATTCCCAGCCCACTTCTAGCCCGTGCGGCAGAGGTAGTCTCGTGAAGAACTTCGGGTCGGGCCGCTTCGCGGCCGCCCGGGCGGTGGAGGGCGCTCCACCCTCAAACGTGGACGGCCCGATCCGCCTTTGCTTGGAGCGTGGAGCTGTGCGAGAGACATCTGACGCAAGTGACGCGCCCGCCAGCGCGGGGAAGGACCCGGGGGTAGAATCGGGAGTCTCCGATTCCACCGCCACGCGTCTCGGCCGTATCGCCGTGAGCCTCGCGGACGTTTCAAAGCTGAAACTTCCGAAGCCGCGGTGGCTTATCGAGCCGATTCTGCCCCGATGTGAACTCGCAATGCTCTATGGCGAGCCCAAGGTGGGCAAGACGTGGGTCGCTCTCGAGATCGCGCGGGTCCTTGCCACCTCAGGCGAAGGTGAGGAGGCTTCGTTCTTCGGGACGCAGGTCACGGGAGCCGGGGTCCCGGTCCTTTATGTGACACCTGAGTCGACTGCCTTAAGGATTTCCGAGCGAGCCGAGGTTCTTCGCTTCGACAAGAACGCCCGAGCCACCGTCCTGATCCTAACGCGCGAGCTCGTCGCCCGCGAGATGCGCGTGCGAGGCTCAAATGATGAGGATACCTATGACATCGCTGAGCCCGGAAGCGTGCTGAGAATGGTCCAGGACGAGTGCGATGAGATCCGGAGCAAGGTCGGGAAGCCGCCGTTTGTGATTCTGGACCCCCTGAACCAGTTCATCGGGACTGCGGATCTGTCGAAGCCGGACGAGATCTCGCCATACATCAAGAAACTCGAGCGGTTGGCGCGTGAGGGATTCACCTCAGGGTTGCTCGCCGTCCACCATGAGCGGAAGCGTGGGCAGACAGACCGCCCTGACAGAGATACGGCATCTCTCTACGGGTCCTATCTTCTCGCTTCGCGTCCGAGGGCGTTCATCCGCGTGGTTGTGCTGCCGCGTCATGCGGAGTTGCGGTTCTGGGGTAACTACGTGAGCGATGCTCCCCCCGTACTCCTTGCGCGTGACTCGAAGGGGGATCGCGACTCGCTTCGTATCCCCTTCGTCCTGGTTGATCCAGCGGATCTGCCGAAAGGTAGACGCTCTGGGTCCGAGAGTGAGGCTCGGCTTCTCAGATATCTCGAAGAGAGCGATCGGGAGAACGGATGGAGCGCGACCGAGCTGGATCGGGCGGGTGTCGGCAAGAGGAGGACTTTGTTGGATGCGCTCCAGCACCTTGAAGCCCGAGAGAAGCTCGAGCGCGTCGGGAAGAGTTCGTTCCGTTTGCGGCGGGGAGGAAGACCGTGAGAGCGACGCTGATGGCGGAGTGGCGGGATAGCCAAGCCGTGCTCGCCGCCACAAGATGTCCGGTTCGTACGGTACGTGCCCCAAGCACTTCCATGGATAGGGCGTCGCAAGGCAATCCGGCGATGGCGGCGGCGAAGGTGGCGGCGGCGATTCCCCCCTTTAGAGGGGATCTGCCGCCACCGCCGTTTCCTTCGGGTCTGCCGGACCCTGAGCGAAGCGTCAGGCCGTCGAGGGGCACTTGCCACGGTAGTAGACGGCCAGAATCACTGGTTGGCGAGGCGCAGCTCGCGGAGCACGGGTGATGGTTGTCGAAGGAGGCTCTGACACGCGAGGAGCCGGGGCTAGTCCTCCCGGAATCATCGTCGCGCTGAGCGACCTCGGCGAAGATGCGCTCATTACGGAGGGCGCCCTTGCGCGACTGCTGGGTCGCCACCCCGTCTCAGTGAAGCGAGCTGTCCGAAGAGGCGAGCTGCCGCCGCCGGTGCGGCTCCTGGGTAAGCCAACCTGGACGGTCGGGGCACTCCTCCGGCACATCGAGGACCGGCTGGAAGAGGCCGCTAGGGAGGCCGAGAAGACGGCGAGGAGGGCTGATGCACTTCGACCTTGACTAGTACCCTCGGAGGAGTGACCCATGATGTGGGAGGTGTGGTGAGATGGCGGGCGTACGGACGAAGCCGGGAGCATCCGGTAAGTTTCAAGGGTGGTTCACACAGTATTCCGGCCGGAGAAAGTTCTTCTGGGGCACGCACAATCGGCAAGAGACTCTGCGCATCGCAAGGCGGCTTGAGGATGAACATCGGCAGGTCACCCTCGGCTACCGGCCCGCACCGAAGGACTCGGAGAGAGCGAAGCGAAAACCGGTCGACGAGGTCATGGACGCTTACCTCTTGTGGGGGAAAGCGCAAGGGGGGCGCGGGGGACAACCTTGGAGCGCGGTTCATTTCCGAATGAAGCGAAAGTTCATCGCCTTCTGGAAGGACCGACTCGATCTCCGGACGATGGCTGACTTCGATGGAATCCTCGACAAGGTCGAGAACACGATCGGCGATCTGATGGGCAAGGGTCTGACTCCGAAGACGGCATGGGACCACGCCGATGGTCTCCAGTCCTTCTGCAACTGGTGCGCGCGGCGGGGCCTGCTCGAGGACAACCCGCTCAAACGCCTTCAGAAGATCGACACGTCGCCGAGGACCTGCCGCCGCGCGATGACCGGGGAGGAGATCCGGCGCCTATTGGAGTCCTCCCCTCCGCACAGGCGGCTGCTCTACGAAACGGCCTTCGTCTCGGGTCTCCGAGCGGGAGAACTTCGCGCCCTTGAGGTACAGCACCTTGATGTGCGCCGGGGGGGAGTGCACCTCGACGCGAGGTGGACGAAGAACCGGAAGCCCGGATTCCAGCCGCTCCCTCGCGCACTCGTCACCCGCCTGGGCGAGTTCGCGGCGAAGGGCGAGGCGAAGCGGTTCTACGCCAAAGCCCATCGCCGATCCGACGGCAAACCTCCCGAGGAGCCGATCTTGTATGTCCCATCTCACCCGGCGCGTTCCATGGATGAAGACCTGAAAGCAGCGGGGATCCCGAAGTGGACGCCCGAGGGGAAGGTGGACTTCCACGCGGCGCGCAGCGCGTACGTCACGGCTGTAGTCGAGTCGGGCGCAAACGCGAAGGAGGCTCAGGTACTAGCCCGGCACGCAACGCCTGCGATCACCATGAACGTCTACGCCCGGACGCGCCCGGAGCGGCTCGCGGAAGTCGCGGAGAGGGTAGGGAAGACCGTGCTTCCCGATCCGGAGCGTGCCATATCCGTGCTATCGAAGGCCGTGGGCGCCGAATACGAAACCGGCAACCCCGCTCGTAGCGCAAGGTTGCCGGTTCTTCATGATGGTGGAGGCGGCGGGAATCGAACCCGCGTCCGAAAGCGGTTCCGCGAAGGAGTCTACGTGCGTGGCCTGATCGTTTATGTGTCGTCCTTTCCCGTCTCCGATCGGCAGGATACGAGAAGGACCGAGCCCTAATGTCTCGCCTCTCCCCCCGGGCCAAGGATCGAGGCCAGCCCGCGTTTGACGACGCCCGTTTCCCCCCGCACGGGCGCGGGAAGAGCGGACGGACTACCTGTTGTTAGGCAGCCAGTGCCAAGTTATCGTTGGCAGTTGTGTTCTCTCACCGTTTTGACGAGGTCGGCGAGAACTCCTCGGCACGCGGCCTTCGCTTACTGCGCCCCCGTCGAATCCGTTCGCCCCCATTTCTCGTTCGAGGATTGACGGACGGCCCCTCGGCACGCTCATGTACAGTATCGCTCGGATCGGCCTCCCCCGCAAGACGATCGTCGCCCCGCGCGTGCCGGGCGGGCGGCGCGCGACCTGGCGGGGGATCCGGTGGAGAGCGCCCGAGAGAGCGAGAGCCCCGTAATCTATTCAACGGCAAGATTTTGCGCCGTTCGGTCGGCCGGAGCGACCGGGATCCCCTTTCGGTGGGTTAAGAATCTTGTTGACCCGACCGATCGGTTGTAGTAGCATGATGGCCGGTAAGGAGTCGGTTCGCAACGGGGTCCGGGTATGGAACCCGGCTCATTGAGTTTTTTTCAGGAGGTGTCTATGCGATCTATGCGACAGATGCTCATCGGTCTTCTCGTGCTCGGTCTCTTTGGCGTCGCGCAGGCGGACACGATCGTCTACACGGCGTCGATCCCTCTCGCGACGACCAACTGGAGCCAGTCGATGTCGATCCCGAAGTTCGACCATCCGTGCATGCTCGACAGCGTCTGCTTCGAGCTCATGGGGTATGTCGAGGGGGCGGCGAAGTTCGAGAGCCTGGATGCGGCCCCGGCGACGGTCACGATGAACCTGCAGGCGACGATCACCTTGAACCGTCCGAACAACACGCCGCTCGTGACGGTCATCCCGCTGGTTCAGACCGTCGACAACGTGACCGCGTTCGACGGGGTCATCGACTTCGGCGGCACGTCCGGCCGGACGTACGAAGGCTTGTCGGGCGACGCGACCGAATCGGCTTGCGTGTCGAGCCCTGAGGATCTCGATCTCTTCACCGGCGACGGGAACATTCTTCTCCCGACGACGGCGATTGGCACCTCGAGCGGCAGCGGCGCCGGAAACCTGATCCTTCAGTTCAACACGTCCGCTTCCGCCGGCGTGCAGGTGACCTACTTCTATACCTGCCCGGTGGGGACGGAGCAGTCGAACTGGGGTTCGATCAAGGGGCTCTTCCGGTAGGCGCTCCTTCACTGGGTTCGTTGAGCGGCCCGGGTTTCGCCCGGGCCGCTTGTTTTTTTGTGCCCGCGCGGCGGGGCGACCATCGGCCGGACCGCTTCGCCTTCCGGGCGAGTTCTCTCCCTTTCTGGTAGACTCGCCTCTCGGACTCCCGGCATCTCGGTTCGACCTCCGTCCCCTCGCGAAGAGGAGAGGAGCCCCATGAGCACGAAGACGAACTCCCGAGCCGCCGCCTCGCGTCGGCGCCCGAGACGAGACCCCGACGCGAAAACGTTCCCGCCGACCCGACTGGTCGGCCTCATCGGCAAGGAACCGTCCGCTTGGACCGTGGACGATCTCATTTTCCTCTTCAAGGAGCAGGGGCTTCGCCTCGTGAGCCTGATGCACGTCGGGGGGGACGGTTGGCTGAAGACTCTCGACTTCGTCCCGCGGAGCGAGAACCACCTTCGGGATATCCTCGAAGGAGGAGAGCGGGCCGACGGCTCGAGCCTCTTCCGGGGGACCGGGATCGAGGTGGGGCGGTCGGACATCGTGCTTCGGCCCCGCCTGGAGAGCGCGTTTCTGGATCCCTTCGCCTCGCTCCCCACCCTCGCCGTCCTCTGCGGCCACTTCGGCAGGGACGGACGGCCTCTCCCCGAATCCCCCGACACGATCGTCCGCGCCGCGTACGAGAGGCTTCGGGAGAAGACGGGCATCGATCTCTTCGCCCTCGGCGAGGTCGAGTACTTCCTCGGGAAGAGGCCCGAGGAGAGCGACGTTTACGGCGCCGACGATCGGGGCTATCACGCGAGCTCCCCCTTCGTTTTCGGCGAGGAGCTCCGCCGCCGCGCCCTCGAAGCGCTCGCGGAGATCGGTTTACCCATTAAATATGGACACAGCGAGGTCGGCTACATCGGGGCGAGGGACACGGACGACTTCATCTGGGAGCAGCACGAGGTCGAGTTCGCGCTGACCTCGCTCCCCCAGGCGGCGGAGGCGGTCGCCCTCGCTCATTGGGTGCTTCGCAATCTCGCGCACAAGCGCGGCATGCGGGCGAGCTTCGATCCGATCATGCGGAAGGGGCACGCGGGGAGCGGGCTCCATTTCCACTTCTCGCCCGTCGTGAAGGGGAAGCACGCGGCCGACCGTACGGCGGCGGGCACATTCAAGGAACCGGCGAAGTGGCTTCTCGGCGGGCTTGTCCATCTCGGCGCCGCGCTGATGGCCTTCGGGAACCGAACCGGCGGTTCGTTCGCGAGGCTCTCGCAGGGGAAGGAATCCCCGCACTCGGTGATGTGGGGAGACGCGGACCGGAGGGCCCTCGTCCGGATCCCGATCTCCGCGCGGACCGAGAAGGGGCGGCTCGTGAGCCCGCCGACGATCGAGTTCCGTCTCCCCGACGGATCGGCCCACCCGTACCTTCTCCTCGCCGGGGTGGCGCAGGCGGTCGCGTGGGGCGCCGGGGCGAAAGGACTCGATCGGATCCTCGCGGACACCGACTCGGGTCGAATCGATCGCAATCGGCGCGCCGCGGAGCCGATCCCGCACAACTTCGAGGACGTCGTCCTCGCGATTCGAAATCACCGCGGCGTGTTCGAGGAGGGGGGAATCTTCCCGAAGCGGCTCATCGATCGGACGATCGAGGAGCTCTCCTCGATGTGACCTGGGTTCCGCGCGCGTTTTCTGCTGCGGACGCGGATCGCGGCCTCCGAGGCCTCCCTTCCGTGGGGGGTGTCTACCTGGTACCGATTATTTCGACTCGGCGGCGAGGTGCGCAGTCTCTTTTCCGTAGATCTCGCTCGGGAAGAGCATCGGAAGAAGATCGTGGAGGAACTGGCGCCTCTTGTACGCGTAGTGGCTCGCGAAGTGGCGCGCGTGGAGCGTGCGAAGGTAGTCCTCGAGCGGGAAGATCTGAACCTCGACCCCGAAGAAATACGGGCCGGCCCCGCTCGGATCGTCCGTTAAGACATCAACAATCGATTTCAGCACGCGGAACCCGCTCGACGAGCGGACGCCCATCTTGCGGCGGTCCTTCTCTCCGGCGAGCGTGTCGACCCGGTCGCGCCATCGCAGCGGCCCGCCCAGGATGTGGATGAGCCGGCGCTCGAGCGCGTACGCCTGGCGTCGATCCCCGACGATGAACATCGCGCCGAGTAGATCCTCGACCATCTGCGGGTCGGCGATTCCCCGACGAAGCATCTTGCTCACGATCGATCCGCTGCGGCGCCCGAGCCCCGGCCAGCGAGGCCTCTCGGTCAGCGTGAGGAAGCCGTTCTTCGACGGGCGCCCCGGTTCCGGGTTTGCCTCTCTCTTGAAGCGTGAACGATAATGGTAGATGAGAACCTCGGCGTCGCCGTTCTTCTCCGGGAGCTTTCTCACCTGGAAGCGCCAGCAGGTCGCCCCGGGATCGGGAGGGACGCCGACCTCGAAGCCCTGCTCGCCGTCCTCCGCCTCCACGAAGCGGCAGCAGACCTCGATGCTCCGATGGCCGACGAGATCGATCCAAATATCTTCTTTGACGATTCTCTCGAAGCGCGCCTGATGGCGGGGGCCGTCCCGAACGCTTCGGCAGTGGTCGACATCGAAGAGGAGCTTCGCGAGATAGAGCTTGCGCTGCGCCTCGTAGCGGATCCTCGGGTCCTCTCCGTCGATCGCCGCGCGGAAGAGACGGAGCATGTCGTTCGCCCTTCGCGTGTCGGGGAGGGGGCGCATCCGGCCCGCGAAGGAGGGAGGAACAAGAAGGAGAAGATCGTCGAGATACGCGTCTGCGTCGCGGAAGTAACGTCCGAGAAGAACGCTCGAGCTCCCCTTCTCGCTCACCGGCTTGGCGTATGAGCGGAGCATCTCTGCGTAGTAGACCGGATCGGCGAGGGCGCGCCGCATCGTCGCGACCCAGATCCGCGCGAGCGCGCCGTGGCGGCTCGGGAACCTCGGATGGAGAAACGGATGGACATCCGGCGTCGCGGGGACGGCGGGAGTCGGAACGCGCGTCTTGTTCGCCGTCGTCTTCACGTCCCCTATCCTACCTCAGAACCGCGCGTTCGTCCGGGCTCGAAACGCCTCCCCCGACACACCGGAGGCTTAAGAAGGTTCCGGGCGGGCACCGGGTTGCGGCGCCCGGCGACCGATGGTACTCTGCGGCGAGGGGGCGCTCCGTGGGAATCGAGACGAATCTCCGCCAAGTCCGCGACCGGATCGCCGCAGCCGCCGCGCGCGCGGGGCGCGATCCGGAGTCGGTCCTTCTCGTCGCGGTGACGAAGAACGTCCCGCCCGATCGCATCAACGAGGCGATCCGCGCGGGCGCGCCCGCGATCGGAGAGAACCGGGTGCAGGAAGCGGAGTCGAAGTGGCCGGAGATCCTCGCCGGTCCCGAACGCCACATGGTGGGGAGCCTCCAGAGAAACAAGGCGGGAAAGGCGGTGGAGCTTTTCGACCGAATCCAGTCGATCGACTCCGTCCGGCTCGCCGAGGCGGTCTCGCGCCGCGCGGAGGCGGCCGGGAGGAAGATCCCGGTGCTCGTCGAGGTGAACGTCTCCGGCGAAGAATCGAAGGCGGGCGTCGATCCGGAGGGCGTGCGCGGGCTTCTCGATGGGATCGCGGGGCTTCCCGGCATCCTTCCGGACGGGCTCATGACGATCGGACCCCTCACGGGCGACGCGGAGAGAATCCGCGCCGCGTTCCGTTCGCTCCGCCGCCTCTTCGACGCGCTCCGTTCGGATCCGGTCGGCGGGATCGCGATGCGCCATCTCTCGATGGGGATGTCCGAGGATTTCGAAATCGCGGTCGAGGAGGGGGCGACGATGGTCCGCGTGGGGACCGCGATCTTCGGAGAGCGGCCGTGAGCGCGAGGCCGGCGAGAGGGAAGACGCCCGCTCGAAACGGGCATGCGCCCCAAAAGGTTGAAACATGAACGCTTCAGAGATTCTTCGAGCCGCGCACCTCGCGGTTCGCGCGATCGCCTTCGCCCTTCTCGCCCTGCTTGTTCTCCGGATTCTCCTCCAGCCGGAGCGACTTCGCTTCGGGACACGCTCGTTTCGCTATCGCCTCGCGCGCGCGACCGATTTCATCGTCCTTCCGATCCACTCGATGCTCCCCCCGGGAACCTCGGGGGCGGTGGCGACCGTCCTGGCGATGGTCGTCGTTCTTCTCATCGCCTACTTCGCGGTCGGCGTGACGAACGATACTCTCGGCGCGCTCTTCCGAGCCGCGGCCGCCCTCTCGCGCGCCGCGCCGCTCGCGGCGCTCGGCCATCTGCTCTACGGGCTCGTCTCGTTCTACACGACCCTTCTCATCCTTCGGATCTTCCTCTCCTGGTTCCGCGCGGGACCGTACGGAGGAGGGCGCTTCACCCGCTTCCTCTACGCCGCGACGGAGCCCCTGCTCGCCCCGGTCCGCGGAATCCTCCCGCCCCTCGGGATGCTCGATCTTTCCCCGCTTCTCGTGTTCGTCCTTCTCCACTTTCTGAAGGGGGCGATCCTTGCCTTCTTTCTGAGAGCCTGAGGGCTGCGACGTCTCTCCGAAGCGCTCGCCTCGCAGGATTTCGCTTGGCCCGAGGCGCGTCTTCGGATAGGCTGAGCATTCTGCGAACCGACCGGGAGACGGACGAATAGGAGGGAGCCGCGTCATGAAGATCTCTCCCCTTGACATTCGGAAGCAGACGTTCCGAAAGGCGCTGCGCGGGCTCGACGAGCAGGAGGTCGCCTCGTTCCTCGAGATGGTCGCCGACGAGGTCGAGGAGGTCGTGCAGGAGAACCGGGCGCTCCGCGATCGGATCTCCACGTCGGACATTCAGCTCGAGAACTACCGCAGGATCGAGGAAGCCCTGCGGAACGCTCTCGTGACCGCGGAGAAGGTCGCCCGCGACACGAAGAAGAACGCGGATCAGGAGGTCGAGATCCGCCTCAAGGACGCGGACCTCCGTGCGCAGAGGGCGGTGCAGACCGCGCGCGGGATCCTGGAGAGCGTGCGGGGCGATCTGGTCGATCTCGCGAAGCAGAGGCGGGACTTCCTCGCTCGCTTCCGCCTTCTCGTGGAGACCCAGCTCAAGATGCTTGACCTCAAAAGAAACGAGTACGAGGGCGAGGAAGATCTCCGCCGTCTCGAGGAGTTGCAGCGCGAGCTGTTCGAGGATCTCCATCTGATGCGCGGAGAGGCTTCCGAGGAGACTGCCGGCGCGCACCCGACCTCCGCCGTCCCCGCGGAGCGCGAGGCGTTCCCCGGGTCCGAGGAGGCCGCCCGGAGCGCCGGCGAAAACGCGTAGCGATGCGCGCGGCGTTTCGCCGAAGGACCCGCGAAACATCATGAGCGAACGACCCCGCCTTCCCGAGCCGAACACCGTCCCGGTCCCCGAACGCGAAGAAGAGATCCTCCGCTTCTGGAAGGAGCGGGAGATCTTCCGGAAGAGCGTCGAGCGCCCGGCCGCGAAGAGCTTCGTCTTCTACGAGGGCCCGCCGACGGCGAACGCCCTCCCGGGCATCCACCACGCCGCGGGCCGCATCGTGAAGGATCTCGTCTGCCGCTTCCGGACCATGCAGGGCTTCCGCGTCGTCCGAAAGGGCGGATGGGACACGCACGGCCTCCCCGTCGAGATCGAGGTGGAGAAGGAGCTCGGCTTCACGAACAAAGGACAGATCGAACAATACGGAATCGATCGTTTCAATCAAAAGTGTCGCGACCGGGTTTTCCGCTTCTCCGAGGAATGGGAGCGCATGTCCGACCGGATCGGCTTCTGGGTGGACATGAAGAACCCGTACGTGACCTGCACGAACGGGTACATCGAGTCGGTTTGGGCGGTGCTCAAGCGCTTCTGGGACGCCGGGCTGATCTACGAGGGGCACAAGGTCGTTCCGTACTGCCCGCGCTGCGGAACGCCTCTCTCGAGCCACGAGGTTTCCCAGGGGTACGCGGACGTGATCGATCCCTCGATCACGATCCGGATGCGCGTCGCGGGGGAAGAGGGCCGGAGCTTCCTCGCGTGGACGACGACTCCCTGGACGCTTCCATCGAACGCCGCGATCGCCGTCGCGCCTGCGGAAACGTACGTCGAGGTCGAAGGAGGGGGGGAGACGCTCATCCTCGCCGAGGCGCGCCTCCCGCACGTGTTCAAGAGCGCGCCGAGGATCGCGCGGCGATTCCGCGGGGCCGATCTCGTCGGGATGCGCTACGAGAGGCTCTTCCCCTACGCCGAGAAAGACGAGCGCGCGTGGCGTGTGATCGCCGCGGACTTCGTCTCGCTCGAGGAAGGGACCGGCATCGTCCACATCGCCCCCGCGTACGGCGAGGACGACTATCGGATCGGCCGGGAAGAAGGGCTCCCGGTCATCTCGCTCGTCGACCCGACCGGCCGCTTCGTCGAGTCGGTGGCCGAGTGGGCCGGGCGCCCGGTGAAGGAGGCGGATCCGGAGATCATCCGGAACCTCGACGCGCGCGGCCTTCTCTTTCGCGAGGAACGAACGACGCACAGCTATCCGCACTGCTGGCGCTGCGCGACGCCTCTTCTCTACCTCGCGCGGGCGAGTTGGTTCATCCGGACGACCGCCTACCGCGATCGGCTCGTCGAGGAGAACGCGAAGATCGCGTGGTACCCGCCCGAGCTCGGGCAGAACCGTTTCGGCAAGTGGCTCGAGAACAACGTCGACTGGTGTCTCTCTCGCGACCGCTTCTGGGGGACGCCGCTCAACATCTGGCGGTGCGGATCGTGCGGGGAAACCGCATCCGTCGGCGGCGTCGAGGATCTCCGCCGGCGCGCGACGGCCCCTCTTCCCGAGCCGATCGATCTCCACCGGCCGTGGGCGGACCGGATCGAGATCCGGTGCGAGGCGTGCGCCGAGGCGATGAAGCGCGTCCCGGAGGTGATCGACGTCTGGTTCGACTCCGGCTGCATGCCCTACGCGCAGTACCATTTCCCGTTCGACGAAGAGGGGATGTTCTCCGACCAGTTCCCCGCCGAGTTCATCTGCGAGGGGACCGACCAGACGCGCGGCTGGTTCCACTCCCTCCTCGCGATCAGCACGCACGTTTCCGGGACGAGCTCGTTCAGAAGCTGCTTCGCCATCGGCCTCGTGCTCGACGAGGAAGGGAAGAAGATGTCGAAGACGAAGGGGAACGTCGTCGATCCGTGGGAGATCCTGAGAAAGTACGGCGCGGACGCTCTCCGCTGGTATCTCGTCTGGAGCCAGCCGCTCTGGGTGCCGCGCCGCTTCAGCGTCGGCACGGTGCGCGAGGTGGGATACCCCTTCGTCGATACGCTCCGGAACACGCTCTCGTTCTTCCTTCTCTACGCGTCGCTCGACCGGTTCGTCCCGTCCGCGCGCGGCGAGGGGGAACCGGGCCGGACCGACATGGACCGCTGGATCCTCTCGCGCCTCGATTCGACCGCTCGCGAGGCCGGGGCCGCTCTCGATCGATACGATCTCACGCGGGCCGGGCGCGCCCTCCAGGAGTTCGTCATCGACGACCTCAGCAATTGGTACGTGCGGCGCAACCGGAAGCGCTTCTGGAAGAGCGGCATGGACGCCGAGAAGCGCGCCGCGTTCGAGACGCTCTACGAGACGCTCGTCGTTCTCTCGAAGCTCCTCGCTCCGATCGTTCCCTTCGTGAGCGAGGAGGTCTATCGCGCGCTCGTCCCGCCCTTCCGTCCGGACGAGCCGGAGTCGGTGCATCTCGCGTCGTACCCGGACCCGGACGGGACGCGGATCGACGAGGATCTCGAGGCGGCGGTCGCCCTCTCGCGCGAGGTCGCGAACCTCGGCCGCGCGGTTCGAATGCGAAAATCGATCAAGACCCGGCAGCCGGTGCGGAGCATCGCGGTCGTCCTTCCGGACGAGGAGTCGATCCGCCGGCTCGAGCGGATGCTGGAGCCGGTGCGTGAGGAGCTGAACGCCCGCGCGCTCGAGATCGCGAGGGACGCGGGCCCCCTCCTCCGTCTCTCGGCGAAGCCGGTCTTCCCCGTGCTCGGACCCGAGTTCGGACCTCTCGCGGGGAAGGTCGCCGCGGCGATCCGCGCCCTCCCCTCCGAGGCGGTGCGGCGGATTCGTGACGAGGGGAGGGAGGAGATCGAGGTGGATGGGAAGGCGGTCGTCCTCGGCCCCTCCCACATCGAAGTGGAGGAGAAGGGATCCGGCTCCTACGAGATGGAGCGGGGCGAGCGCGCCGTTCTCTTTCTCGACACTTCTCTCGACGAGGATCTCCTCATGGAGGGGTTCGCCCGGGAGATGGTGAACAAGATTCAGTTCATGCGTAAAGAAGCGGGATTCGAAGTCGTCGATCGCGTCCGCGTCGTGTACGAGGGGAGCGATCGGCTCGCGCGTGCCGTGGATTGTCATTCCGATCGGATCCGCTCGGACACTCTCTCCGTCTCCCTCGTGCGGGGCGAGGCGCGGGGGGAGAGCGCCCGGGAGTGGGATCTGAACGGCGAACCGGCGCGGATCGCCGTCTCCCGGGTTTCCCCGGCGGCGGCCGGCCGGAAGGAAAGCGAAGGGGACCAGAGGTGAACAAGAAGGAACTCGCGCACTTCGAGGAGCGCCTCCTCGAGGAGCGCGCGAAGCTGCTCCGCGCTCTCGAACGGCATCAATCGTCGTCGAACCGGACGCAGAGGGACGCCGCGGGCGATCTCTCCGCTTATTCGTTCCACATGGCGGATCTGGGGACCGACGCGATGGAACGGGAGAAGGCGTTCCACTTCGCCTCCCGCGACACGCGTCTTCTCTACCATATCGATCAGGCGCTCGATCGGATCCGCGTGGGAACGTACGGGATCTGCGAGGATTGCGGGGAGCCGATCCCCGAGGGCCGACTCGAGATCGTTCCGCACGCGCGGCTCTGCTCCGCGTGCAAGGAGAAGGAAGGGCAATCGGGACCGTGAAGACCCCTGCGCGTCTCGGGCTCCTCTTCTCCGTTCTCATCGGGGCGGGCGCGCTCCTCCTCGATCAGGCCTCGAAGGCGATGGTCGCGTCGCGTCTCGGACTCGGCCGGTCGGTCCCGGTCGCGGGCGACGTCTTCCGGATCACGCACGTTCAGAATCCCGGAGGGGCGTTCGGCCTCTTCCGCGACCACGGGAACCTCTACACCGTTCTCTCAATCGCGGCGGTCGCCGTGCTCGTCTATCTCGCCGCGCGCGGGCGGATCCGCACGCCGGGCGGGCGGACGGCGATCGGCCTCGTTCTCGGCGGCGCGCTCGGCAACCTGATCGACCGCCTCCGCTTCGGACGCGTGACCGATTTTCTCGACATCGGCCTCGGCGATCTTCGCTGGCCGGTGTTCAACCTGGCGGATGTCTGGGTCGTCGCCGGCGTCGCTCTCTTCTTTCTCCTATCGATGAGGTCCGGCGATCCTTCCGATGGAAAACAAACGGATGCCGAAGGAGACGCGCTCGGTTAAGGTCCTAGTGCCTCCGGAGAAGGATGCGGTCCGCCTCGACCGGTTCCTCGCGGAGGACGCGGGGCTCCCCTCGCGCGCCTTCGGCCAAAAGCTGATCCGCGAGGGAAGGGTCCTCGTGGACGGGAAGGCCGCGCGGGCGAGCCGCAAGCTCGCCGCGGGGGAGACGGTGACGGTCGCGCTCCCCCCCCCGGAGCCTTCGGTCCTCGTGCCGGAGGCGATCCCGCTCGACGTGCGCCACGAGGACGAGGACCTCGTC
>JAGUYC010000139.1 GCA_020061515.1 Gemmatimonadota bacterium
CGAGCCCGAAGGCGAGCGCCGCCGCGACGGCGATCGCGCCGAGGGTGAGCCCGAAGGCGAGGTTCACGATCGGTTCCGCCACGTCCGTCGCGCGGAGCCCCATCGCGATCACAAACCCGACGATCGCCACGCGGACAATCCCGGCCAGGAAACGCGCGTTTCTTCCGCCGGTTGCGAGGAGTGCCGCGTGGACGATCTTCGCGATCCAGAGACCGACGCCGAAGATCACAAGGCCGAGGAGCACCTGCGCTCCGAACTCGATGAACAGGGAAACCAATTCGCTCACGCGATCGAAGCCGAGACGATGCGCCGCCTCGATCGTCGCGAAAAGCATCCCGAAGAAGACGATCAGCCGGCCGACGACCTGAGAGGGGGTCGGCGCCGCCAGAAAACTCTCGCTGAGACCGATCTTGGCCGGAAGCCGGTCGAAGCCCATCCCGCCCAGGATCTTCGTGACGACCTCGGCCACAACGCGAAGAACGATGTAGCTGATCACGACGATGAGCGCCGCCGCGAAGATGTGAGGGATCGCGCTCATGAGCACATCCAACATCCGGACCGCCGGCTCGGAAATCGATTCGAGTCCGAGGGAATCGAGCGCCGCCACGATCACCGGAACGAGAATAACGACATAGAGCACGAGCCCAATAAGGCGCGAGAGGGTCATCGTGTCCCGAAGTCCGATCCGCCGGCCGAGCGAGTCGGCGCCCGCCGCCGAGAGAAGATTGTGCGCGAGATCCCTAAGAACTCGCGCCAGGAACCATCCGACGAGGACGATCAGAACGGCTGCGAAGAGGTTCGGGACGATCCCAAAGACCTCGCCGATCATCCCCTCGACCGGACCGAGAAGTCCGCGCATCTCGAGAGCACCGAGAACCGCGGGAAGAAAGATCAAGAAGACGAGCCAATAGAGAATCTGCCCGACCGTTTCGCTCATCGGTTTCATGCCGGCTTCGCGGCTCAGCTTCTCGTCGATTCGGGCCCGGGTGAGAATCGCGCCGACGGCCCCGCGGAGAAACGTCGCGAGGATCCACGCGAGGAGAAGGAGAACGACGCCCGCGATCAGTTTTGGGGCGTAGCCGAAGATCTCGTCGGTAAGCGCGCGAAGCGGCCCCGCCACCAGCTCGAGGTTCAGCTTGTCGAAGAAAGCGATGAACACAAGCACGAGAAGGAGGTAGTAGACGCCCTTGGCGGCCCCTCCTTCCAGATCCATTCTCTTCTCGGTTCCCCGCTGGACGCGATCGTTCAGCTTCATCCATGCGAGGAGTCTTCGGACCCCGGCGCGGATCGCGACGGCCGCGATCCATCCAACGATGAGAATCAGTAGAGCCGCCGCGATTCCGGGAAGGTTGCGTCCAAGCGTTGCGAACATCGCGTCGAACATTCCGGTTGCGTCCATGCCGTCTGCCTCCTTTCCTCTTCCTTGCCGAGCAGGGAAACAACGAGAGAGGCCGCCTCCTCATAAGCGCGCCGGAGGAACGGGCTCCGCCGATGCGTTTGCTGCGCCGCGAGATCCGTTCTCGACGCCGCCGTCCAACCGGAGCGCGGCAAGAAGTAGCGAAGCGACTGGAGGCGGCGGACGACCGCTCTTCTTCAAAACATATCAGCCCGAAGCAACGATGCAAGAAGAAAGGAACGAGGCGGGCGTCCCGAGAACATCCGCCCCATGTTCTCTCACCGCGGTCCGTGGACTAGCGGAGGAACCGGCCGTTCCTGTAGATGACCTTTCCGTCCGCGTGAATCTCTCCGCCCTTCCGCATGTCCTTGATCATGTCCCAATGAAGGGTCGATTGGTTCACGCCTCCGGATTCGGGGATCGAGCGTCCGACCGCCATGTGGATCGAGCCGCCGATCTTCTCGTCAAAGAGAATGCTCCGAGTGAAGCGGGTGATTCCGTAGTTCGTGCCGACGGCCACCTCCCCGACTCGGCGAGCCCCCTCGTCCATGTCGAGAAGACTCTTCAAGAGATCCTCCCCCTTCGCCGCCTCCGCCTTCACGACCTTCCCCTTCTTGAACGTGAGCCGGACATCGGTCACCTCCCGCCCCTGATAGATGGCGGGATACGTGTAGCGAATCGTTCCCTCGACCGAGTCCTCGACCGGACCGGTGAAGATCTCCCCGTCGGGAAGGTTGTGATGGCCGTCGCAGTTGATCCACTTGCGCCCCTTCACCGACATGCGGATGTCCGTGCCCTCGCCGACGATCCGGAGATCGCGGATACGGCTGAATCTTCGAACGAGCGCCGCTTGACGCGCGGAGATCTTCTTCCACTCGGCGATCGGGTCTCTGCGATCGACCAAGAGCGCGCGATAGACGAAGTCCTCGTACTCGGAAAGACCCATCTCCGCTTCTTGGGCGTCCCCCTCCGCCGGGAACGGGGCGATCATGAATGTCCACTCCTTCTTCGCCATGCGGGAGAAGACGGTCTCGAGAATCGGGCGCCGCGCGATCTGCGCGCGCGCGACTTTCTTCGGATCGACGCCGCTCTTCCTTCGCGTGTTGCTCGTCGCCGCCACCAGGATCCAGGCGCGAGTCTTCTCGGCCTCTTGAAGCTCGAAGGGAGAGGTTCGGTCCAGCTGGTGGGGCGCCGCCTCCCGGTAGAAGATCTCCTGAGCCCAGCCCGGGTTGATTCGAAGCATCGGATGCCCTCCGGAGCGGAGCACCTCGCCGTAAAGCTCCTCCGCCAGCGGCTCCCCGGCCGGCTCGTACGTGATGAGGATCGCATCGCCCTTCGTCGCGCCGATCGAATATCGGCAGATGAGGCGGGCGAGGCGCTCGACGCGCGGGTCCTTCATGTTCTTCGTCTCCTTTCGTCGAAAGGGCTCCGGCGACGGCGCCGGAGCCCCTTCCGATCGATCAGTGGTCAGGGCCTACTTCCCCGGACACTGCGAAATGACGCGCGGGTCGATTCCCTTGTTGCCGTACGCCTTGTCGAAGGCCGCGCTGAACTCCTGGGCGAGCTTTCGCGCGCGCGCATCGTAGGCGTCCTTGTCCTTCCATGTGTTCTTCGCGATGAGAAGCTCCTTCGGAACGCCCGGAACTTCCGTGGGAACCAGGATATGAAAGAGCGGATCCCGATCGCAGGGAACCTTCGCGAGCTTCCCGGAAAGAGCCGCGTCGACGAGCGCTCGCGTCAGATTGATGTCCATGCGGGAGCCGACGCCGTAAGGACCGCCGCTCCATCCGGTGTTGACCAAGTAGACTTGCGTGCCGTGGCGCGCGAGCCTCTCCCCCAGAAGTCGCGCGTAGATGGCCGGGTTGCGCGGCATGAAGGGAGCGCCGAAGAAGCGGGAGAAGGTCGAGACCGGGTCCTTCACTCCCGTCTCGGTCCCCGCGAGCTTGCTCGTGTACCCCATGAGGAACCAGAGCATCGCTTGGTGCTGGTCGAGCTTCGCGACCGGCGGCAGCACGCCGTTCGCGTCGGCCGCGAGAAAGAGGATCGTCTTTGGGTGGCCGCTCACCGGGTTCTTCTTGAAGTTCGTGAGGAACGTCCGCGGGTAGGAGACCCGGGAATTCGGCGTCAGCCGCTCGTCGTCGACGTCGAAGGTGCCGTCCGGGTACATCATGCAGTTCTCGATCAGCGCTCCGTGCCTGAGCGGCGGCGCCTTGTGGAACGTCGCCTTCCAAATCTCCGGTTCCTTGTCCTCGCGGAGGTTGATCAGCTTCGCGTAGCAGCCGTTCTCGAAGTTGGCGATTCCGTTGTCGCACCAGCCGTGCTCGTCGTCGCCGAGAAGCGCGCGCCTCGGGTCCGCGGAGAGCGTCGTCTTCCCCGTTCCGGACAGACCCAGAAGGAGCGCCGAGTTCCCCTTCTTGTCCTCGTTCGCCGAGCAATGGAGCGGAAGAACATCGATGCCCGGAAGCAGGTAGTTCATCACGGTGAAGATGAGCTTCTTGCAGCTTCCGCCGTATGCCGATCCGTAGACGAGCCCCACCTTCTTCTCGAAGTCCATCGCGACGATCAGGTCCGAGGTCTTTCCGTCCGGGAGCTTGCGGAGCCGGCCCTCGTACTTCTTCGTCTGGATCTTGTCGTACGGAAGCACGAAGAGGAGGAATGGCGTCTTGGCGAACGGGCTCGCGCTCATGCCCTTGTGGACAGGAAGGAACATGTTGTCCGTGAAGAGCACCGTGGATGCGAAATACGAAACGGTGCGGATCGGAAGCGCGTAGGAAGGATCCGCGCCGACGACGCGATCGGTGACGTAGATCTGCTTCTTCGTCGCCAGAACCTTGAGGCCGTCCTTCCAAAGCATGTCGAAGGTTTCTGGATCAAGGGGAATGCAGTTCGGAGAATCCCAGTCGCAATCCGCCTCGATGCTCGGCCGCCTCACGATCACCGTGTCCTTCGGCGCGCGCCCCGTCGACTCGGGCGGAGTCCATGTCGCCAGGGCGCCGTTCGCGGAAACGAAACCTTCCTTGTTGTCGATGACATGCTGGATGATCTCGCTTCGCTTGAGGTTGCGGCGCACTTTCTTGTGCTTCGCGATCACCTGATCGAGCGTCTTCGCGTAGTCCATGATCCGAGTCTCCTCTCCCGTCGTCGGTGCCTCATGTCCGTGCGGATGAGCCGGTAAACGGTATGTGCCCGCCTCGATCGAATCGGAAAGACTATTCTAGAAGAGCGGGCCCGCGATGGCAACGAAACCGGGAAGAGGTCCAGCCAGGCCCCGCGGCTTCGGGACCTGCGCCCGCCATGCGGACGCTAACCGCTTGTATTATCGTTCATTAGGAGGTACGATCCGCGCGGATTCAAGGGGGGCGGGGGAGAGACGCGGCGGCGCCTCTCGGCTCTTCTTGCGTTCCGCCTGGTTCTGTGACATTGCTTTCACGTTCCGCGCGACTCCTCCCCGCCGCTTCGTGTATGATTGAGCGACGGCGAGGTTGGGCGCAGCAAGGAGTGATGATGGAGAAGTCCGCCGAGCCCGATGCCCCCAAGAAGACTCCCGCAACGATCGCGATCCGGGAAGAGTGGTGCAAAGGGTGCGAGTTCTGCGTGGCGTACTGCCCTCGGGATGTGCTCGAGATGAACGGCGTTCTCGCCGTCGTGATCCGTCCCGAGCAGTGCACGCGCTGCCAGATCTGCGTGTGGGTGTGTCCTGATTTCGCGATCAAGGTGACCTAGAAGTCGGGGAGAACATGTCAACGGTGTCGAATACGAATGCCGGACCCGCCAAGGGCGCGGTCCGAGTGATGACCGGAAACGAGGCGTGCGCCGAGGCGGCGATCGCGGCCGGCTGCAGGTTTTACGGTGGCTACCCGATCACCCCTTCCTCGGAGATCGCCGAGATCCTCTCGAAGCTGCTCCCGCGCGTCGGCGGGAAGTTCATCCAGATGGAAGACGAGATCGGCGCGATGGGTGCCGTGATCGGCGCGTCGCTCGCGGGCGCCAAGGCCCTGACGGCGACCAGCGGACCCGGGTTCTCGCTCAAGCAGGAGAACATCGGCTACGCCTGCATGGCCGAGGTCCCATGCGTGATCGTGAACGTTATGCGCGGAGGACCGAGCACGGGACTCCCCACGCTTCCGTCGCAATCGGACGTGATGCAGGCCCGCTGGGGAACGCATGGAGATCACCCGATCATCGCGCTGTGCCCTAGGGGCGTACGCGAGACGTACGATCTCACCGTTCGCTCGTTCAACCTCGCGGAGACGTACCGTACGCCGGTGATCCTCCTGCTCGACGAAATCATCGGTCACGTCAACGAGAAGGTGTTTCTCCCCGATCGAATCCGCGTGGTGGAGCGCGTGAAGCCCGGGGCCGACGTGACGGAGTACTTGCCGTATCAGGACACCGATACGGACGTCCCGCCGATGGCGAGCTTCGGCGAGGGGCATCGTTTCCACGTGACGGGTCTCGTGCACGACGAAACCGGGTTTCCCACGAACAATCCGGAGAAGATCGAACACGTGCTCCGGCGCCTGAATCGCAAGATCGACCGCTACGCGGATCGGATCATCCGGGTGGAAGAGGACAGGGACGAGAACGCGCGCGTCGGCGTCGTCGCCTACGGCTCGACGGCCCGCTCGGCTTCCTACGCGGTCCGGCTCGCGCGCGAGGAGGGGATTCCCGTTTCTATCCTCTCGCTCCTCACCATCTGGCCGTTCCCTGAAGAGCCGATCCGCGAGATGGCGAACCGCGTTTCGGACATCGTGGTTCCCGAGATGAACCTCGGCCAGCTCGCCCACGAAGTAGAATGGGCGGCCTGCGGAAAGGCCCGTGTCCACAAAGTCAACCGGATCGACGGAGAACCGATTCATCCGCAGTACGTTCTCGATGCGATCCGCGCGGCAGCGAGGGGAAAATGATCGACTTTGAAAAATACTTACGTATTAAAAAGTTCCCGCTGATCTGGTGCGCCGGGTGCGGGAACGGAATCGTTCTCAAGGGAATGCTCGGCGCGATCGACCGGATCGGCCTCGACAAGAACAAGATCACGGTCGTCTCGGGCATCGGCTGCTCGAGCCGAGCGACCGGGTATGTCGATTTCAACACGCTGCACACCACGCACGGCCGCGCGATCGCGTTCGCCACCGGGGTCAAGTTCGCGAATCCGGACCTCACGGTGCTCGTCGTCACGGGCGACGGCGACGCGACCGCAATCGGCGGGAATCACTTCATCCATGCGGCGCGGCGCAACATCGACATCACGGTGATCCTCTACAACAACTGGATCTACGGAATGACCGGCGGACAAGTCTCGCCCACGACCCCGCACGGCATGCGGGCGACGACCGCGCCGTTCGGCAATCCGGAGGGCTCGTTCGACATCTCCCGCCTCGCGATCGCGGCCGGCGCCTCGTTCGTCGCGCGCGGCTCGGTGACGAGCCCCGTGAAGCTGAGCCAATACATCGAGAAGGGGATTCGGAAGAAGGGATTCGCGCTGATCGAGGCCTTCACTCCGTGCCCCACCGCGTTCGGCCGGCAAAACAAGATGGGGAAGGCTCTCGACAACCTGGAGTGGATCAAAGAAAGAACGATCGACGTGAAGAAGGCGGATGCGCTGAGCCCCGAGGAGCTCGAGGACAAGCTGGTCACCGGCATCCTTGTCGACGTAGAGAAGTCGGAATACACGGACCTCTACGCCAAGCTGGTCGAGAGCGTGCGGGACATACCAGTCGATTTGCACATCCCTGAGCGGGAAGTCGTGCCCGCGAGCATCGCCGTCGCGGGAGGAGAGGAGCTATGAGCTTTCGCTGCGAGATGCGCTTGAGCGGCGAGGGGGGCCAAGGTCTCGTGCTCGCGGGGAAAATCCTCGCAGAAGCCGCCGCGATCTACCAGGGAATCAACGCCACCCAAAGCCAGTCGTACGGTCCGGAGGCGCGCGGCGGGGCCAGCCGCTCCGAGATCATCCTGTCCGACGAAGACATCGATTTCCCGAAAGCGGTCCGACTCGATCTTCTGCTCGCTCTCACGCAAGAAGCATGCGATCGGTATGTCTGCGACCTCAAACCGACCGGAGTCCTACTCGTCGATTCGGACGCGGTGAAGAGGGTGCCCGAAGGGCCGTTCAAGACGTACCGCGCGCCCGTCATCCGGGGCGCCCGCGAGACGATCGGTCGCGAAATCGTCGCGAACATCGTCGCAATCGGCATCATCACGCGCATCGCCGAAGTGATCGAGGAAGAATCGGTTCGCGAGGCGATCCTCACGCGAGTGCCGAAGGGGACGGAAGAGGTCAATCTGAAAGCTTTCGAGCTGGGGCTCTCCATGGCCGACCGGCTCATCGCCGAGGAAGCCGGAAAGCCCGGCGCGAATTAGGCCCCTGGATCGAGCGCGTTGCGCGGATGAGTCGCGGGACGCGCATCATCCGGACAAACCACCCCGACACGCGGGCGTATCCCGCAGCCCGGACGAGCGGATATGCTGCGCTACTTTAGGCGGCTCGAGGAGCGGTCCCAAGAGCTCGGGAACCACCGGCGCAAGCACGTCCACGCCGTCGACAAACACGGCAGGCTTCTCATCGATCGATTGGAGGAATCGGGCCTCTTCGATCGCGTTCACCTTCGCCAACCCGCGCAGGATCCCTCCGCCGAGATGGACGCGGTTCTCGAGGCCGGCCGCGACATCGAGGAGAAGCTCGCCCTCCTCGGAACCTACTACTCGATTCAGTTTCTTCAGATGAACATCCGCTCGATCGATCTCTTGCGGTTGGACGCGAGCGGGGCGCGAGACCGCACCGGCGTTTGCCGCGACTTCATCCGCGGCGTCGGCGACGATTTTCTTCGGCTGATCGGCGGCTACATGACGCGCGTTCTCGACCTCTCGTTCGGAGACGAGCCCCGCCCGGGATTCGTCGTTTGTTCGGTGGGAACGAGGCTGCACCAGGACGATGTCGATCTCGGCATCATCGACGACGGAAGCAAGGCGCGCGTCAACCTGAACCGCGCGATCGCGAAGACTGCGCGGGAGATGATGCGCTACGCGAGCGTGCCCGACTTCTACCTATCCGAGCACGTCGGCGCCGAAGGCTACACGGTCTCGATCGACGAGTACCGCCGGCGCCTCGACAAGAAGATTCTCGACTTCGTGAGCGTGACGGAGATCCTCTCCGTCTACCCGCTCGTCGGCAGTCAGGCGCTGTTCGACCGGTTCCGGAGACGGATCATCGGCCGATATTACTACCGCCCTCGAGGCGAGAACCGAGAGCACGAAGGGTATCTGCGCGGTTTGCTGGGCGAGATCGAATCGCTCATGCTTTGGCCGCACGAGCCTGAGCGGATTCATCCGAAGGAAGATCTCCTCCGCTTGGTCGGGGCGATCGTGAGCGCCTACCGGTGCGTCTATCGGATCGAGGAGTCGGACCGATGGGAGGCGATGCGGCTTCTCGGGAAGAAGGTGCGCCTCTATCGGGAGGAACTCGCTTCGCTCGAGAAGAACTACACCTACGTCGAGACCTTCCGCCATCTCTACCAGGCGTTCTCCGCACAGAAGGAGGAGATCGACCTTGTCGATCCGGTCGAGCAGAACACTCTCCAGCAGGTCGCCCTCACGATGGGATACGAAGACGTCGGGGTCATCCGGGCGCGCGAGCAGCTCCTCGTCCGATACTTTCAACATGTCCGCCACGGCCGCCAAACCGTCCGAGCGCTCGTGCCGCTTCTGTCCGAGCATATCCGGAAGACTTCCGTCTTCTCCGCATGGATGCGACCGGAAGCTCCGGATGAGGCGCCGGTTCCCAAGAAGAACCTCCCCATCGATTTTCTACGCCACGTGCGCTACTTCGAGGGCATCAAATATTGGAACGATCTCCTCGAAGCGATCGAGAACGAACGCGGCGATCTGCTCGATCAGTTCCTCAGCGACATGCTCGCGCTCGACGAACCGCATCGCGAGCAGATTCTGAAATACTACGCCCACTGGGGCTATCAGACCTTCTATACGCTCGAGCGCCTGATGGTCGCGTTCGGGCGAAACACGAGAAAGCGCGGCGCCCGCGAGGTGTTCGAGGGCTTGAACCGAGCGTTTCTGGACACAGTCCGGGGAACGCCGGACGACATTCGGCGCCTCGCGACCGTCTTCGTCCACTATCCCTTCATGACCTACCGCTATCTGACCCTCATGGACGACCGATCTCTCGCGGAGTTTCACTCCAAGCTCGGAGGCGAAGTCTGGGACGCGCAGGCGGGGCGCTGGCGCGATTGGCTCGTGCGTCTCTGCGAGATCCTCCGCCGATCGAGCCGGTTCTTCCGAAGATCGATCGACCGCGTGTGCGAGAACCACCCCGAGTATCTTCTCTACTTCGGCGACCTCAAGAAACTCGACCGGATCGCGAAGGGAATCCTCGCGGATCTTCTCCGCCTCCCTTCCCACGAACTACAGAAGAAGGAACTCGGCGCTTACTACGATCTGCAGTTCCTTCGGATCGGTCTCGCCACGCTCCAGGGGATGCCCCTCTCCCAACTTGACGCGGAATTCACCGAGTTCGCCGACTACTTCCTCGAGATCCTCTTCGATGTCTGCAAGGCGGAGGTCGACGCCGAGCAAGGAAGGCGGCTTCTTACGCATGATTTGCTCGCCCTCTTCGTCGCGGGCGGCCATGCGCGCGAACGAGCTCACCAGGACGATTACGATCTCGTCGTACTCCTCAACTCCGATTCGGACGACGTCCATGAGTACACGAACCAGATCATCACTCGCCTCAACCGGGAGATCAGCCGGCGAGGGATCATGCCGCAGTATCATCTGGCCGATCGGTTCGGGAGCTTCGTGACGCGATTCTCGGAACTCGAGAACTTCTTGAGCGGCGAGGGGAAGACGTCTTATGTCGACATGTCCCAGCTTCTCGGCGCCCGCCAGATCGTCGGAAGCAGCCGCCTGGAGGCGGAATTCAACCGCAGGATCATCGAAGGCTGCATCTACGAGAACAAGGAAATCTACATGGTCTCGGTGATCGGAGAAATCGAATCCCGGAGAAGCTTCATGGGAGAACAATGCAAGGGGCCGGAGTTCGACATCAAGGAGTGCCGCGGCGGACTCCGGGACCTGGAAATGGGAATGCTCCTTTGGAAGGTGATGTACCGGATCCGGGATCCGATCGGAGGGCGCTTCTGGGACGTGCTCGCCGAGAGGTGTCCCGGACAGCGCTGGGAGTTCAAAGAGCTGAAGGAATCGTATCAGTTCCTGAACCGGCTTCGCGACGTTTACCGCCTGTCGGTCGCCCCGGTTAACGTGCTGAACCCCGCCTTCATGGGAAGGCCCGCCGAGCTGCTCGGCTACCGTTCCGGCGACGGCCTTTCCGCGGGCGAGAAGCTCTTCCGCGACCACTCGAAACATTGCAACCGCGTCGCCGAGAGCCTCGATCGACTCATCCGGGACGCCGTCAAGTTTGAGGGAGGAACCTCTCCTCCAGAAGGCCGTGCCGAAGCCCTCGATCGCTGACGACGAACGATCGCGCCCCCAATTCCGCGAGCACCGCGCGCGCGACCGCCGCCCCCGCGAGAATCACGTCGGCGCGTTCGGGCGGAAGACCCTTGATCTTCTTTCGCTCTCCGACGGGAAGAGGGCGCAAGAGATCGATCTGGCGTTCGAGCTCGACGAGAGCGACTTCGGTTCCTCTCGTCCTCGCCGGATCGAAGGGCTCCGCACCGCGCATGATTGCAGCGATCGTCGCAGCGGTTCCCCCAACGCCGACCGGTTTCTCCGCGCGCAGGGGAAGAACTGCGAGAGCAGTTTTTACATGAAGTAAAAGTTCTTCGAGTTCCCGCGCGGCGACAGGATCCGAACGGAGAAATCGATCGGTCAGAAACCGGACGCCGATCGGAAGACTGGCGGTCTTCTCGATCCGATCCCCCCTGCCGCTCGCGAACTCTACGCTCCCGCCTCCGATGTCGAACACACACATCTCTCCCTCGGCGCGCCCGAGGATCGAGCGGGCTCCCCGGTAGGAGAGTCTGGCCTCCTCTTCGCCGGAGAGGATCTCGATCGAGACGCCGAGGGCGCGCGAGCGGGCGAGAAACTCATCCGCGTTCCCGGCCATCCTCAGCCCCATCGTTCCGACAACCGCGATGCCTTGCGCGCCCCGCTCACGAGCGGCCGCGACAAACTCCGCAAGGACGCCGAGGGTTCTCGCCGCGGCTTCTTCCCCGATCCGACCGCTCGCGTGAAGGTCCTCCCCGAGACGCGTGACGACGACCCGCTCCTCGACAACCTCGATGCCGGCTGAGGAGACGCTCGCGACGAGCAGCTTCACCGAGTTCGTTCCGATATCGATCGCCGCGCGTGTTTCCAATTTGCGTCCCCTGCAGGATTCCGACATCCCTCTGCTCCCTCCGCTCCGCCCGGAGAGCGGTCACTCCGAAATCAACAGACCGATCAAGGCTGCCGCCGCCACCCAAAGAACCGCATAGTCCATCCCGAGCACCGGTAGAAGGAGAATGCTTCCAGCGAGCGCGCCGGCGCTCCCTCCCACGAGGTCCGCCGCGTAGAGCGTCTCGCCGGACGCGCCCCTCCTTTCCGCGGCGCGGCAGAAGATCGCCCCGACGAGAAGAGCCCCGAGAAGAAGCCACGCAAACGAAACCGGAACCGAACCCGCACCGCCCGACCGGAAGAAGGCGACGGTGAGGAGCGAATGTGCGGCCAGCAGGAGGAGCAGAAGTCGGCCGCCGGCAGGCGCGCGTGCGGCGAGCCTCCCCGCCCACGGCGAGAGCGCCAGGCCTCCCATGAACCCGGCGAGGAGAAGACCGACATCCCGATACAAGACGCCGCTCGCGGTCTGAAATCGGAGGAGGACCGCGAACTCGACCACCACGCCCGCGAAACCGGCAAGCGCGACGAGATACGCGTCAGCTCGAAGGGAGCCGCGGCGCATCCGAAGAGAAACGGCGAAGAGAATGACAAGAAACGCCCAGATCGAGACCGCCCCCGGAAGATCGAGATCGGCGAAGGGCCTGTGAAAGCGGGACAGCCAGAGGAGAATCGTGAACGAGTAGCAGATCGGCCTTCTGTCCGAGTTGACCGGCACGAGAAGCCCGCGCATCGTCCGATCGATCGACACGAAGCGGTCGTTCGTATAGAGATAACGAATGTACGCATCGTTCACTAGCGAAGTTTCGATTCCTCTTTCTTCGAGACGGCTGCCGAGCGCGCTGTGATCCCGATCGAGAGGCTCGTTCGACGCGAGAAAGATGTTCGAGGCGCCGGGAAGAACGACGACGTCCGAGAATGCCTCCTGGAGGGCGCGATGGATGCTGGCGTTTCTCTGTGCGAGAAGCGGCGTCCAGAGCTGCTCCGCGGAGGCGAGCCGAAAGGCGAGCACACCCCCCGGCCGAAGGACGCGCGCGGAATCGCGAAAGAACTCGCGCGTGAAGAACCGGTTCGAAGCTCCGGCGCCCGGATCGGGCCCGTCGATGAGAACAGCATCGTACCGGCTCGCGCCCCGCCGTGCTTCCCGTCTCGGATCGCCGATAAGAAGCCGAACGTCCGGCGCTCCGTCCGAAACCCGCCGACCCTCCGGCAGATGCTTCCGGCCGAGCTCCAGAAGAGCGCGGTCTGTTTCCACCACGTCGATCCGATCGGGACGATGCTTCCGAGCCTCGACCGCCGCGCCCGTCATCGAGCCTCCGACGAGGAGGATCTCCTTCGGAGATTCCCTCTGGATCAGCGCGAGATGGACAAGCTCCTCCGGATTCGCGCTCTCCGTGTCGAACGAGAGCGCGCCGTTTTCGAAAACCGCGATTTGTCCCCCCCTCTCCGTCAGCGTGATCCGACCGTAGGGGGAGTCTCGACTCGCGAGAAGCGAAGGGAATTGCCATCGCTGGGTCGCTCGGTCGACGTCGTCGCCTGCGAGAAGAAACACGCCGAGGAGCGCGCCCCCGCCGACGCGGAAGAGAAGACGAGAAGCGGCGCCGAGGCGGGGGAAGAAAGAGGCGACGAGAAGAGCCGAGGACCCGAGGAGAAGCGCGACCGCCGAGGCGGGAGCTCCCGCGGCGAGGAGCAGCACGGACGCGATCCCCCCCGCCACCCCGCCGAACGATTCGAGCCCATACGCGGTCGCGAAGCCCCCGCCGAGAGCGCGCGACCGGCGCGCCGCTTGAACGAACGAAAGCCCGAGAAGGAATCCGGCGGGCGCAAGCACGATCCCGAGCAGGCCGACCTGCTGTTCGAGAGGGAGAAAGGCTCCCGGCGTCGAGCGAAGGAGAAGGCGCGCCCCCCGTGCGAGCGCCACCGTCGCGGGGACCGCGAGACCCGCGAGTGCGATGCACAGAGCCGGCTCCGTCCCGCTTGCGCTCCGCGCCCTCCGCCCCGCGAAAGCCCCCGCGCCGGTGCCGATCATCCAGAAGGAAATGGAAAGGAGAACGACGAACTCGCTCCCAAAGAAGACGACGGCCGATTCCCGAATGAGAACGACCTGGGCGAGAATCGAGAAGAACCCGATGAAGATCAGAACGAACAGCATCTCTCGACGTCCGGCCGGCCGGAAGCGGGATCCGTGCGGCAGGGCGGTCCGGGCGCGGCGGATCCTTTATGGGCCGGCTTCTTCTTCGTGAAAGACATTCGCTTGAAACACGAAGAGATGCGCTCCCTTCCTCCAACATCCGCCCGGAAGGCCCGCTTTCGCGCAGAGATGGTCGAGCATCTCCTCGCGGTTCCATCCTTGCTCGGGAGCCACCTGCGGGAGGAAGACGGCGGACCTTCCGTCCTTCTCGATCACGACGCCGTCCCGGCCGACCACGATCTCTTCCGGTTTCGCGACCCTGCGTCTCGGCGAGAGAACCGAGATCTCGATCGCGACCTCGCCCCACTCCTCGAGCGTCAGGGGGGCGAAGCGGCGATCGCTGAAGGCCGATTGGAGAGCGGTCTGCGATACGACACAAACGAGCGGCCGATCCTCCGCCATGTGTCCGATGCACCCCCTCAGCTCTCCGTTCTTCTTCAAGGTGACGAAGGCGCCCCTAGAGACGAGGAGTTCCGGATCGTCGGCGCGCGGAAGAGGCGCGGTGCGCGTTCGAAGGTATTGGTCGATCGTGCGCCGCGCGTGGCGAAGAAGAACAAGCTTCTGGTCCGCGCGGAGCGGCGAGCCGTCCCCCCTCGCGCTCGGCCGGTCGAGGCCCGAGAAGTCGGGGGAGGTTACGCCGGTCCCGAACACGACCGCGCCGTAGCCGACGACGCGCCCCGGATCCCCGATCGCCGCGTCTCCGGAATTCGCGTAGCTCACGGCGACCCCGTATGGCGCGCCCAATCTACTTGCCGCGCGCATGACGACCAGGATCGGTGCTTCTCCGCACGCGGCCGTGGAGAGCCCCGGGACGCCCCGGTTCATCTCGCGGCGAATCGTCGCCCGCACCGAATCCGGATCGCCCGCGGCGATCGCGCGAAGGACTCTTCCGTCAACCGCCGCTGCGTCTTCCTGCGCCGGGTAATGGGAGAGATCGGTGCTTGCGACGAGAAGCGTCCTTCGATCCGCCGCCACGTCGGCGAGCGCGTCGCCGAGGGCGTTGCAAAGATCCGGGTCGGCGCTCCCGACGACGAGCGGCACGATCTTCGCCTTCGGGAAGAGGACCTGGATGAACGGAATCTGAACCTCGACCGAGTGCTCCTTCTCATGCGCGTCCTTGCGCGAGACGAAGCGCCCGTCCGACCTCATCAGCCTCTTCACGAACTCCGCATCGACGGGGACTTCCCCGAGCGGCGTGCGGAAAGAGCCGTCGGCCCAGACGGCGGCGCCGCGAAAAGGCGGAACCGTGTGGTTCGTGCCAAGAATGATCACGGTCAAAGGATCGAGATCCGCGACCTGTTTGTATGCGTCCGCGGCGATCTGGGCGGAGTAGATGTAGCCCGCGTGAGGCGCGATGAGAGCCCTCGGGCCGGGGACCGGCCGTTCGACTGCGTCCTCGAGGTAGTACTCGATCGCCCGGCGAAGCTCGGACGGATCCGCCGGATAGAAGCTCCCCGCGACCGCCTCCGGACGGACTTCTCCGAGCGCGCCTGACGGAACCCCGACGATGAGTAGCGCGGCGAGGAAGAGCGCAAGCCGGCGACGGAAGGGAGGCCTCGCAGCCCGCGATCCCCGCCCGCAGTAGAAAACGCGCGCGGAGCCCAGGCTACCAGATGCCGGCGATCGCGGTGCCGCAAGCCTCACACGTCCCTCCCTTCAGCCGCTCTCTGCGGACGGAGAAGCCCCTACGCTCCACGACGATCTCCCCGCACCCCGGACAGAAGGTGTGGTTCCCCGGATGCCCGGGAACGTTGCCGACATACGGATAGCGAAGACCCGAAGCGAGAGCGATCTCGCGCGCGCGTTCCAGCGTCGAGACCGGAGTCGGCGGAAGGTTCATCAATCGATAATCCGGATGAAAACGAGTAAAATGAACCGGGACGTCCGGACCCGCCTCGCCGACCACCCATTCGCAAAGGTCCTTCATGTCCTTCTCCGAATCGTTGAGAGTAGGAACGACGAGGTTGACGATCTCCAGATGGACCCCCCTCGACGCGATCGTCCGGATCGTGCGGAGAACGGGCGCGAGGTCCGCCCCGCAGACGTTCCGATAGAAGCTCTCGCTGTATCCCTTGAGGTCGATCTTGATTGCGTCGAGCATCGTGCAGAGCTCGGCGAGCGGCTCCGGATTCATGAAACCGCAGCTGACGAGGACATGACGAATTCCGCGAGGCTTCCCCTCGTCCACGATGTCCCGTATGTACTCGAAGAAGACGGTCGGCTCGTTGTAGGTGAACGCGATCACGGGCGCCGCGTTCCGCTCCGCACCCCGCACGATCGCGCCCGGCGTGATCTCGGGCGCGTTCAGATCCTCCGGGCTCGCCTGCGAAAGCTCCCAGTTTTGGCAGAACTTGCATCGAAGGGGACAGCCCGCCGTCCCGATCGAGTAGGCGAGAGATCCGGGGAGGAAATGATAGAAGGGTTTCTTCTCGATCGGATCGGTGTGGACTGCCGCCGGACGGCCGTAGGAGAGCGTCCGGAGCGTGCCGCCGACGTTCTCGCGCACGCGGCACCGGCCGCGCTCGCCGCTCGGTATCGCGCACTCGTGCGCGCAGAGAAAACACTTCACGAGCCGGGGCGTATGCTCGAAGGCGGGGTCGAGCGTTCCGGCGTCCGCGTGGCATCGCGCGCAATCACCGGCCGCTTGCGCGACGGAGGACCAATAAGAAGCCTCCGGGGCGCCTTGCGCGAGAGGGCTCGCTC
>JAGUYC010000036.1 GCA_020061515.1 Gemmatimonadota bacterium
CCGACCTGGACGAGCCGCTCCCGGAAACGTAGTCTCGGCACTACGTTGAGGAAGCGGCGACGGAAGGGAGGCCTCGTAGGCCGCGATCCGCGGCCGCAGCGGGAAACGCGTGCATAGTCCAGGCTAGGAGCCCGCGAGGAATGAAGAACGGGACGGGTCGGGAGTCCGCGCGCTGGCTCGAGCACGACGCGGATGTTCTCCTCGAAGTGAAGGCGCCTTCGCGGGAGCGGCTCTTCGCTCTCGCGGCGGAGACGCTCGCTCGCGCGATGCTCGACGGAGATTCCCCCGCGGAGTCGGGCCGGCGTACGGTTCGGCTCGAGGGGGACGATCCGGAGGCGCTCCTCGTCTCCTGGCTGAACGAGGTCATCTATCTCGTGACCGGCCGCGTGTTCTTTCCGTCGGTCGTCCGCCGGGTCGCGATCTCTGCGGGCGCGATAACCGCGGAGATCGGAGGGATCGAGGGAGGCCCCCGTTTTCCTCCTCTCGCGCGCGAGGTGAAGGCGGCGACGTTTCACGGCCTCGAGATCGTCGAGAAGAGCGGGACGTGGCGGGCGACAATTTTATTTGATGTGTGAGGTGTTCGAATGACCGAGCTGATTCCGTGCGGAGCGTACCGATGGCGCCTGGAGAAGAAGGGCGGCATGCGGGTCCCGGGAGTGATCTACGCCGACCGCGGGGCTCTCGAAAAGATCCGGAAGGACAGATGCCTCGAGCAGGTCGCCAACGTGGCGCACCTTCCCGGCATCATCGAGCGCTCGCTCGCGATGCCGGACATCCACTGGGGGTACGGTTTTCCGATCGGCGGCGTGGCGGCGATGGACCTCGACGAGGGGGTCATCTCGCCGGGGGGCGTCGGCTACGACATCAACTGCGGGGTTCGTCTCGCGGTCGCCAACCTCGACCGCGAGGAGGTCCTGCCGTACGCGGATGCCCTCGCGTCGGCGCTCTTCGCGCGCGTTCCGTGCGGCGTCGGCGGCGGGGGGGATCTCAAGCTGAACAACAAGGAGATGGCGGCGGTGCTCCGCGAGGGAGCGCGCTGGACGGTGGCTCGGGGAGCGGGGCGCGCGGAAGACATCGAGAGAGCCGAGGAGAACGGCTGCCTTTCGTCCGCCGATCCGGACGCCGTGAGCGAGCGCGCGTTCGAGCGGGGGCGGGACCAGGTGGGAACGCTCGGCTCCGGGAACCACTTTATCGAGGTCGGCTACGTGGAGACGGTCTACGAGCCGGAGGTCGCCGACGCCTTCGGTCTCCGCGAAGGGGGCGTGACCCTTCTCATTCATTGCGGGTCGCGCGGCCTCGGGCACCAGGTGGCGACCGACTTCCTCCAAGCGATGCAGAAGTCGGGCAGGGAGAAGATCGCGATCCCGGATCGCCAGCTCGCCTGCGTGCCGATTCGATCCTCGACCGGCCGGCGCTATTTTGCCGCCATGTCGGCGGCCGCGAACTTCGCGTGGGCGAACCGCCAGTATCTTCTCCATCTCTCTCGCGAGGTCTTCACGCGGCTCTTCCCGGGATCCGACCTTCGTCTCCTTTATGATGTATCCCATAACATCGCGAAGATCGAGACCCATAAGGTCGGGCGGGAAGAACGGCGTCTCTGCGTGCACCGGAAGGGGGCGACGCGCGCGTTCCCCGCGGGGCATCCCGATGTCCCGGAAGCCTTCCGCCGTGTCGGGCAGCCGGTTCTGATCCCGGGCAATATGCGCTCGGGCTCGTATGTTCTGGTCGGCACCGAGAAGGCGATGGAGCAAACGTTCGGCAGCACGTGCCACGGGGCGGGGCGCCTGAAGAGCCGCTCCGAGGCGAAGCGGCAGATCCGTCTCGGCGACTTGGAGAGAAGCTTGGAACAAGAAGGGATCCGCTTCCGCGCGCGGTCGAGAGGCACGCTCGTCGAGGAAGCGCCCGAGGCCTACAAGGACATCGACGAGGTCGTGAACGTGGTGCACGGCGCGGGTCTTTCCCGAAAGGTGGCGCGCCTTCGCCCCCTCGCGGTCATCAAGGGATGACGTCGGGGCCGGGTGGCGCGGTCCCAGGGGAAGGGCGCGCGAGTCTCTTCGAATCCTCGCCGGAGCCGCGCCCCGACGGCTCGTCCTCCCTTGCCGAGGGGGCGGTCGCCGTCGAACGCCAGAGAGCCGCCGTGCGGGAGATGTTCAACCGGATCAGCGGCCGGTACGATCTTCTGAACCGCATCCTCTCGCTCGGTCTCGATTGCAGGTGGCGCCGCGAGGCGGTTCGACGGATGCGCGCCGGGAGAGAGGCGCGCGTTCTCGACGTCGCCTGCGGGACCGGAGATCTCTCTCTGGAAGCGGCGCGGGCGGCTCCCGGCGGAACGGTTCTCGGCATCGACTTCTCCGGCCCGATGCTCCGGCGCGCCCGCCGAAAAGCCGGGGCTCCCTCGGCGGGTCGCGTCTTCTTCGCCGAGGCCGCGGCCGAGAGTCTTCCCGTGCGCGGTCGTTTCTTCGACGCGTCGGGAATCGCTTTCGGCATCCGCAACGTTCCCGACCGCGCGCGCGCCCTCCGCGAGATGGCCCGCGCGGTTCGGCCCGGAGGCCGGGTCGTCGTCCTCGAGCTCGGCGGGCCCGCGAGCGGGCTTCTGGGAGCGCTGGTCGGCTTCTACCTCGGCCGGATCGTCCCACTTCTCGGCGGCTCGTGCTCCTCTCCCGCCGCCTACCGCTACCTCGCCGACTCCATGCGCGCGTTCCCCTCGCCGGACCTCTTCGGCAAGGAGATGGAAGACGCGGGGCTCGTCGATGTGTCGATCATCCCCCTCCCTCCCTCGCCGGCCTGGATCGCGGTGGGGACGGTGCCGGACGGATCGGGCTCGTGAGCGAGAGCTGGCGTTGCCGCGCGCGGGCCCGCATGATAGGGTTGTTCTCCATGTGGGAACCCGTTGCGTGTTGAGCGGGTGACTCGGACGCAGCGACCCCGTCCGGCCGCGGCGAACGATGAGTCGAACCGCGCATGAGGGAGATGATGCCGAAGCATCGAATCGGTTCCGGGCTCGCGTGTCTTTCGCTCCTCCTTGTTGTCCTTTTCTCGGCCGGCTGTTTCGAGACGTCGGACAAGAGCCCGACGAAACTCCGCGTCTTCTACACGAGCGACGTCGTGGGCAGCCTCGAGCCGTGCGGGTGAAAGTCCCGCCGAAAGGGAGGCGTGGCCCGGCGGGCCGCCTACGTCCAGACGGTCGCAGCGAACGACACCGCGTCGGTGCTCCACGTCGACTGCGGGGACATGATCGGCGGCCAGGGAGCGCTCGAGGAGGTGCGTGCGAGGCACCTATTCGAATCGTACGGTCTCATGAAGGTCGATTGCGTCAACTTCGGAATGAGCGACGCGCTTCTCGGCCAAAACTTCCTCCTCGAGCAGGCGCGTGAGAACGGGGTGCCGCTCATCTCCGCGAACGTCTTCTACTTCGAAACCGGCGAACGTTTCCTAAAACCTTATATCATCAAACGTCTCTCTCCGAAGCGATTGCTCGGGTTCGAATGGGGCGGGCTCCGCGTCGGAATCTTCGGCCTGTTGCAGCCTCTCGACGAGATGGCCGGAATCCCGTGGGACCGCGAAAAGGGGGAGCATCGGCTGGTCTACAAGGATCCGACGATCGTCGCGCGGGAGATGGTGGAGGAGCTGAGGCCGAAGTGCGACCTGATCATCTGCCTCGCCCACACCGGATGGCTGCAGGCTCGGGGCATCGCGCGAAACGCGAGCGGCATCGATCTCATCATCGTCGGGAGCGGAGCGAACGTGAAGGGGGAGCCTTACGTCGTGAACAACATCCCGCTGGTCATGCCGGGCGACGAAGGGAAATATCTCGGGGTCGTGGAACTGCTTCTCGACGAGAAGAAGAGGGTACAACGGGTAGGCGGGTTCGCGCAGGAGCTGGACGATTCGATCCAAGACGACCCCGCGCAAGCGGAGCTTGTGAAACGCTTCAACGCCGAGCTGCAGGAAGTCGGGAAGGAGATCGTCCCCGCCACGAGCCAGCTCGACCAGATCCGTTTTCTAGGCGCCGAGGCGTGCGCGGATTGCCATTCCAGCGAGTACCGCCAGTGGAAAGGGACGAGCCACGCGAAGGCTCTCGATCCGCTCGTCAAGGAGAACCAAGACTACAACCCCAATTGCTTGAAGTGTCATGTGACCGGCTACGGGTACTTCAACGGATTCCATTCCTACGAGATGACGCCGGACATGGTGAACGTGCAGTGCGAGGCCTGCCACGGCTCCGGAAGCGATCACGCCAAGTGGGCTCGCGGAGAGCCGGTGACGGGTTCGGATCGCGACCCCGCCCTCAAGTATCTCTTCGCGATCAACGATCGCCGCTGCACCAGCTGCCACGATTCGGAGAACGATCCGGACTTCAACTTCGCGGCCGACATCCGGCGCGTGCTTCATCGAACGGATGAGTAGGACGTCGTGTTTCGAACGGCGCGCTAGCCTGGACTATGCACGCGTTTTCGTCGCGAGGGTGCGGAGCGCGCGCCGAGAGGCTGACCTGGACGAGCCGCTCCCGGAAACGTAGTCTCGGCACTACGTTGAGGAAGCGGCGACGGAAGGGAGGCCTCTTGAGGCCGCGATCCGCAGCCGCAGCAGGAAACGCGTGCATAATCCAGGCTACGGACAGCCTTCTCCGAGCGCGCCGATCTTGTGCGGGCGCCGCTCGGTCGGGAGGCAGGGCGACTTCTTCTTGAGACGGAAATCGCCTTTGTCGGGATCGCAGAACATCGGGTCGACGGCCGGATCCCCGGGGTTCGCATCGATCCCGATGTAGGTCCCGCCCTCGTTCTTCCAGACGTTGTTTTCAGAGACCCGGACGAGCTGGTCGGTGCTCTCGACGAAGATTCCGGCCACGCCCTTGTTGTCGCACACGATGTTCCGCTCGATGCGCAAGTCGCCGAGTTGCGCGATGATCGCCCCCATCCCTTCCATCCCGGTGTTTCGAGCGATCGTGTTCTCTTCCATGATCGCGTTGAAGGCGAACTGGTAGGCGATCGCTCCGAAGTCGGTGCACAGGTTGCGGACGATCACGTTGTTCCGCACATCGCACCCCGACTGGATGAGAACGACCGCGATCGCGCCGGTGTTGTCGCGCACGGTGTTCCCCGAGAAGACCCCTCTTCCGCCGACGATGGAGACCGCGGACGCCTCGTCCAAGCATTCGTTCTGCTCGAAGAGGCAGTTTTCGACGGTGTTCGAGGGGCAGTTGAGGAGGCTGAGCCCTCCCCCCGAGTTGTAGGCGCGATTGCCGACGAAGCGGCATGCGCGCACGACGGTCGCCGTTCTGCGGACGGCGAGCCCGCCGCCGTTCAGCTGCGCGTCTCCTCCCTTGAACGTGAGACCGGAGAAGACGAGGGTCCCGGAGTTGGAGTCCGCGTACACGGCCGAGTTCTTCGCGTCCCCGTCGATGATCGTCTTCTCCCAACCTTCCGCGCCGATCAGGGCGAGGCCGTCCTTGAACTTGATCGATACGTTCTCCGCGTACGTTCCGGGGGCGATCCAAACGGTGTCCCCGGGCGCCGCCGCGTCGACGGCGGCTTGGACCGTCGGGTGATCCCCCGGAACGCGCTGGACGCCGGAAAGAGCGGAGACCGGGCCCAGGAGGCAGAGCAGAACCGCAGCGAACCTCTTCATGAACAAACCCCTCTCTTGTTTCTCTCGCGGGCGCCGGCCCTTTCTCCCGTCCGAAACGGCCGCCCGGTCGTTCGAATCGTCACCGCGACGCCGATCGCTCCCGTCTTGCGAGAGTCTCCGATGCACTACTCACCATGCTCCGGCCTATGCGGTTCCTCTGTCAAGCAAAGCAGGAGACGCGCAAGAGCGCCAAAATGACCGTCATGCGTGATTTGACGAACGATTGGCCGCCAAAACGGCAGTCGTCGATCGGGCAACCAGAGGGCCGTGTGCGCCAGGATCTTCATAACTATTTCTGGATAAAGCAGTTATTCCAATCGGCTCCATCGAGAAGCGGTTTGGCACGCGGCTTGAGTATTCGAGAGGCTGGGAGTTGAACCGGAGGCAGTCCCTCCGATTGGATCAAGAGAGAGAAAGGAGATGCGAACGATGACGCTGGTCAGATGGAACCCGCTGGCAAGGAATGGTCTCTGGATGGATCGGATCTTCGACAGCTTCTTCCAGACGCCCCGTTCGACGGAGCCGGACGCGCCCGACTTCTGGATGCCCCGCGCGGACGTCCTCGAGGAGAAGGACGCGTACCGGATCGAGATGGACCTCCCGGGCGTGAAGAAGGACGACATCCGGATCACCGTTCAGGAGAACAGTCTGGAGATCAAGGGAGAGAGGAACCTGTCGCGCGACCAGGAGGCGGAGGGCCGCCGGCGGAGCGAGCGGTTCTACGGAGCCTTCGAGAGGGTGTTCTACCTTCCGAAGGGGACGGACGCCTCCAAGATCGAGAGCGCCTACGAGAACGGGGTGCTCGCGATTCGGGTCCCGAAGGCGGAGGAGGCGATTCCCCGCCAGATCGAGGTGAAGGTTCGCTAGGACGCCGGGACAAACGGAGAGGACGGGGGCCGAGATGGGCCCCCGTTCTTTTTCGGAGTGTGCGGCGGCCTCCGATTGACACGTCGCGCCGGCCTGAAGTATAGTCGGGCGTCCATAAGGGGGTGTTCGTCATGCGGACCGTGCTCCTCGCTGTGGCCGTTCTCGCCGCGTTCTCCGTCTCGCAGGCGGAGGATCTTCGCCGACCGCCGGCGCCCGATGACCTTTTCTCTCCGGATCTCATCGACCTCGACCTCGGGGCGATCATCGCCGAGAAGGAGAAGCTCTGGTCGGTGACGTTCGGCCTCGGGACTTCCGGGCAAGGTCTTCAGACGACCGAGGCTCAGGCGCGGAACATCGTCACGATCAAGGCGGCGTTCGACAACCTCGCGGACGCGTTCGAGGAAGCGGTGGGGATCGACATTCGATGGAGCAAGGACTCCTTCGAGGACATGCGTCCGGTGCTCGACATCTATGGCGGCGGACGTCTCAAGCTTCCGGAGTCGGTCGCCCTGCCGGGCTTGGGCGGCCGGTTCGGCCTCGAGCTGGACGGCGGAAGGACGGGGAGCGCGACCCGGTTCTCTGAGTACGGCTTCGGCGCCTCGATCGCGGACGAGGCATGGTACCTCTCGGGACGGGCGCTGTACTACCTCCCGAGCGCGCTCACGCTTCCCGGGCTCTACGTCCGGGGGGTCGAGAAGCGCGAGATCTACCTCGCGGCCGGCGTCGGAAGAGCCTGGGCGAAGCACTCGGTGGAGATCTTCTCGCCCGATCCGGTGCTTCAGGGGATCGGGGACTTCTACCTCTACGAAGCAACGGGGAGCACGAACACGTTCGATCTCTCGATCGGCGCGGAGGAATACTTTACACCCTTCCTTTCCGTGAGCATCCAGGCCGGTTATCGCTGGCTCGAGAAGGGAAGCCTGAAGTACACGGACGTCGAGGAGATCAGGAACTCGCCTCTCCTGATCAACGAGGGGGAGATCGCCACGGTCTGGGGTCCTTGGTTCCCCGAGGGGATGGTCCCCATCGTTGCCATGCAGGCCGGTCTCGAGTACGGCTGGGATCGGGGCGAGGAGCCGATCGTCGTCGATTTCTCCGGATTCCTTTTCCGAGCCGGGCTCCGCTACCACTTCTAAGCCCGAACCCTGCGGCCGTCTTCTCGCGCGGACGCGAATCGCGCCCCGCGACGAAGACGCGCGCGGGATCGGCACCGCAACGCATTACATTCCAGTCGGTTGAACGGACAGATCGGAACGCCCTCCGCCGCGCCTTCTTCGCGAAGAAAGAACTCAAGAAGCGCGTTTTGTTCGCCGATACGGGGAACAAGAACGAACGCTTGCAAGAGAACAACCGTTTCTTCGGAAGAGGTGTGCTCGAATGGCTAAGGAGATTCTCGACGTTGCCGCCGCAGCGAAGTACTTGCGCATCACCCGGGCGACGCTCTACAAGCTGGCGAAGGAGAAGAAGGTGCCCGGTCTGAAGATCGGAGGCCAGTGGAGGTTCTCCAAAGACCGCCTCGACGAGCTTTTCCAGGAGGGTTTCCGGCAGGAGCGCTCGAGAAGCCCGGAGCCGGAGCCGCAGAAGACGAAGGTCTGACCGATCTCTCCTTCCCGCCGCGAGCGATCCGCCCGGTGAGCCGGCGGATCGCTTGCTTTTTTCTCCCCGTGCTGGTATCTAATGGCTACGCGCGGAAGAGCGCAGGATCCGTTTCGGAAACGCGTTCCGCATTTCGGAACCGCGAGGAGTTCCGGCGTGTGGGAGACACAATGACCGTGATCGGGTTCTCTTCGGTCGAGCGGAGGTGAGGGTTGATGTTCCCGCTTTTCGATCCTACGATTGCTCTCCTCATTCCCGCGCTGGCGCTTGCGGGATGGGCCCAGTGGAAGGTCCGCTCCGCCTATTCGGAGTTCAGCCGGTTGCGCACGGGCGCCGGCAGGAGCGGCGCCGAGATCGCCGCGTCGATCCTAAGAAGCAACAGCCTCGGTTCGGTGCGCGTCGAGGCGGTTCCCGGCTCGCTGACGGATCATTACGACCCGAAGGCGCGCGCGGTCCGTCTCTCCGAAGGGAACTACGGTTCCGATTCGATCGCTGCGGTCAGCATCGCCGCGCATGAGGCGGGACACGCGATCCAGCACGGAACCGGCTACATGCCGCTCCAGTTCCGGCACGCGATCTTCCCGGTCGCGAACATCGGATCGACCCTCGCGTTCCCGCTCTTTCTCATCGGTTTTCTCGCGCAGATTCGGCCGCTCATCGATCTTGGGATTCTCTTCTTCGCCGCGGCTGTTGTGTTCTCGGTCGTCACGCTCCCCGTCGAGTTCAACGCGAGCCGCCGCGCGCTCGCGCAGCTTCGCGACGGGAGGTTTCTCTCGGTCGGCGAGCTTGCCGGCGCCAAGAAGGTACTGGACGCCGCCGCGCTGACGTATGTCGCGGCGACCACGATGGCGCTTCTTCAGCTCGTGCGCCTTCTTCTCCTCCGCGGGAGGAACGACTGAGCGCCGCCTCCGGATCCTCTCGCGTTCCCCGCCCGGGGATCGCGCGCGCGGGGCCTCTTCTGGTTCTTCTCCTTTTCTTCGCCGGCGAAGCGGGGGCTTCGGTGCGCGTCGGGCTTCTCGAGAGCCGCTCGGATGGGATCCCCGGCCTCGCATCCGCGGGGAAGGCGGGAGACGTCCTCCTCGAGAACGAGAGGATCCGAGTGGTCGTGAGCGCTCCCGAGCACGCGCTCGGCGACGCGGCGAGCGGGGGCTGGATCATCGACGCGGCCCCGATCGGCGGACGCGATTCTTGGGGCCAGGCCTCTTTCGTCCTCGTGGATTCGATCGGGATCCGGAGACCGCGCCACGCGAGCCTGGAGATCATCCATCCGTCCGGGAGCCGTTCCCCGGGCGGTGTCCGCTTCATCGGGCAGGACAGCCGCGCGGATGGGATTCGAGTCGACACCGAGTATCTTCTCGCTCCGGGGGATTCGTTCGTTCAGGTGCGAACGGTTTACTATTGGACGCCGCGAGGGGGGACCGGAGGTCTCGCCGCGATCGACCAGATCGCGATCGGTCGGACGGAGGTCTTCGTCCCCGGTCCCGGCTTTCTTCTCGAAGGGGAGCCGGCGGGCGGCGACACCGTCTTCCGGGTGGAGGCGGTCTCCTTCGCCGGCGAGCAGGTCGCGTACGGATGGTCGAGCCGGGCGTGCCGCGAGGTGCGGGCGCCGTCGGAAGGAGTCGTGCGCGTGCGGCTGGATCCGGAGA
>JAGUYC010000271.1 GCA_020061515.1 Gemmatimonadota bacterium
CCCGCCGCCCGCGTTGCCGCGCGCGCCGCCGCGTTCTATACCTGGATGATGCACGCGTTTTCGTCGCGAGGATGCGGAGCGCGCGCCGGGAGGCCGACCGGTACGAGCCGCTCCCGGAAGCGTAGCCCCGGAGCTACGCTCTAGGAAGCGGCGAAGGAAGAGAGGCCTCTTAGGCCGCGATCCGCAGCCGCAGTAGGAAACGCGTGCATAATCCAGGTATACTCCGGTGACCTTGGGGAGGGACGGCCGTGAGACGCAAGTGGAGAATCCTCTCGTCGGAGGAGCGGGGGCGCTTTCCGATCTTCTCCGTTCGCGTCGACCGCTCCGTCTCTCCGGAGACCGGCTGCGAGCGGGATTGGACGATCCTTGAAACGAACGACTGGGTGAACGTGATCCCGCTCACCCCGGAGGGAAAAGTGGTTCTGATCCGCCAATATCGCGCGGGGACGGGGCGCTACACGATCGAGATTCCCGGGGGCGGGATCGACCGAGGGGACGAAGACGCGGAGGCGGCGGCGCGGCGCGAGCTCCGCGAGGAGACCGGCTACCGGGCGGCGCGTTTCACGCGCATCGGGACCGTGGAGCCGAACCCGGCCTTTCAGACGAACCGCTGCCACACCTACCTCGCGCGTGGCGCCGTTTCCGACGGGGCGCAGGCGCTCGATCCGGGCGAGGAGATCGAGGTCTTCGAAGCGGAAGAAACGGAAGTCCGGCGGATGCTCCGCGAGGGGGAGATCACGCACGCGCTCGTCGTCGCCGCGTTCTTCTGGTACGAGCGTCTCCGCGGCTTGCCGCGCGGAGGTTGACGCTTCTTCCCTGAACGAATAGATTGGAGCGCGCGGAGAGCGGCGCCTTCCCGGGGGTGCGGAGGAACGGCTCTCGCGAGGTTCCGCGCCGGATCGGCGGCGCGCCGAGAGAGGAGACCGAAGTGACGCTTGGTCCGGAATCCGTGCTGAAACGCTCTCCGAACGTTCCTTGGAGGTCGATCGACCGAAAGGGAATCCTCGTCGACATGGAGAGCGGACACTACTTCAGCTTGAACAGCACCGGTCAGTACATCTGGGGGCAGCTCGACGGCGCCCGCACGCTTCAGGAGATCGCGCACCGAGTGGCCGAGCACTTCGATGTGGACGAGCCGACCGCCCTCTCGGATTGCCTCGATCTGGCCAAGCGTCTTCTCGACGAGAAGCTCGCCGCCATCGTTCCCGCCTAACGGAGGTTCGAGCGAATGGAACGCCTCCACCTGGATCTCATCGGCGAGCGGATCCTCGTGGAGTGCGGCGAGACGTCGATCCGAGAGGGGATCCTCGAGGCGGCCCCTCTCCTCGCGTGCCCGCCCTTCGCGGAAGAAGCGGATCTCGTGTTCACCTTTCGCGCGCGGTCCGACGCCGACGCGTTCCCCGATCTCGCGCGCGGGCGGAACGAGGCGGTCTCTGCGGAGGGAGATTTCGTCTTCTGGAGGTCGGAGCGCGAACGGTGGCTCGTCGTCGGCGGGAAGTCGGCGGCGCGGTTCGATCGTGAAGGAGGGCGCGTCGCCGTCCTCGTGCATCCGGACCACGCCGGCGATCCGTGGATCATCGGCCATCGTCTCTTCTTTCTCCCGCTCATCGTGTGGATGCGGTATCGCGGGCGCTATCCGCTTCACGGGTCCTGCTTCGTGGTGGGAGGGCGGGGAGTGGTCGTTTGCGGTCCGAGCGGCGCCGGCAAGTCCTCGGCCACGCTCGCCGCGGTCGCGAGCGGGTGTCCTTTCGTGGCGGACGACACGCTCTTCGCCCTCCGAAGCGAGGGCTCGATCGTCCTCAAGCCGTTTCCCGAGCCGCTCAAGGTGGGGGAGGGGACCTCAAGATTCTTCCCGGAGCTCCGGGACCGATGGTTGCGAAAGGGGCGGAAGCTCCTCTTCCCCGAGGAAGCGCTCCCTCCGCCCGGGCGGATCGCCGAGGTGCGCCCGGCTCTCCTTCTCTTCCCCACGATCGTCGATCAGGAGCGGAGCCGATTCGAGCGCCTTTCCGGGGGCGAGGCGATGGCGCGGCTTCTACCCCAATCGGTGCTTCCCGCGGACCGCGAGGAGATCGAGGCGCACATCGATCTTCTCGCGGATCTCGTCCATCAGGCGGCGACGTACCGTCTCCTCTTCGGGAGGGACATCGCGGAGCTGCCCGCGCGGATCGCCGAACTCTCCGGCGCCTCGATCGAGTAGGATGATGCCCCGCCCGTTCTCGCTCGAGTCCTCATCCTCGTTCGCCGGGTCTTCGCCCGCCGAACGGAGCACGGACGTTTCCGATCTGGAGCGGCGGATCCTCTCGTATCCGCTCCCGTGGCGCGTTCTCGCCGGGCCGCGCAATCTCGCCTTCCTCACGCGCTGTTTCGGGCAGGCGGTTCGCCTCTTCGTCCGCCTTCCCCTCGATCGGGTGGATGCGCTGTTCCCGCCGCGAGGAGCTCCCTTCGGAGCGGAAGCGGATCTCGAGAAGGCCGCGATCGCGCACGCCTTCACCGAGCGCATCCTCCGCTCCCCCTTCTTCCCGGTCCGGAGAACATGCTTGCGCCGATCCCTCCTTCTCGCCCATCTTCTCCGCGAGAGCGGGATCGAGACCGCGGTCTGCTTCGGCGTGAGGGAGCGGGGCGGAAGCCTCGAAGGGCACGCGTGGCTCGCCCGCGAGGGGTCGCCGTTTCTCGAGAGGGAAGAGACCTGGAAAGACTACGCCTTGATCTTCACGCTCCCGCGCGAGGATGAGGGCGCTCGGAGGTAGCGCGCATGTCGTTCCGGCTCCCGCGAGAGGGCGAGTTCCTCCGGGAAGTGCTGCGCGATCCGCCGGTCGCGGTCTCCGAGCTGGTTGCGCGGACAGAGGGAAGCTGGTTCGACTGGGACTCGCTCGAGAGGATCGTCTTCCGCTCGCGCGTCGTTCCGGCCGTCGCCCTGCGTCTCTCCGCGGAAGAGACGCTGAGGAACCTCTTCCCGGAGACGCTCGCCCGCCGCATCGAGGAGGAGGGGGAGAAGACCGCCGCGCGCAATCTCTTCAAGGAGAAAGAACTGGCGGGGCTCGTCTCCGCGCTCGAGGCGGAGAGCGTCCCGGGGATCGTGCTCAAGGGCCTGCCGTTCGGCGAGCGTTTCTACGGCAACAGCGTGCTTCGGGAAGTGCGAGACATCGATCTCCTCGTCCCGCCGGAGTTTATGGACCGGGCGGAGCGCGCGCTTCACGATCTCGGCTACGCCTTGTTCGAAGGGATCCACAGCCGCGCCTACTATCGGAGGCACCACTTCCACCTCGTGTACGTGCGGCGCGGGCTTGGAATCGACGTCGTGGAGCTGCACTGGAATCTTCTTCCGCATCCGTGGAACCTGGATGTGGACGTGGGTTCCCTCTTCCGCGGATCCCGCGCGTGCGACTATCGCGGAAGCCGGATCCGCGTTCTCTCCCCGCTCGACGAGGCGGCGTACCTCTGCGCGAGTCTCCGCATGGGGCTCTTCGTCTCTCTCAAGCGATTGCTTGACGTCGAAAGAATTCTCCGCGCGGTTCGAAGCGAAGTCGCCGCGGAGGAGATCGTCGCGCGGGGCGAGGAGTGGGGGATCGGCGAGGAGGTCCGCACCGCGCTCTTCTTCGCCGATCGCTTCTGGGGAGGGGGAGGGAGCGGGATCCGTTTCCCGAGGCGCATCGCGCGCTTCGCCTCGCGCGTCCGCGGGTCCGACTTCTTCGGCCTGGAACCGGGCCGGGAAGTGCGCCTTCGGATTTGGTGGGGGTACTGCTTCGCGCGGCGCTCGAGGCGCTCGTTCCTTGCGAGGCTTCTCTGGCCGGACGAGGCCTTTCGCGCGTCCATCTTCTTCGAGGAAGCGAGCCGCCCCTCGGCGAGAAGCCGACTCCGCCGCTTTCTCGCCGGGATCGCCTCGATCCTCGATCTCATCGCGCACGAAACGCTCGCGGCGTTCCGCCGGAGTCCGTAGGAGGGGATGTCCGTGGATGGGGTCCGCGTCGAAGGGCTTTCCAAGTCGTATCCGGTTCGGAGCGGCTTTCTCGATTCGATCCGGCGGCCTTTCGGCGGGGGAAGCCTTCGCGCGCTCTCGGGCGTCACCTTCTCCCTCTCGCGCGGAGAGGTCCTCGCTCTCCTCGGGCCGAACGGCTCGGGGAAGACGACGCTGCTCAAGATCCTCGCCTCGCTCGTTCTTCCGAGCGAGGGGCGCGCGATGATCGACGGGATCGACGTCGTGCGCCGCTCGCTTGAGACGCGGCATCGCATCGGCCTCTGCATGAGCGAGGAGAGGAGCTTCTACTTTCGTCTCACCGGACGGCAGAACCTCGACTTTTTCGGACGCCTTCTGAACGTCCCTTCCGACCGCCGGGCCGCGGAGATCGAGGAAGCGGCCGCGCTCCTACGCATCGACGAGATCGACGCGCGCTTCATGACCTACTCGACCGGAACGAGGCAGAAGCTGTGCGTGGCCCGTGCCCTTCTCGGCGCACGCCCGGTTCTTCTTCTCGACGAGCCGACGCGCGGGCTCGATCCGTACACGTCCGCCCGCTTTCTCGATCGGTTGCGGGTTCTCGCGCGGAAGGAGGGGAGGGCGGTTCTCCTCGCGAGCCACGATCTCGAAGCGGTCCATCGGGTCGCGGACCGGCTCGTCTTTCTTCATCGCGGCGAGCTTCTCGCCGAAGGGCGTCCGGAAGAGGTTCTGGGGAGCTTCCGCCCGCCGCGCGAGGTCGAGATCGAGGTGCGGGACCCGGAAGAAGGATGGAGCGCGTGGATTAAGAGTCTTCCGGGCGTCCTCGAGATCGTCTCGGACGAGGACCTCGCCGCGCGCGGCCGGTGCCTCGCGCGCGTCTCCGAGGAAGGCTTCGTTCTCGAGGAGTTCGTGCGCGCGGTGCAGGAACGCTTCGGCCCCCTTCGCCGTCTCGAGGTGCGGCACGGATCGCTCGAGGAACTCTACCGGCGTTTCGCGGAGAAGGAGCGATGAAGCCCGACAAAGCCCTCGCGTTCTTGAAAAAGGACCTTCAGGTCGCGATGAGCTATCGTCTCGCCTTTCTCCTTCAGCTTCTCGGGATCGGGTTCACGCTCGCGCTCTTCTTCTTTCTTTCGCGTCTCGTCGACGCCACGATGAACCCGTACCTCGGGCGGTACGGAGGGGACTACTTCTCGTTCGTCCTCATCGGGGTCGCCGTGTCGAACTACCTTTCGACAGGGCTGAACGCCTTCTCGGGAAGAATCCGGGACGAGCAGGTTCTCGGAACGCTCGAGGCCGTGCTCGCCACGCCGACCCGCTTCTCCACGTATCTCCTCGCCTCGTCGCTCTGGAGCTTCCTGTGGGCCTCGTTCCAGGTTCTCGTCTACATCGTTCTCGGGGTGTTCTTCTTCCATCTCGAGCTCAACAACCCGAACTACGGGGCCGCGATCCTCTTCCTCGCGCTCACGGTGATCGCCTTCTCCAGCCTGGGTCTCGTGGCGGCCGCCTTTATCCTCGTCCTCAAGAGGGGGAACCCGGTGAACTGGTTCTTCACCTCTCTCTCGCGTCTCCTCGGCGGCGTCTACTTTCCGGTGGCGATCCTTCCCGAGTGGCTGCAGCACGTCGCGAAGATCATCCCGCTCACGTACTCCCTGGAGGGGATGCGGATGGCGCTTCTCAGCGGACAAGGGATCGGGTCGCTTCGAGGAGAGCTCCTCGCCCTCGTCCTCTTCACGTTCTTCGCGTTTTTCATCGGGGTCGGCGCCGCGCGCTTCGCGATTCGCCGCGCGCGCCGCGACGGAACGCTCGGGCAATATTGAGCGTGAAGACGAAGGTCCGGCGCGCCCGCGCGGGGGCGCGTCAGGGAAGAAGAAGGAGTTTCTTCACGGCGATCGCGGGGGGCGCCTCGAGGCGCACGAAGTAGACGCCGGGGGGGAGGCTCCGCCCGCGGGCGCAGGTTCCGTCCCATTCGAGGGCGTGCGTTCCCGCGGCCGCCGTCCCCTCTTCGAGCACGCGCACCCGCTCCCCTCGCACGTTGAAGATCTCGAGGCGGATCGCTCCGCCGGGATTCGGGACGGAGAAGCGGATCGTGGTCGATCCGCGGAACGGATTGGGGAGGTTGGGAAGAACGGCGTAAGCGGGAGGGGCCGCGCCGCCCGTCGTGTCCCCGATCTCTTCCTCGTCCTCTTCCTCTTCGAGATCGAGCAGGAATCGGATCGGCGCTTCGAAGGCCGGAGTCGCCTCGCCGTCTCCCTTCACAATGCGCGCGAACGACGATCCTCCGCCGAACGCGTCGGTCGCCGCGCCGCAGACGCGCGCCTCGAC
>JAGUYC010000059.1 GCA_020061515.1 Gemmatimonadota bacterium
GTCGGGAGCGGATCCGTCCGTGGGGGCGGCGCGGCGAGCCGCGCGGGCGGTTCCGGCTTCGCGAACGACCCCTTGAGCCCCGCGAGGGAGAAGAGAAGGGAGACGGCGGACACTCCGATCATCACCTTTTCGCGGGACGTCGCGTCCCAATACGCCCCGGCGTCTCCGCCCTCCGCCGCCACCTCGTCGGCGCGCGCCTCGTAGAAGCGGAGATCGCCGATGCTTGAAGTAAGAATTGTTGCGTTAAGAAGCACGAGCGCCCCCCAGAAGACCGGCCCGCCCATCCAAGACGGACGTTCGCCGGGCGAAAGGGTTTCCGATGCGAAGGCCCCTTGGGGAGCGGCGAGGAAGACGACGAGAAAGGCGGTCAAGATCGAGCGAAACATCCTTTCTTCCCTCCTTTTTCGCTTTTCGGCGCGAACGGCCTCCAGCTTGACACGGGAGGGGTCTCCGCGCTACTCTGTTGCAACTTCAGCAGTTCCGAATGCTCCGCCCTCGCGGCGGGAAGGAGAGTCTCCGTGAGCCGAATCTTCAGCGGAATCCAGCCGAGCGGGGAGATCACGATCGGCAACTACCTGGGAGCGATCCGAAACTGGGTCCGTCTGATCGACGAGCACGACTCGATCTTTTGCGTGGTGGACCAGCACGCGATCACCGTCGAGTACGAGATCGCCGAGCTTCCGAAGAAGATCTTCGACGCCGCGGCGACGAACATCGCCGCCGGCCTCGACCCCGCGAAGTGCGCTCTCTTTGTCCAGTCGCGAGTTCCGGAGCACACCGAACTCGCTTGGTACTTCAACACCGTCACGCCGATGGGGGACCTCGGGCGGATGACCCAGTTCAAGGAGAAGTCGAAGCAGCATCGCGAGAACATCAACGTCGGGCTCTTCGGCTATCCGGTCCTGCAGGCGGCGGACATCCTTCTCTATAAGGCCGACCGGGTTCCGGTCGGCGAGGACCAGGTGCAGCACATCGAGCTCGCGCGGGACATCGCGCGGAAGTTCAACGCGCGCTTCGGGCCGATCTTCCCCGAACCGCAGGTGATCCTCTCCCCCACGCCGCGCATCATGGGGCTCGACGGACAGGCGAAGATGTCGAAGTCGATGAAGAACTACATCGGCGTCCTCGAGGAGCCCGCCTCGATTCGGAGCAAGCTCGCCGTCGCGCTCACCGACGAGAATCGGAAGCGGCGCACCGATCCGGGGAACCCGGACATCTGCAACATCTTCACCCTGCACAAAAGCCTCTCCTCCCCCGAAGAGATCGACCGCGTGAACGTCGAGTGCCGGCGGGCCGGGATCGGCTGCGTGGATTGCAAGAAGATCCTCGCGGACAACATGATTCGCGAACTCGATCCGATCCGCGAGAAGTTCCGGGAGCTGGAGCGCCGGCCCGACGAAGTTCACGACGTGCTCGAGAAGGGAGCGGCACGCTGCCGAACGATCGCCGCCGCGACGATGGACGAGGTGCGGAGGGCGATGGGCCTCCGCTGAACCGAGCTTCGTCGAGACCTGCTTCCGCTTTTCAAGGAAGGCTCGGCGCGCGCATGGCCCGCGCGCGGCCCGGCCTCCCGGCGCTTCTTCTTCTCGCGGCATGCGCGTCCGCCGCATCTTCGGACACTCCCCGCGTGGTTCACGCCCCCCCGCTCCCGGCGGTCGCAGGCGCCAGGATCGAGCTCGTCTTCACCGTGATCGGCGACGACCGGCCCGCCGCGGCCGATGCGCTCGTTCGAACGGCCGGCGACACCGCCTTCACCCGCGTCGCGGCCGAAGAACGGAAAGGAGTGTATCGCGCCGCGGTTCCGGAGCGCTTCGTTGCGTCTCCCGGGTTCGAGTACTTCCTGCTCGTGAGAACCCTGAGCGGCGGGGAGATCACGAGCCCGGCTCGGAATCCGGCGGAGAGCCCTCACCGAGTCCCTGTTCTCTCGGCGGAGGCGACCGCGCGCATCGTGATCCTCTCCCCGGAGGAGGGGGAGATCGTGGCGGACTCCTCGGTCTTCGCGATCTCCGTCCTCTTCGACCCGCCGCTCGCCTCCGATGACAGCGCGTCTCTCTATCTCGACGGAAGGAGGGTCACCGAGGGGATCGAGCGAACGGAGGACTACCTCTACTTCCGGCCGGAGCGCGCCCCCGCGCGCGGGGCGCATGAGGCGAGGGCGGCCGTCCGGGCCGCGTCCGGCGAGATCGGGGAACGCTCGTGGACGTTCTTCTTCGAGGAAGGGCCGGAGGGAGCGGCGCTCCTCGCTCTCTCCGGGAGGATCGAGGCGGGATGGGCGTCCGTCTCGAACGCGGGGATCGAAGGGGAACCGTACGTCCTCTACGAGAAGACCTCCTCCCTCGCGTTCGACGGCTACGCGTCGGGAAGCTGGGGAGAACGGGCGCTCTTCCTTTCGAGTTCGCGGGACCCGATTTACGACGGCGAGATCCGCGCGACCGGACGCTTGCATTCCGAATCGTTCATGATCGAAGGAGGAGATGTGTATCCGTCTTTCTCGGAGATGACCGTCTCCTGGCTCTCGGGGAAGGGCGCTCTCGCGACCGTGCGCCGGGGCGCGATCGAGAGCTCCTGTTTCTTTCTCCGCTCCCTCCCCTCCGACACGGCGGGCGGGCTCGGCGTCTACTCGCAATTCCTTGCGGGAGAGAAGGTCTCTGTCGCCGGGGAACGTTGGGACGCGGCCCTTCAGACGGCGTACGGCTGGGAGCGCGAGTCCTCCGTTCCCGAAACCCTCCGCTTTCTTTCCCCCGTGAAGAATCTCGTCGTGTCGGGGAGCGCCTCGTTGCGCGCGGGGAAGGAACGGAGGCTCGACGCGGAGATCGGATGGAGCGACACGGAAGAAAACGAGCGCGCGTCAGGCGGCGGATGGCGGATTCTCGCGACGATCCTCGACTCGCCCCGCCGCGGTCTCTCCCTCGAGGCACACGATTATCGCTCCGACTTCGCTTCGCTCGCGAGCCCGACCGTGGAAGGCGGGGAGTACGGCGCGATTCTCAGCGCTTCGGCGCGCGCGTGGACCCGCTTTCGTCAATCGTTCCGCGCGGAAGTGCTTCGCGACCGAAAGTCCGCGCAGGAGCTCGACCCGAGCGCCTGCATCGTCCAACTCTACGGGCGAACCGACATCGACTGGAAGGCGCGCGAGGTCGACTGGAACCACTCTCTCATCCTTCGCTCGCACGAGATCCCCTACGCCGACCGGCCCTATAAGAGCGCGTATGGAACGCTCGGCTTCTCCGGTCGCGGCAAGACCCAGACGATCTCGATCAGCGGGACGCGATCCGAAACCCGCTCCTCCTCACGCACACGCTCCTGGAGCGCCGGCGCGTACTGGAGCGGCGGGGCGGCGAATGGCCGGTTCGCCTGGAAGCTCGGCGAGCGCTGCAGCTTCTCCGAGACGAAACAAGACACGACGGGAACGGGAGTCGAGACGACGATCGCGAAACCGGAGCGCTGGTCGTTCACGGCGGAGTGCGGAGTCCGCCTCGCGGGGATCGAGTGGCGCGCCGAATACGAGCGGATCGACGAGAACGATCCTCCGGAAGAGGAGCGCTTCACGCAGCACCTCTTTCTCCTCGTCGCCGGACGAAGATTCTAGCGAACCGAGCGCAGGATTTCCGCGAACGGTCCCGGCTCCACGAAGCCGGTCACCGTGAGGTCTTCGGCGCGCCGCCCCGACGAATCGATGAAGACGATCGTCGGAAGGCCGCGAACCCCGTACTCGGCGAGGAGCGCGCGGATCTTCTCGGTCGAGCGCGTGCAATCGACGAGGATCATCGTGAACCGACGGCTCTCGCGGATCACCGCGGCGTCGGTGTAGGTCTCGTGCTCCAGCTCGCGGCAGGCGGCGCACCAGTCCGCCGTGAAGTCGATCACGACCGGCTTCCCTTCGCGCGCGGCCTCCGCGATCCCGAGATCGTGGTCGGGGATCCACGCGATCGCCTCCGCATGCGGGGCGATTCCGGTCGCCGTCGGGAGCGGAAGAAGCGGCAGGACGAGAGCCCCGACAAGGAGAACGACTCCGGACGCGCCGAGGACGAGGACGATCGCTCTCGCGAGCCTCCGCGCCGCGGGCGCGCCGGGGGGCATCGATTCGAGAAGGCCGAAGAACACCGCCGCGACCGTGAGAAGCGCGCCGGAGAGGGAGAGCACGAGCCGTCTCGGAAGGAACGGCGCCGCGAAGTAGATCGCCACGCCGAGAAGGAGGAACCCGAAGACACGCTTCACGCCGTCCATCCAGTCGCCGGCGCCGGGGAGCGCTCCGATCAATCCGGAGAACGTTCCGATCGCGAGAAAGAGAACGCCAATCCCCATCGCGAGGGTAAAGAGAAGCGTGAACCCGAGAAGCGCGCTTCCGGTCTGCGCGATGTACACGAGAAGGCCGACGAGAACCGGACCGACGCAGGGGGACGCCACAAGTCCCGCGACGATCCCCATTAGGAAGATCCCGATCCATCCCCCTCCTCCGCCGACCCTCTGGAGGCGCACGGCGACCGACGAGGGGACCTGAAGCTCGAAGACGCCGAACATGCCGAGCGCGAGAAGGACGAAGACGAGCACGATGCCGGCGACGAACCAAGGATTCTGGAGGATCGATCCGAACATCGCGCCGGTGGTCGCCGCGACGAGGCCGAGCGTCGCGTAGGTGAGCGCCATCCCGAGAACGTAGATGAGAGAGAGAAGGAAGTTGCGGAGCGCGCTCTTCTCTCCGCGTGCGCCGATGATCGAGAGCGTGATCGGGATCATCGGAAACACGCACGGCGTGAAGGAGAGAAGAATCCCCGCGAGAAAGACGGCGACATAAGTGAAGAAGAGCCCGCGCGAGGCGATCCTCTCGCCGACGTCGAACGAGCCGGTCGCCGCAGGTTGTTTCTTCTCGGCCCGCGCCGCCTGCTCTTCCGCTCCCTCCTCTCCCCAGCTCCACGCGAGGTCGTAGGCCCGCTCCTCGGGAAAGTAGCAGAACTCGCTCGTACATCCTTGATAGGCGAACTGCATGCGGATGCGCTCGGGGAATTCGAAGCCGCTCCTCGCGGCGAGGAGCACGCGTACCGTGAGATCGCGGTCGTAGATCTCCGTCTCTTCCTCGAGGAAGGGATCGAACTTGATCGTTCCGGCGGGGAACTCCGCCGATTCGAGGCGGAGAGCGGTCGTGTCGAGAAGATCGACCGACATCATGTGGCGGTAGAGATAGTGGTCCGGAGGAACCTCGAGACGGAAGCGGATCAAGGCCCGGTCCGGCTCCGCGCGGAGACGAACCGCCCCCGCCTCGACGGTGAAGGGGCTCTCCTCGGCGAAGACGCCGCCCGCCGCGAGAAGAAGGACGGAGAGGGCGAGCATCCGCGCGGCTCGAACGCGCGCGGCTCGCCGAAACGACGAACCTCGAACGCTTCTTTCTCGATGGGCGGGCGTCAAGCGGTCCTCCTTACGATCCGCTCCGCGCGCGGATCCTCTCTTGAATGCGATGGAAGCGCTCCGAGTCGCGGGTCGGCGCGGCGAGCGCCGGGAGCGACGCGATGTAGGAACGCGTGGCGGCGATCCGCTCCGCGGTGGGCGGATGGGTCGAGAAGAACTTCTCGATCGACGAAGGCTCCCTCTCGCGCATCGCCTGGAGCTTCTCGAAGAACGTCGCCATTCCGTTCGGATCGATCCCCGATCGGTGCGTCTCGTCCACGCCGAAGCGATCCGCCTCTCGTTCCGCGTCGCGGGAGTACTTCATCAAGGCTCCGGTCGCCGCGATGTTCGCGACAAGGCTCTTCACGAGCCCGGGATCCTCGCCGAGCGCAATCTGGGCGATCATCGCGATCCCGTAGTGCCGGGTCAGCATCTTCGCGCTGTGCCTCCCAACGACGTGGCCGACCTCGTGCGCGATCACTCCGGCGAGCTCGGACTCGTTTTCCGCGGCCGTGATGAGCCCGCGGTTCACGTAGAGGAACCCTCCGGGGAGCGCGAACGCGTTCACCTCGTCCGTGTCGACCACGCGAAAACGATACGCGATGTCGGTCCGGTCGGAGTTCTTCGCGAGAATCTGTCCGAGGCTGTCGATGTACGCCTCGACGGCCGGATCGTCGAGCATCTTCATCTCCCGCTCGACCTCGGCCGCGAACTCGGTTCCCATCGCCACTTCCTGTTCGGTGGAGACGAGATTGAGCTCGGAGACGGCCGCGCATCCGGCGAGGAGCCCCACGAAGAGGAGCATCGGGAAGCCTCGCGCGAGAGAACGGATCATGACCGTTTCTCCTCTCCCGCCGAGACGGGCCTGAGTCGTGCGGTGAAGTGGCGAAGCACGGGCGCCTCATGGACAAGATCGAGCCCGCGGATCGTGTCGCGCCTCCGGAAAACGGAGCGGATCGTCTCGGCCGTGTACTCCATGTGCGCGGTCGTGTAAACGCGGCGGGGGATCGCCAGGCGCACCATCTCGAGCTCGGGATAGACGTCCTTCCCCGTCTTCGGGTCCTTGTGCCCGAACATCAGGCTTCCGATCTCCACCGTTCGGATTCCGCCTTCGACATAGAGCTCGCAGGCGAGCGCTTGCGCCGGAAACCGCGATTGCGGAACCCGCGGGAGGAACGCGCGCGCGTCGAGATAGACCGCGTGCCCGCCGACCGGCTTCAAGATGGGCACCCCTTCCCGGTCGAGAAGATCCCCGAGAAACCGGACCTGCGCGATTCGGTACTCGAGATAGTCCTCGTGAAGAACCTCTCGAAGCCCGCGGGCGATCGCCTCGAGATCCCTTCCGGCGAGCCCGCCGTAGGTCGGGAATCCTTCGACGAGGATGAGGAGGTTCGTGATCTTCTCGGCGAGCGCCGGATCCTTCGTGCAGAGGAACCCGCCGATGTTCACCAGGCCGTCCTTCTTCGCGCTCATCGTGCAGCCGTCGCCGTAGGAGAAGATCTCGCGCGCGATCGAATGAAGATCCCGGTCCGCGCAGCCGGGCTCCCGTTTCTTGATGAAGTAACAATTCTCGGCGAAACGGCACGCGTCGAAATAGAGGGGGATGCCGTACCGGTCGAGGAGCGCGCGCGTCGCCCGGATGTTCTCGAGCGAGACCGGCTGCCCTCCGCCCGAGTTGTTCGTGATCGTCAAGAGGCAGAGAGGAACCCGCTCCCGGCCGACCTCGCGGATCGTCCGCTCGAGCTTTCCGAGATCCATGTTCCCCTTGAACGGGTGGTCGGCCCGCGGATCGAGACCCTCGTCGATCACGCAATCGACCGCACGCCCCCGGTTGTGCTCGATGTTCGCGCGCGTCGTGTCGAAGTGGATGTTGTTCGGGACGGAATCGCCTTCCTTCACCATCGTGCTGAAGAGGAGATTCTCCGCGACGCGCCCCTGGTGCGCCGGAATGACGTGCGGATAGCCGAAGATCTCCCGCACCGTTTCCTCGAAACGGTAGTAGTTCCGACTTCCCGCGTACGACTCGTCGCCGACCATGAGACCCGCCCATTGGTTGTCGCTCATCGCGGAAGTGCCGGAATCGGTGAGAAGGTCGATGGTGACCTTTTCGGCCGGAATGTTGAACAGATTGTAGCCCGACTTCTCGATCGCCGCACGTCTCTCCTCGCGCGTCGTCCTCGGGATCGCCTCGACCACTTTGATCTTGAAGGGTTCCATCGGGTAGTCCATCTACTCCGTCCTCTCGTTGTCGCGAATGATCCCGACGACCTCTTCCTCCGAAGACGCCATCCGGAGCGCCTTCCGAACCGAAGCCTCCCCCAGGAGGCGCGATAGACCGCTGAGAATCTTGAGCCTCGTCTGCTCCTCCAGGGCCGGACAGACGAGAAGGAAAGCGATGTGAACCGGCGAGGAATCGAGCGCGTCGAAGTCGACTCCCTTCGGAGAGATCCCGATCACGGCGCTCGTCTCGAATTCCGCGTCGATCTCGGCGTGCGGGATCGCGACCCCGCGTCCGATCCCCGTCGAGACCTCCCGCTCCCTCTCCCAGACGCTCGCACGGATCTTCTCGCGAAGGTCCTCGCGGCCGGAGAGGCGGACCCAGCGGTCGATCATCTCGTCGAGCACATCTTCTTTCGCCGAGGAACGAAGGGGGAGAAGAACGCGGTTTCGATCGATGAGGGAGGAGATCGTCGTCGCCATTTCCCACCTGGCCGGTCGGTGCCCGCGCCCCGGGCCGGACCCGCCGGCGCCTTCGAGGCCGCCGCGGACGGAGAAAAGACGCCCCGAACGGCGCGTGGGGCAAAAATACCAGAGCCCCGCGCCGGGTGTCAAATCCGCCGGCGCCTCCGGTAGCGGATACCCTATTCGAAATCGGGTATTCGCCTGGAATATGCACGCGTTTTCGTCGCGAGGATGCGGAGCGCGAGACAAGGTGACCCCCAATTGCGCGGCCGCCTCCCCCCAAAGGAGAGGCGGCCAGGCTTGAAAACCGTCGCGCCGTATTACCGGATCCGCACGACCTTCTTGGTCGCCGTCGTCTCCCCCGCGACCAGCCGCATGAAGTAGGTGCCCGCCGCGACGTCCCGCCCGGATGTATCCCGACCGTCCCAGGAGACGACGTGGCTGCCCGCCTCGTGCCGTCCCCTCGCGAGCGTCGCGACCCGGCGCCCGCTGATGTCGTAGACCGTAAGCTCCACCGGGCACGCCTTCGCGAGGGCGAAGGAGATGGTGGTCTGCGGAGCGAACGGATTGGGCGAGGCCCCGATCGCCGTCGCGAGACCGGATGGACGGACGGGCGGCTCATCGATCCCGCTTTGAACCGTGCAGTGGGGCAGGAAGATCTCGAGACCCCCGAGTTCCGCCGCCTGGTAGACACGGGACTCGGTGACGGCCGCGGAGTGGGCGATCCCTTCCGTCGCGGCCACGCCGACATAGACCGGGGCTTCGGGATCGCTGATGTCGAGCACGTGGAGCCCGTTCCCGGAGGCATAGAGAAGGTCGCTCGCGACCGTCATCCCGTCCGCTCCGCCCGGGAAATCGGCCGCGCCGAGCAGATCCGGGTTGGAAGGGTCGGTCACGTCGAAGACCATGAGATCCAGGGCGGCCACATAGAGAAGGCTCCCGTTGAGCGCAAGCGCCCCGGACGCGTCGTAATTCGTGTAGACGACCTCGGGATTCCACGGGTCGCTCACGTCCAGGATCCGGAGCCCGTTCCACAGGTCGTTGACGTAGACCCAAGGGTAGTCGGCCACGATCTGAGCGGGCATCGCGACATCGGACGCGGTCGCGAGATGCTGCGGGTGGGCGGGATCCGAGATGTCGATCACGAACACCCCCCACCATTCGACCGAGACGAACGCGTAGCCGCCGTCCACCGCGAGGCCGCCCACGAGGTCCGGAAGCTGGTACGAGCCCACGCTCTCGGGCTCGGCCGGGTTGGAGACGTCGATGAGGCGGAGGTTCGAGGCGTAGTCGAGGACGGCCGCGTGGTCGCCGCTCAGAGCCACATAGGCGGCGCTGCTGAGCGCTCCGATCGTGCTCAGCGTGGCCGGCGCGTCCGGGTCGGCGAGGTCCAGGATGGAGAGCCCCGAGTCGAGCGAGGTCACATAGGCGAGGCCGTCGCGCACGACGACGTCGGTGACCCACTCGGAGGGGAGCGCGGTCCCGATCCGGGCCATCACGTCCGGGTTCGCGACGTCGATCACGGTGATCCCCGAGCCTTCTTCCGCGGTGTAGGCGAGATCACCCGCGACCGCGACGCCGTACGGCGCGGCCATGGTTCCGACCGTGATCGCCAGGAACGGCGCCTGGGCGTCGCTCACGTCCACGATCTGGAGCCCGTTGCTCACGGCGAGGAAAGCGTACGAACCCGATACGGCCAGACGCTCGATGTAGACGAAATCGTCGACCGTGTCGACGGACCCGAGCCACACGGGCGAGGAGGGGGTCGCGACGTCCACGATGTGGAGTCCGTCGGACACCGCGGCCAGATAGACGCGATCGCCGCGAACCTCGACGTCGCAAGCGTAGCCGGGAAGCGAGAGGGAGCCGATCGAGTCCGGGGCCGTTGGAACCGAGACGTCGACCACCAGGAGGTCCGCGTTGTACCCCGCGATGTAGGCGATCCCGTCCTCCACCGCGACATCCCGGAGCCATCCGGGCAGGGAGACCGATCCGATCACGGCCGCGTCGGTGGGATCCGAGACATCGACGACGAGAAGACCGCCGTAGTAGATCACGTACGCGAGGCTGTCCTCCACTGCCAGGCCGAACGTGGAGCCCGGCGTCGGGACCGTGTCGACGGCGACGGGCGCCGCGGGATTCGACACGTCAAAGATCAGAACGCCGCCCCCGCGATCGGCGAGGAACGCGTAGCTCCCTTCGACGGCGACGTCGTCGCAGTAGTCGGACGTGGGGGCATACCCGAGGGCCTCCGGGGCGATCGGATCGCTGAGATCCGCAATCCGGAATCCGTATTCCCCGCACGCCGCATAGGCGCGGTCGCCGGCGATGGCCAGGTTACGGGCGCCGAAGAGGTCGCCTTGCCCGACGATGCGGGGCATCGTTCCGTAATCGACGCAATCCTCCGCCGCCGCGCCGGCGGCGAAGAGCGCCGTCCACGCGACGAGGAGCAAGGGAAGTCCGATTCGATCCGATTCGCGCGCTTCCTGCGGGTGATCATGGAGATCTCCTTCCGTTCGGGATTTCTTCCACCGTTCCGCAGGGAAGCATAGCGATCCGGCGTTACGCAAACGTTACGCAGGGGAAGTAAATTGGCGGGCCGGCGCGACCGTCGAGCCGACACATCATCGGGCCTCTGCGGGGGCTGCGCGTGATCCCAAATCGCCTGCAGGCGCAAGTATCGTCCCCGATACTCCCCGATGAACCGCACCGCCTCGCACTCCTCCCAGCCTGGATTATGCACGCGTTTTCGTCGCGAGGATGCGGAGCGCGAGGCGAGAGGCCGACCTGGACGAGCCGCTCCCGGAAACGTAGTCTCGGCACTACGTTGAGGAAGCGGCGACGGAAGGGAGGCCTCGTA
>JAGUYC010000165.1 GCA_020061515.1 Gemmatimonadota bacterium
CGCCACGCTCGGCCGCCGGCCCGCGCGCGCTCGCCACCCTCGCGAACGATCCACACCGGGGCGCGAAGCCCGGTTCCCGGCCGGTTTCTCCCGGTCGCACAAAGGGTGGAGCGGCATTCTAGGATCCCGTCTTCCCCCTGTCAACCCTTTTCTCGCGGGGATCGCGCCCGCCCCTAATCGATTGTCCTGCAATCGATTATCCCAACTCGTCCCCGCCGATTCCCGCGCGTGTTCGCCCTCTGGACCGCCCTCTGTACCAGGTACAACCTCGCCCGATAACCTCTCCCGCATCGATTCCCGCGCAGGGGGCCGCGAGGCGGAAGGCCGCGGATTCTCCGGCGACGCCCCCTCTCGCCGGGCCCGCGGACATTTCGGTTGGATGGAGCGACCCACTCGGCTACAATGCACCCTGCGCCACGCGGAGAGCGCCGGCTTCTTTTCTCGACATGCGCCCGTAGCTCAGTGGATAGAGCACTGGCCTCCGGAGCCAGGTGTCGGAGGTTCGAATCCTCTCGGGCGTAGGCCTCTCGGGGACCTTCCTCGCCGGAAGGTCCCCTTCGCGTTCCGGACCCACGCTCGAAACGAGATTCGGACGGACGATCGCTTAGAAGTCGATGGATCGTCTCTCCATAATCATCATGCATTCGATCGATCCCTAATACAATGTTCTATGATTGATCGAAGTGTCGTCGATCGATAGGGCAACCAATTGGCTCACCGAAGGAGCACGACCTTCTTCCGCTCCGTCCTTCCCTCCGATCGGAAGACGCAGAAGTAGACCCCGGGGGCGGCCCGCTCCCCTCGCGCGTCCCGTCCGTCCCAGACGAACTCGCTCGTCCCCCCGGGGCGGCGGCCGAGATCGGCCCGGAAAACCTCCCTCCCCGCGAGATCGTGGATCCGCGCCTCCACCGGCAAAGAAGCGCGGAGAGTGAAGGAGACCCGCGTCGCTCCGCGGAAGGGGTTCGGCCCGCCCGCGTCGAGCCGCGCCCCCTCGGCCTTCCGCGAATTCTCCACACCCGTCGAGATGTCCTCCAGAATCTCCGTGATCGGGAAGCCCCTCTCGAACGGGTTCTGGAATCCCATCAAGTGGCGGACGGTCGCCGCGATGTCCTCGAGCGTGTACGCGCCGAAGGCGACCGTTCCGGCCCGGATCCCCGGCCCCACGAACATCGCCCAGATGTCCCGGCAGCCGGCGCAGTTCCATTCACAGCCCGAATGATCCGGAAGCCATCCGTGGCCGTGGTCGACGAAGCCGGTTCTCACATCGTCCAGATGGCGCCCGTGGTCGGTCGCCACGACGAGGAGCGTGCGGCCGGCGTAGAGCGGATGCGATTCGAGGAAGGGCCAGATCTCATCGACGACGAGACCCTCGGCGGCGCGATAGACCTCCTCCAGACGCGCCCAATAGCACGCCGTATCGTTCTCGCAGCAGGTCAAGCCGACCGCGTGCGCGAGACAGTCGTACTCGCTCAGGTTCACCCCCATCCACACGACGTTGTGGTTCTGCATGTGGTTGAGAGCCGCGTGCACGATGAGCGAGTCCGGCCCTTCGTAGAGCACGCCGACCCCCATGCAGGGAGGAGCCGGCGTTCGCATGAGATGGGTCCGCGCTCGATAGAGCCTTCCGTACTCCGGATGGGCCGAGAACGCGTTCGTGGCGACGAGATGCTCTTTCCCGGTCGCGAACGCGACCTCGCACTCCGAAAGCCCTCGTTCCTTCCGGAGAAGCTCGAAGTGCATCGGGTCGGCGGGATGTCCCTCCAGGTTGAGGCACTGCCCGGGATCCCCCGAACCCCAGAGGATCGCGTGGTTCGGGTCGGTGATCCCCCTCGTCTCGTTCACCACGTTCGGAACGTACGCCCCGTAGGAGCATGCCCAGTCGGTGAGCCGCTCCCCCCAAGCATGGAACTCCGACTCGCGGATTCCGTCGATCGTGACGACGACCGCGCGAAGGTCTCCCGCGCGGGCCGAGGCGAAAAGCCCGAGCGAGGCGAAGAGACCGCACGCGAGAAGCGCGGCGGCGATCGAAGAGCGCGCGGGGGGGAACGGCATCCGGGCGCCCGGACGGCTCATGGCGAGCCCTCCTTCGACGATCACGGACGAACCCGCGTACACCCGCCGATCCGGCGGGAACCCGACTCCGAAAAAGGAAACAACCGATCCGGCTTGTCTTCAGTAAAGCCTCTTCCGATGCAACTGTCAAGCCTTGAAGGATGGGGTTTCGCGGGAATCGGCGGAGGGTTCAGCGGGAACGAGGGGATTTCCCTTTCGATCTCGCCCTCTTCTCGCCCAGGCTCTTCCGGACCGTGTCCAGGTCCTTATCCCCCCGGCCGGAGAGGTTGACGAGAACGAGGGTCTTCTTCGGGAGGGCGCGGGCGTGCTCGGCCACGTAGGCAATCGCGTGGGCCGATTCGAGGGCGGGAAGGATCCCCTCGGTGCGCGCGAGAAGGTGAAACGCCTCGAGCGCCGCCCGATCCCCGACCCGCGTGTAGCGGACCCGCCCCTGAGCTCGGAGAAAGCTGTGCTCCGGCCCGATCGAGGGGTAGTCGAGGCCGGCGGAGATCGAGTGAGTCGGGGCGATCTGTCCGTGGCGATCGTGAAGAAGGAAGCTCCTCGTGCCGTGCAGGACCCCCTCCGATCCCCCGAAGAACCGAGCCGCGTGCGCGCCGAGCGCCCCTCCCCTTCCTCCCGCCTCGACCCCGACCATCGCCACCCGCTCGTCCCGAAGAAACGGATGAAAGAGCCCGATCGCGTTCGACCCTCCCCCCACGCACGCGACGAGAAGATCGGGAAGGCGTCCCTCGCTTCGGAGAATCTGCCGGCGCGCCTCTCGGCCGATCACCGTCTGAAAATCCCTCACGAGGAGCGGGTACGGGTGCGGGCCGAGGACCGATCCGAGGAGGTAGTGGGTCGTCCGCACATTCGTGACCCAGTCCCGCATCGCCTCGTTGATCGCGTCCTTCAGCGTGCGCGATCCCGCCTCGACCGGGGCGACCTCCGCGCCGAGGAGCCGGATCCGAGCGACGTTCGGGGCCTGCCGCCGCATATCCTCGGTCCCCATGTAGACCGTGCACTCCATCCCGAGGAGCGCCGCCGCGGCGGCCGTCGCCACCCCGTGCTGCCCCGCGCCCGTCTCGGCGACGATCCGCTTCTTCCCCATCGTGCGGGCGAGGAGCGCCTGCCCGAGGGCGTTGTTGATCTTGTGCGCGCCCGTGTGGCACAAATCTTCACGTTTCAAATAAATCTTCGGGCCGCCGAGCGCGGCGGAGAGACGCGCGGCGAGGGAAAGCGGCGTCGGCCGCCCGCAGTGGGTGCGGAGAAGATCCGCCAGACGGCGCCGAAAGGCGGCGTCTCTCCGGCAGGCCGCGTACGCTCTCTCCAGCTCGAGAAGAGCCGGCATCACGGTCTCCGGAACGAAGCGCCCGCCGTACGCTCCGAAGTATCCCCGCCGATCGGGCACCCGCTTCGTCATGATTCCATCTTCTCCCATGCGGCGCGCGCCGCTCGGACGAACCGCTCGATCGCCTCGCGGCTCTTCTGTCCGGGGGCCTCCTCCACGCCGCTCGAGACGTCCACCCCGTCCGGACGGAGGATCGCGATCGCCTCCCCGACGTTCTCCGGGCGAAGTCCCCCCGCCAGAAGAAACGGGCGCGGAAGATCGAGCGCGCGCGCCGCTTCCCAATCGAACGCCCGCCCCGTCCCGCCTTCGCGCTTCGAGTCGAACGCGTCGAGAAGATACCACGCCGCGGAAGGATCGTCCGCGCGGCCGACGAGGCGGCTCCCGGCGACCCGCAGCGCGCGGATCACCGGAATCCCGATCGCCCCCGCCTCCGCGGGCCCCTCTCCGTGGAGCTGAGCGAGATCGAGCCGCGCCTCTTCCGCGATCCGCCGGATCTCCTCCGGCGTCCCGCCCTGAAAAACCCCGACCGCGCGGACGGGAGTCCCCTCGAGACGCGCGCGGAGGACCGAAGCCCG
>JAGUYC010000294.1 GCA_020061515.1 Gemmatimonadota bacterium
GGATGGCGGCCGCGGCCCGCTCGCGTGCAGGCCACCAAGCCTAGATTTTGCACGCGTTTTCGTCGCGAGGACGCGGAGCGAGGGGCCGAGAGGCCGACCAGTGCGAGCCGCTCCCGGAAGCGCCTCCCCAGCCTAATTGTTAAGGAACCTGGTTCACTAATATTCCGACGGGACCCGCGCGTCCGCCAACAAGACCGAAGCAGCTCTCTCGGGAGACCCGGGCCCGCCCTCGCCCCCCCGCCTCCTTTCGCCTATACTCTCGAAGAGAAACGCGAAAACGACCCTTCCCGAGGAGGTCTCTCTCATGCGCCCCTACGCGAAGCTTCTCGTCCTCGCCGCCCTTCTTTCGGCCGGCAGTGCCCGCGCCGGAGAAGGAACGATCACCCTCTTCCACACGAACGACCTTCACGCCCGCTACGCCCCCGAGAAGATCGGCCGCGAAGGAGAGCAGGCGCTTGTCGGCGGCTTCGCCGCGATCGAGGCCGTCCTCCTGAGGGAGCGGGAGACCGCTCCGCATTCCCTCTACCTCGACGCCGGAGACTTCATGACCGGCACGCCTCTTTCCGACATCGAATATCAAGGCGCGAAGGGGGGCGCGATCGTCGCCTTCTACAACCTGATCGGCCTCGACGCGCAGGTCCTCGGGAACCACGAGTTCGACCAGACCCTCGAGAACCTGGACGCACTCCTTTCCCGTGCGAAGTACCCGGTGCTCGCGGCGAACCTCCGCCGCCTGGACGGCAGCCTCTACACGGGAAAAGCGTACGAGATCTTCGATGTGGGCGAGGTCCGCGTCGGCGTCCTCGGGATCACGATCGACGAGCTCCCCTCGCTCACGAGCGCCGAGAACCGAGGGCGGATCGAGATCGAACCAGGCATCGAGACGCTTCGCGACCTTCTTCCCGAGGTGGACGCGAAGAGCGATCTCATCGTCGTGCTCTCGCACGAGGGGATCGAGAAAGACCGAGAGATCGCGCGCGCCGTGGACGGGATCGACGTCATCGTCGGAGGCCACAGCCACACGCGCCTCGACCGCGGCGAATGGGTGAACGGAGTCTTGATCCTTCAGGCGGGAAGCAACGGACAGTGGCTCGGACGCGCGGACCTCGTCGTCCGCGGAGACTCCCTCGCGAGCGCCGAATGCCGCCTCGTCCGGACCGACGCGAAAGGAGCGGGGGCCTCGGAGGACCTCGGGGACCTCATCCAGATGTTCCGGACGCGGATCGAGAAAGAGTACGGCGCGGTGATCGCCGAGGCGCGCGCCGAGCTCGGCCGGTGCTACTACTGCGAGAGCGACCTCGGGAACTGGGTGACCGACCGTCTCCGGGAGACGACCGGCGCGGACGTCGCGCTCCTCAACAGCGGCGGCATCCGAAAGGACATCGCCCGCGGCCCGGTCACGAAGCTCGACCTCTTCGAGGTCCTCCCCTTCTGGAACGGGATCTGCACCTTCACGTGCACCGGCGACGAGCTTCTCACGCTCGCCCTCACGAACGCGCGCGCCGAGGCGGAGGAACTGCACGGCATTCTTCAGGTCTCCGGCCTCACCTACTCCTGGTGGCGGGGGCCCGAAGGGATCAAGATCCACACGGCTCTCGTCGATGGAAAGCCGGTCGACCCGGCCAAGACCTACACGGTCGCGAGCGTCGACTTCGTCGCGGAGAGCAACCCGGAGAAGTACCTCGGCTTCGTCCCGAGCGGTCTCGAGAACCTCGGCGCCACCATAACCTCACGCGTGATGGAAGCCGCCGAGCGCCTCGGCGTCGTCGAAGCTCCCCAGGAAGACCGCATCCAGCGCGTCGAGATCGACTTCGCGGCACCGAGGGGGAAATAGGCAAAGACGGCTCGCAGCGAAGCGGAATCCCGGATCGCACCCCGGGGGGCCGGCGACCCTCGAATCGTGTTCTCTTTCTCCCTAAAACCCCCGCTTCTTCTTCTTCGACTTCGTGGGGTTGGCGGGGCCGCGGGCGGCGCGGCGCTGCATTTTCTCCTGATAGCGGGCGCGGCGCGCCTCGCGGTTCGGACGGGGGTGCACGGCCTGAGCCTCGGGCGCGAGAACGGGCGCGCGTCTTTCTTTTGGTTCCGGAAGGGGGCGTTCCTCGTGTTCGTCCGGCTCGGGCTCCGGCTCGTCGAAGGATTCCGGCTCTTCCTCATCCACGCGCGTCAGCATCGCGGTTTCCAGCTCGGCGATCTGTTCATCCGTGAAATGTTCTTCCTTCTCGGGATGAAAAGGCTTTCGCGTGATCTCGAAGTAGAAATCCTCGGTCGAGACGATCTTCGCGCCGGCCTTCTTCGCCTTCTTCGCGAGATCCTTGTCGGCCGTGACGACGGTCACCTCGTCGCCGCGCTCCGCCGCTTCCTTCGCCTCGTAGGCGATGATGTCGTCCGCCTCGGCCGGCGGATCGGAGAAACGCACGCGGAGCGGTCCCTCGTCCCGATTCCCGGGATGCCCCTCGGGGAACTTCCCCCCGTCGTAGATGATCGAGGCGCTCGTCTCCTCGGAGCGACGCGCCCATTGCAGAACGAGCTCCTCCGCTTCCTCGCGCGACGCGCGCTTCCCCTCGAAGGCAAGCCGCTCGGCGAGACTCTCCACCGTAAGAATGAAGTTGTGGCCGTCGATGATTGTAAGGCGCATGCTTCTCCTCCCTCCGACAGGGCTCCATGGTTCCACGGAAGTGTGCCGAGCGTCAAGAGCGGGAGACGGCTCGCGCGGGCGCCTCGGCGCCTCATGTGAATCGCGGGAGCCTATGATCCTCGGCGCCGGATTCGCGGAGATCGAGCGACCACCGGGAGCCTCGTGATTGTCCTTGAATCTCGGGAAGAGGGTTCATAAGTTACTGGGGGTTACGGAAGATCGAGCTTGGAAGCGCACGAACGACTTCGGCCGCCCGAGAAGCAGCCGCAACGCATTGTAAGAAAATGAGTTAGACCTTCGGCCCGCCGCGAAGTCCGCGCGGCTTCCGGCGAGGGTGCGGACCTGATGGACAAAGAACCGGCCTCCGTCCGACCGGTCTTTCCGAAAAGCGTCAACTTCTTCCGGCCGGTGGTCGGGACCCTGCTCGCCGCGGTTCCTCTCTACATCATCACGCTCGTTTACTACGGGAACTCCGCCGAGGCGACGCGCATCGGATACGAACCGGAGCAGCCGGTCGCCTTCAGCCACGCGCTTCACGCGGGCCGGCTCGGGATCGACTGCCGCTACTGCCACAACACCGTCGAGACCGCCTCGCACGCGGCGATCCCTCCGACGGAGACCTGCATGAACTGCCATGCGAACATCCGCTCGGCGAGCGCGAAGATTCTTCCGGTTCGCGAGAGCCACGCGACCGGGATGCCGATCGAGTGGGTGCGCGTGCACGACATTCCCGATTTCGTCTACTTCGATCATAGCGCGCACGTGCGGCGCGGCATCGGCTGCGTCTCCTGCCACGGGCGCGTCGACAAGATGGAAACCGTGCGCCAAGAGAAGCCGCTCACGATGGGATGGTGCCTCGACTGTCACCGCGCGCCCGAAGAGCATCTCCGCCCGCCGGAGCTCGCGACCAAAATGGACTGGGTTCCGAACGAAGACCCGTTCGTTCTCGGAAAGCGCCTTCGCGACGAGAATCACGTGAACCCCTCGACGGACTGCACGACATGTCATCGATGAACGAACGAGGAGGATACTGGCGGAGCCTGGGCGAGCTCGCCGGCACGCCCGCCTTTCGCCGGAAGCTCGAGCGCGAGTTCGCCGAAGGAGCAGTCGACGCGCCGGGCGCGTTCACGAGGCGGCGTTTCCTTCAGCTCATGGGCGCATCGGTCGCCCTCGCCGGATTCTCCGGATGCCGGTGGCCGAAGGAGAAGATCGTCCCCTACGCGCATCGGCCCGAGGGTTGGGTTCCGGGCGAGGCGCTCCGTTTCGCGACCTCGAACGAGCTTCATGGATGCGCGCGCGGCTTTCTCGCGACGAGCGTCGACGGCCGGCCGATCAAGATCGACGGAAACGAGAACGATCCGGTCGGTCGCGGCGCCGCGAGCGCGATCGATCAGGCGAGCGTGCTCGACCTCTACGATCCGGACCGAATCCGAACGCCGATTCGGCGCGAGGGAAAGAACGAGCGCTCCGCTTCGTGGGAGGATTTTCTCGCGTGGACGGAGGATCTCGTTCGCGATCTTCGCGCGACGCGGGGAGCGCGCCTCGCGTTTCTCTCCGAACCGACCGGCTCGGAGTGCGTCGCGCGTCTTCGGCGCCGCCTCGCGGCCGAGCTCCCCGAGGCGCTCTGGTTCGCGTACGATCCGCTCTCGACGGACCACGCGCGCGAGGGGACACGGATCGCGTTCGGGAAGCCGCTCCGCGCGCATCTCGATCTCGCCTCCGCCGCGGTCGTCTTCTCGCTCGACGCGGACCTCTTCGACGACGATCCGGCCGCGCTTCTCCACGCGCGCGAGTTCGCGTCCGCGCGACGCATCGAGGAAGGCCGAACGAACCGGCTCACCGTCGTCGAGAGCATCCCGAGCACCACCGGAGCGAAGGCGGACCATCGGCTCTCCCTTCCGCCTCGGGCGGTCGCTCCCTTCGCGCTCGCGGTTCTTCACGAGCTCGTCTTCGCGCACGGACTCGAGGCGCCGGAGCGGTTCCGCGAGGTCAGATCGCAAGAGCACACGTCTGA
>JAGUYC010000020.1 GCA_020061515.1 Gemmatimonadota bacterium
CTCGCGACGAAAACGCGTGCAAAATCTAGGCTTGGTGGCCTGCACGCGAGCGGGCCGCGGCCGCCATCCGCGCGTGGTGATGTACCGGACGGCGGGCCCTGTCGGAATATTAGTGAACCAGGTTCCTTAACAACAGGTTCCTTAACAAACGTTTGCTTTCTGTCGAACCACACGCGCCACTACGGCGGGTGGCGGCGGCAGGTGTCCGCGAGGAGCGCAGCCACCAAGGCTCGGCGACTGGCGAGCACCGAACGGACAGCCGCCGACAGGACCCGCCGTTCGAGTTTCCTTCGGGCTCGACGGTCAGTCATCGGGTCCTCCGGCCCGCTCTCACGAGTCACCGGGCGACGGCGATGAGGTCGTGCGATTCCAGAGGCTCGTACGGATCGGGACGATAGGAGCCGAAGAGGCGGACGGACGCGAACCCGGCCCGCTCGAGGAACGCGGCGAGCTCGTCGTCTCGGAGGGGACGGAGGACCGTCGAGTTCGTCTGCACGATCCGGCTCTCGCCGTCCGGCGGACGTCTTTCGATCGTGAGCACCTCGAAGCGGATGCGCCTCTCGTCGATCGGGTCGAGCAAGCGAAGGTAGAGCGTCTCGCCGTCCTCCGTCTTTCGGAAGTTGAGCGGGAGGTGGCGCACGTTCTTCTCGAGAATCCGGCGGTAGTTCACGATCTGAACGAGGAGAGGCGCGCCGGGAGCGAGGAGCCCGCGGAGCGTACCGAAGAGCGCCGCCAGATCGTTGTCGTCTAAAAGATTGACGAGCGTGTTGCCGAGGCAGTAGGCGCCGCCGAGAACGCCTTCTCCGCGAAAGGGAAGCCGGGCCATCTCGCCGAGAGCGAAGCGCGGCCTCGCGTGCGCCTCGCGCGCCTTTTCGATCATCGCCGGGGAGCGGTCGACCCCGATTGTCGCGTAGCCCTTCTCCGCGAGCGCCGCCGCGTGCTCCCCCGTTCCGCACCCGACGTCGAGAAGCGGTGCGTGCGGCGGCTCCCCGAACGTCTCGAGGAAGAAAGGCATCTCCCGCTCGATGCGGGGGCCCCACGCCACGAAACGCCGGTAGTCGAGCCTTCCGAACGGATCTTCCGCGAACAAGACAACCTCCTCCGCCGCGATGCCGGATCAACCTATCGGCGGAGAACGGGTCTGTCAAGACGCGAGCCGCCCGGTTCGGTTGCGGGCGCGGCGCGTGTTCGTGCGTTGATGGGAGGAAGCGAGGAAGGGTCTACTTGCGCGCGGCGACCGCCTCCGGCCGCGCGGGCGCTTCGAGCCGCGCCGGGACCGGAATCGTGAAGATGAACTCGCTCCCGTGCCTCGGCTTGCTCTCCACCCAGATCCGCCCTCCGAAGTGGTGGACGATCTCGCGCGAGATCGCGAGGCCGAGCCCTGTCCCCTCGATCTTCTTTCCGTCGGGATGCGGCGCCTGGTGGAACCACTCGAAGATGCGCTCTTTCTGGTCAGGAGCCACGCCGGCGCCCGTGTCGCGAATCGAGAAGCGCACGAGCTTCTTCCCCTTGTCGGCCGCGGAGCGCGCGCTCACCGTGATCGTTCCTCCCTCGGGGGTGAACTTGATCGCGTTTCCGATGAGGTTCGTAAGGACCTGAATGATTCGGTCCCGATCGATGAGGAGGGTCGGTAGATCCTGCGCGATCTCCTCGCGAAGACCGATCTTCTTCTCCTGCGCGAGGACCCCGGAAACGGCGAGGGCGGAGCGAACCACCTCTTCGGGTTTCTCGACCGACAGATCCCAAACGATCCGTCCGGACTCGATCTTGGCGAGGTCGAGGAGGTTTCCGACCAGATTCGAGAGGCGTTTCGTTTCGGTGTAAATCAGACGATAGAAGCGGTCTCTCGATTCCGCGTCCTTGTCGCCGTAGTTCATCAGGATCTGCGAGACGGAGTGGATCGAGGCGAGCGGGTTCTTGAGCTCGTGGGAGACCGTCGAGAGGAGGTTGTCCTTCAGCGTGCTCACGCGGCGGAGCTCGGCGAGCGTCTTCTCGAGTTCGCGCCGCCTCTCCTCGAGCCGGTCGAGAAGCGCCCTCTGGTCGTAGAGCGTGATCTTCAGCCGGCTGATCTCCCGCCGTTTCGAGGTGATGTAGAGGCAGAAGACGATCACGAGGCCGGGAAGGCCGACCGAGAGCGTGCGGCGGTACTGCTCGTTCAGAAAGAACGTGTCGGGAAGCCAATCGCCGGCGGTCAGGAACTGGATGATGACCGTCGCGGCAAGGAAGATGAGGAGAAGCGACGAGAGGACCCAATACGTCGTCTCCCGTTGGGCGAGCTTCTGGAGATGCTCCCGGGTGGGGTCCGGCTTCTGCGGGGGCTTCCCCCCGCGGCCGAATGGTTGCTTCATGCTCTAGTTATCGGCGGGGGGAAGTGGCGTCTTGATCTCGGCGAGGGCCTCCACAGGGGCGTTGCTGGGGGATGCGGAGGATCTCTCGCCCCCTTCTTCTCCTCCAAGGGTGCTTTCGAGCGACTCCCGGAAGAGCGCGCCGATCTTACGAAAGCCTTCGTCCGTTCTTCCCTCGTAGGACATTCGCAGGCGGCCGTTCTCCTGGGAGCGAAAGAGGATTCCCCAGCCGTTCCTCGTGCGGACTCGAACGGCGCACCCGGACTCGGTGTGGACCGCCCGGACCCCCTCGGCCCGGAGGGCCCGCACGCGGACCGATTCGGCTAACTCATGAAAATGCAACGCGTTCTGGATCGTTCCCCAGTCGAGGTCCGGGGAGCGGAGGCGCTCGCGGGGAAGGATCCCTCGAAGCGGAAGCGGGCGCTCCGCCTCCTCTCGTCGCCGGGCGAGGATGTCGATGAGGCGGAGCGCGGCATAAGTCCCATCCGTGGGCGCCGCA
>JAGUYC010000089.1 GCA_020061515.1 Gemmatimonadota bacterium
CGGGCTTCCGAGCGCGTGGCGGACATTCGGCACGCTCGCGATCGCGCCCTCAGCGCTCGCGAGCGATCCCGCGAACGGCGAAGACGAGGTCGAGGTCGGCGTCGTGATCCGCGTGACCTTCAGCGTCCCGATCGATTCGACCACTCTTTCATCTGTCAATCTATTGATCGGAAGCGCGGAGGTCGCGGGAAGGCGTTCGCTCGAAAGCGGCGGGAACCGGCTCGTCTTCGCTCCGGGCGCGCCGCTCGCCTACGGGACCGACTACGCCCTCGATTTCTCCGGCCTCCGCGATGTCTTCGGACGATCGTTCGCGAGCCTTCCTCCGATCGCGTTTCGGACGAAGCCGGCGGAGAGACCGTTCGGGGACATGGACGGCGACTACCAGCGCGATCTCGCGGACGTCGATCTCGCGGTCCGTCTTCTTCTCGGCCTCGGCGATCCGACCGAAGTGCCGTTCGTCCGGATCGACCTGAACGCGGACGGACGCTTCAACGTGGCGGACCTCGTGCTGCTCGCAAGGGTGCTCGTCGAAGAAGGGACGAGCGTGCTCGGCGGGAAAAGGGCCGAGCCGATCGCGGTCGAGGCGCGCGCGGAGGCGGATGGCGAGCCGAACCGACACCGGGTCGTTCTTTCGTTCCCGATCCCTTCCGGGGCGCGCGCGGGGCTCGTCGAGATCGCGCTTCCGCGGGGATCGAGCGGTCTTGCCGGCGTCGCGTTCGAGGGGATCGAGGCGAGCGATCTTCGCCACGCGGTCGGTGACGGGGTCCTGCGTGTTCTCGTCACGCCTCCTCTCGCGGAGGCGCCCGGTCCCGCGCGGGCGGGCGAAGCGGAGGGGATGCTCGCCCTCCTCTTCGCGGGGGAGAGCGCCCCCGCGGGGATCGAGGTGCGCGGGATCTCCTGGTCGGACGGATCGGGGGGCGTCCGCTTCTTCCGTCCGGTGGGCGGCGGGGTTCTCGCGATCCGCTCGGCCGGGAGCCTGGAGCTCCGTCCGAACCGCCCGAACCCGTTTAACCCTCGCACGGAGATCCACTACTTCCTGCCGAGCCCCTCCAAGGTTCGCCTCCGCGTGCTCGATCCGGGCGGGCGCCTCATCGCGCTCCTCGTGGACCGCTCGGAGCCCGCGGGATGGCACACCGCCGTCTGGGAAGGGCGAACCGACGCCGGCGCCGAGGCGGTCTCCGGCGTCTACTTCGCGTGCCTCGAGACGAGCGCCGGCACCCGCACCGTCCGCATGACCCTCCTTCGCTGATCGGTACTGATCGGTACCCGGTACACTTCGGCTTGTACCTGGTACACTTTCCAAGAAGAGATCGTTGGAGGGAACCGGGATGATCTACGAGAACATCATGGAGGTCGTCGGGAACACGCCCGTGGTTCGCCTGAACCGGATCGGGAAGGAGCTTCCGGTCGAGCTCTATGCGAAATGCGATTTCCTGAACCCCGGCGGTTCGCTCAAGGACCGACCCGCGGTTCGGATGGTGAAGGGGCTCGAAGCGCGGGGCGTCATCGATTCCGGAACGACGCTCATCGAGCCGACGAGCGGAAACACGGGGATCGGTCTTGCGATGGCCGCCGCGGTGCGCGGCTACCGTCTCATCATCACGATGCCCGAGAAGATGAGCCGCGAGAAGCAGCTCGTTCTCGAGGCGCTCGGCGCGGAGATCATTCGGACGCCGACCGAGGCCGCGCACGACGATCCGGAGAGCCTCTTCGGCGTCGCGCTCCGACTGAACGAGGAGATCGAGAACTCGGTGATCCCGAACCAGTACACGAACCCGGACAATCCGGATTCCCACTACTACGGCACGGGCGCGGAGATCTGGGAGGACTTCGGCGACTCGCTCGACGTCGTGGTCATCGGGGCGGGAACCGGAGGGACGGTCACCGGAGTTTCTCGATACCTCAAGGAAAAGAAGCCGGACATTCGCATCATCGGCGTCGATCCGTACGGGTCCGTTCTCGGCGGGCGGACGGACGTGCATCCGTATCTCGTCGAGGGGATCGGGTACGATTTCATCCCGGACGTTCTCGACAACAGCCTCGTCGATCGCTACATTTACGTCGACGACAAGAACAGCTTCCTGATGGCGCGGCGCCTCATCCGCGAGGAAGGACTTCTCGTCGGCGGGAGCTCCGGGTCGATCGTCTCCGCGATGCTCGAGGCGCTGAAAGAGATGAAGGGGGTTCGCAAGGCCCTCGCGATCCTCCCCGACTCCATCCGCAACTATCTCACCAAGTTCGCGAGCGACGAGTGGATGCGGGAGAAGGGGTTCTTGTAGCCGGGAAGTTATCAGGTCCCGCTCAAGAAGCCCGTTCCGTGGTACCATTTACGCATTGTCAGGTGTCCCCCCCCCGCCGGGAACTCCGCCGGGGCGGGGAGGGTGGAAGGGCTTGTACGAGCGCGCCTCCCCGCTCGAATCGCCGGGAGTTTTGATGATGTCTCGATGCAACTCGATGGGCCGCTTGCTGTTCCGCTCGTTTCTCGTCTTCGCCTTTTCGACCGCGGTCGCCGTGGCGGTCAACGCGGGCCGTCCGGATTCGCTCCGCTGGGTCGCCGACGCGGAATACGAGATCTACGACGACTGCCCCGAGGGGGAAGACAGCGCCTCGGCGGTCACGCTCGACGAGCTTGTCGAGAACCCGTCCTACTTCTTCGTCGTGGATTCGCGTTCCCCGGAGGACTACGCGGCCGGGCACATTGAGGGAGCGTTCTCCCTTCCGTACGATCCCCTCTTCTCGGTCGACGAGGAGGAGGTCGAGAAGATACTGGAGGCGGCGGGGGAGAAGACGATCGTTGTGATCGGCGACACCCTGACCGCGCGTCTCCTCGCGAACGACCTCGCCTCGCAAGGGCTCGACTTCGTCCACTACCTCGAGGAGGACGGCGACTGGCGCACCCTCCTCCCCGCGGGCCCCGAATAACCATGGCGTTCGGCGAGAGGACACGGAGGGCGCTCGCGCTCATCGGGATCCCGGTCCGCGTCTACCTCGGCGCGGTGTTCATCTCCGCGAGCCTCTACAAGATCCTCGTGCCGTACGAGTTCGCGCTGAACATCGCCACCTACCAGATCCTCCCCCTCCATCTCGTCAACCTGACGGCGATCGTTCTCCCTTGGCTCGAGCTCATCACCGGCGTTCTTCTCATCGCCGGCTTCTGGACGAAGGAAAACGCGCTTCTTATCCTCGGGATGATGCTGATGTTCACGATCGCGCTCACGATCGCGCTCGCACGCGGGTACGAGATGACCTGCGGCTGCTTCGCCTCGCGCGAGGCGGCCGACGAGATCGGCGTCGGCACGCTCGTTCGCGATCTCTTCTGGATCGCTCTCGCCGCCTACGCGCTCTTCCTCGACGACGGGCGCTACGGCTTGGACCGATTCCTCGGAAGGAGGAGGCAACATGCCTAGGAGAATCTCTCGCGCGGCCGCATGGCTCATCCTGATCCTTCCCGCCGCCGCGCTCGCGGCGGACGACGTTCCCTGGAACCTGATCGACGGGGGAGCGGATCTCAAGGGGGTTCGCAAGGAAGCCGCGGCGGAGGTGCTCGCCTCCGCGAAGTGCTATGGCGGGTGCGAGGGGACGATCCTCTCCTGTCTTACGAAGCCGGGCGGCGATCCGATCGCGCGCAGGCTCGCCGCGTTCGTGGTCCGCCGCGTGAAGGCGGATCGGGGTCCGGAAGAGATCTTCCAGGAAATCGAGGACAGGAGGCTCTCTGCGTTTCCCGAGAAGCCGTTCGAGCCCGACCTCGCGAAGACGCCCTTCTGCGGGGACGCGAAGGTGCCGATCCGCATCGTTCTCTACGCGGACTTCGGCTGCCCGTACTGCAAGGCGACCGCAACCGCGCTCGGCGACCTCGTCGCCAAGGACCCGAAGCGAATCGCTTATTACTTCAAGAACTATCCTCTCAAGTCGAACGATCGGGCCGTTCCCGCCGCGCGCGCGCTTCTCGCCGCGGAGAAGCAGGGGAAGTTTTGGGAGATGCACGACTTTCTCTTCGCGAACGACAAGGATCTCTCCGACGCGGCGATCGAGGCCGGCGCGAAGAAGGTCGGGCTCGACCTCGCGCGCTTCCGCGCGGACCAAGAGGACCCGTCGGTCGTCGAGCGTCTCCGCGCGGAGAAGATGGAAGGGATCCGGTTCGGCGTCAAGAAGACACCGGGCATTCTCGTGAACGGAAAGCCCTACCGGGGCGTTCGGACGTGGGAAGAGCTCTACGACCGGATCGAGGAGGAGCGCGATCTTCTCGGTGTGAAGTAAGGACGAGAAGAGGAAAGCCCTTCTCGCTTCGATGCTCGAAGCGACGAACGGCCCGCGGGAGTCCCCGAAGACGACTCCCGCGGGCCGCGATCGATCAGGTCTATCTGTGCCTTATCACAAGAGCCGGCTTGATGATTCCGCCGGATTCCCCTGAGGCCTTCGGGCCGAACTCCTGTGATCAAAAGGGATTGCGGGCGGTTCCCCCTCCGAACCCCCTGCCCGATCTGCGCCAAAAAACCCGCTATCTCTTTTGCGGCTCCCGTGTTATAATCGCCGCGACGGAGACGGTCCCATTACGGACCGCCATGCAAGGAGGGCATGCATGAGACTACGCATCCTGGCGACGCTGGGGCTCGCGTTCATGATGGCGTCCCCCGCCATCGCGGCGCAGCGCCTGGTGCTCATCGAAGACTTCACGAACCTCGGCTGACCGGGCTGCAACGCCATCAAGGACACGATGGACGTGATCTTTGATGGGGCATATGGGACGCAGGTTGCGCCCCTCAAGTACCACATGAGCTGGCCGTCGGGTTCGGACCCATTCTACCTTTACAACACGACGGAGAACAACGCCCGTAGGTCCTACTACGCCGTCGGCTACGTGCCCACTTTCCGCTGGGACGGGAAGTACATCAAGGATCCGAGCGATTTCGCGACGTACGCGCAATGGTACTCCTTCGTTCGGACCACGATCGACACGCTGTCCGACAACCCGGCCCCGATCCGCATCGAGGTCGAGCACTTTCTCTATCCGCCGGACGATCCCGATTCGATCTACCTCAAGATCGACGTGATCGCCGAGCAGGCAGTGAGCGGCACGCTCCGGCTCCGCTGCGCGATCGTCCAGTACTGGGTGCGCGTGGTCGGCCAGGGGAAGTTCTACTACGTATTCCGCGACATGGTCCCGAGCACGGCGGGCGAGGTTCTCCCCTCGACCCTGAACGCCGGCGACTCGCTGCATTTTGAGTATGTAGTTCCGTTCGACAGCGCGAACTACCACATCGATCGGATGCAGAGCACGGTGTGGGTGCAGAACGACGTCGGGAAGGCGGTCCTGAACTCGGCGACCGGGTTCATTCCCCAGATCTCGACCGATGTCCCCGGCGGGATTCCGCTTCGCGTGGTTCTCGATCAGAACATGCCGAACCCGTTCAACCCGGCGACCACGATCGGCTTCTCGGTCGATCGGGACGGCCAGGTCCGTCTTTCGGTCTTCGCGCCGACCGGACGTCTCGTGACCGACCTTGTCGACGGCGCGGTCGGACAGGGCTCCCACACGGTGACGTGGGACGGCCGCGACCGGACCGGACGCGAGGTCGGAAGCGGCATGTACTACTACCGTCTCGACACGGAGAAGACGTCCCTGACGAAGAAGATGATTCTGGTCCGCTGATTTTTCGAGCGAACGTTCGCGAAACCCCTTCCGGCCGCCGGCCGGGAGGGGTTTCCTCGTTCCGGGCGCGGGGTTCGTCCGCCCGCCTCGGAAAGGGTGTGCGGCGGCCGCGGGATCTGGTACCGTTTCCGGTGGTACGGCCGCCGGGGAGGAGAACGAATGAGCCTCGTCCGTCCCTTCTTCGTCCTTCCGGTTCTCGCCGCCCTCCTCTCGGGATGCGCCGCCGGCGCGGCGGGAGGGAAGGGCGGCGGGCAGACGATCGCCCGTCTCGAGGAGAAGAGCGCGAGGGCGCCGGAGAACGCGGAGATCCTGAGGGACCTCGGTCTTCTCTACCTCGACGAGGGCCGCTTCGACAAAGCGATGGCCCGCCTCAAGAAGGCCGCGCGCCTCGACCCGGAGGACCGCTCGCTTCCGCTTCTCGTCGGTCTCTGCCACGAGGGGCGGGCGGAATGGGCGGGGGCGCTCGACGCCTACCGCCTCTACCGGAGCGACGGCCGTTCGAGCGCGGTCGCAAGAACCGTGCGCGGCCGCATGAACCGCGTCGTCCGCATGGTCTACGAGGAACGGGCGGCGGCCCTCGCCGCGGAGCCCGCCCCGCTCTCCCCGGGTCTTCTCGCCGTCCGTCCGTTCGAGGTGCTCGGCGAGACCGAGACCTACGGCAATCTCGGAAAGGGGATCGCCGAGCAGCTGATCAACGATGTTTCGCTTGTCAAGGATTTCCCCGTCGTGCCGCGGCTCCTCTTCGAGGCGCTCCGCGCGGAGGTGGCGCGCTCGCGCGCGGCAGGGCGCGATCCGCTCGCGGTC
>JAGUYC010000268.1 GCA_020061515.1 Gemmatimonadota bacterium
CCGAGTACAACCTCGCGCGGCTCGCGTACGAGAGGGGCGATCGGGACGAGGCGCGCGCGCGGTTCCGATCGCTCTGGGGGCGCACCGGCGATCCGGACGCAGCGAACGGTCTCGGCGTCGTCGAGATGCTCGATCCGAACGGAAGCGGCCGCGCGCTCGAATGGCTGGGCGAGGCGCTCCGCGCGAGGCCGGATTACGCGGACGCGCGCTTCAACCGCGCGCTCGTTCTCCTCGGGCTCGAGAGGAACGAGGAGGCGAGAGAGGATCTCCGAGAAGCGCTCCGGCTCTCGCCCGGACACGCGCCGGCCCTTTACACCCAAGGGATTCTTCTCGAGCGGGAGGGGAAGAGCGGCGAGGCGGAGCGAAACTACCGTGAGGCGCTTCGCCGCGACCCGACGAGGGACGACGCGTGGAACGCGCTCGGCGTTCTTCTCGCGAGGAGCGGCCGAACGAAAGAGGCGGAGGTTTGTTTCCGGCGCGCGCTCCGTCTCGACCCGTCCTCCGCCGAGGCGCGCGGGAATCTCTCCCGGCTCGTCGGCGAATCGAAAAGACCGCCGCGGTAGCCGGGAAGCATCCTACCGCCATCCCTCGACGTTCTCTGCCAGAAAGTCTTCTGCTTCTTCCGCTCCCGGGTGGTTCGGCTCCGATCGGACGAGCGAACGGTACGCGCGGATCGCGCGCTTGTCGTTCCCCATCGCCCGGAAGGCGCGCGCGAGCCCGAGGTGAACATCCGCGAGGGTCGGATCGATCGCGAGTGCCCGCGACCCGAAACGGATCGACCTCTCCCACTCGGAGTTCTCCGCCGCAAGGCGCTGGAGGAGCGCGAGCGGCTCTGTCGCGAGCGGATCAAGCCTCGCGGCCTCTTCGAGAAGCTCGCGCGCCCGCTCGCTCTTCCCCGCGTAAAGGTGGATCACCGCGCTTCTCGCAAGCGTGGACGCAGTCGCCTCGCCGGAGAGAGAGGCGAGGCGGAGAGCGCTCGCCGTCTCCCCTTTCGCGAGCTCGATTTCTGCGAGGAGAAGAGAGGCCCGCGCATCGAGCGGGTCTTCCGACAAGAGGCTTCGAAGGCGCGCCGCCGCCTCTTCCCCCTCGCCGCGCTCCGCGAGAACGGTCGCCTCCACGTAGAGAACCGCGCGGCGGTCGTCCGTCTCTGGAAACTCCTCGGAAAGCGCAAGCGCCGCTCGCCGGAAGAACGCCGCGCGCGCGATCGTCTCCTCCGACCGCGCTCTCGTCTCGAAGTAGTTCGTCCAGAGGATTCGGAGCGGCGTCGATCGCCGCAGAAGCCGCTCTTCGCCGGGCGCGGGCCACGCGCTCTCTGGAGCCTGAACCGGGTCCGCGTTCGGCTCGCGAAAGACGAGGCCGGATGGGAGGAACCCCCGGAGCGGGAACGTGGAGTAGCGATCGCCGCTCGCGCGCTCGGTCCTCGCCGGGAAGACCGTCCCACGCGCGTCGAGGATCCGCACGTCGGTTCGCAGGGCGAGCGCTCTCTGGAGATAGTGGAGCGGGAAGACGATGTCGTCTCCCTCCGCGAGGAGAACCGCTTCCCTCGGAAGAGAATGAAGAACCTGCCGGGCGTATTCCTCGGGAAGGGAGACCTCGTTATGGGGATGATCGCGCCAAGCCGATGCGAAACGGGCCGCGACGAGAACGAGGAGCACGGCCCGCATGCCGAGAAGGAGGGACCTTCTTCCCGCGCACCCGCGAAGAAGAATGTCGATTCCGAACGAGAGGAAGAGAGCGAGGATCGCGAAAGCGGGAAGGAAGAAGACCGCGTTTTCGTCCACGCGCTCGGGAGCGAGGGGAAAGCGGAGATAGAGAACGAGGAGCGGCCCGAAGAGGAGAAGCGCGCCGAGCAAGAGAAGGGCCCTTCTTCGGTCCCAAACATACGCGGAGACGATCCCGAGGGGGATGAGCGGGAGGAGGGGGAGCGGGATGCTCCCCGAGATCGCGGCGCGGAAGATCGCGGCCAGCTCACGGAGAACGAGCACAAGGGACGCGTCCGGTCTTGGAACGTCGTGGTAGCGGAGCCGGAGGACATGAGCGAAGAACCCCTTGAAGGTTTCGGGATTTCCCCAATCCGCCGGAGGATCGAGGGACGATCGGATCGGAAGGTAGAGGTAGAGCGTGAGCGGGATCGCGAAGAAGAGGACCGAGCTCGCGATCGACCGCGCGCGTTCCCCTCCTCCTCCCGATGCGCGGGGCGCGAGAAGAAGAAGCGGGAGCATGCCGATTCCGAGCGGGTGCACTGCGGTCGAGAGACCGCCGAAGGTCGCGGCGAGAGCGAGATCTCTCGCGGAACCGCCGCGCAACAGGCAGAAGAGGGCCGCGAGGAAGAACGCGAGGTGAGGCGCGTAAACCTCGGCGACGACCGCATGGGACCAGAGGAGCGAGGAGGATCCGACGAGAAGCGCCCCGGAGAACGCGGCGAGTCGCGAGGTTCCCATGCGCGCGACGAGATAGAAGATCCCCGCCGCCGAGGCGGCGGCGACCGCGGAGAGCGCGTTCACGCGCGCGGCGATCGATCCGATCCCGGCGAGAGAAAAGAGGCGCGCGAGGAGGCAGTAGAGGGGGAAGCCCGGCGGGTGCGCGATGTCGAGCAGATGCCCCGCGGCGGTCAGCTCGCCCGAGTCGCCGAGAAAGACGCGCGGGCAGAGCGTCGCGAAGTAGGGGACAAGAAAGAAGACCGCGAGAAGAATCGCCCAAAGCCGGTCGTTTCTTCCCACGATCTCCTCCCGCCGAGGAGGCGCTCGGTCCGGCGCCGCTCTTCGCTCCTTCTGCCGGAGCCGGTGCGCGCCGGAGGTCGCCGTGCGCTTCCGAACGGTTCCGTTGCGAATTGTACGCGTTCGAGAGGCTTCCTTCAGCCCGAAGTTGCTCTTTCCTCGCCGAGGTTCCTCGATGAAGTCTTTCGTGCGGGGGGCGAAGGAACGCGCGACCGTCTCGGCGCCCTCGTCGGCCGCATCCGTCTCTCTCTCCGATGCGGGACGCGCGAGCTTTTTTCTCTCTGCGACCGGGTCCTCGGGTCCGGACCGCTCAAGTCGGGGAAGAAAATGTTCGATACGATGTACGAAAAGAGTTGACAGGTTTTTGCGAAGCTACATATATTGTGCCGTGTTTCAAGTTCGCGTTGAGGTGCGAGATGAGCGCGACTCCGAACGGTTCGTTCAACATCACCCGGCTCGATCCTGCGAGTCGCGAGTGTACGCATAGATCGAATGATGATGGGTGGGTGTGGGGAAGATGTGTCGGGTTCGGCGAACCCTCGTACAGGGTGAATCCACAGGTGTCCCTTCTCCGGTTCGCCGAATGCAGCGAGGGGTTCTTTCTTCAACCTTCACACGGGAGGTGAACGAAGGTGGCCACGAAGAAGAAAGCCAAGCGCACGGTAGCGAAGAAGAAAACCAAGAAGAAAGTCACCAAGAAGAAAGCCACGAAGAAGAAAGCCCGCAAGAAAGCGCGCAAGAAAGCCGTCAAGAAGATCGTGATGTAGGCTTTTCTCGCGTGTCTTGATAGGCGACGGGGGGCGGGTCCACGGGACCCGCCCTTCTCGTTGAGGGGGGATCGGATGCGTCGGCTTTCGTTCGCGATCCGCCTCGCGGTGCTCGCTTTCGCCGTCTCCGGTGTTCTCCCTGTCCTCTCGTGCGGCGGCGACGAGCGGCCGAGCCTGCTCCTCATCACGATCGACACCCTCCGCGCGGATCGCCTCGGCTGCTATGGGGCGCACGGAACCCGCACGCCCCACCTCGACCGTCTCGCCGCGGAGGGAACCCAGTTCGCCGATTGCTTCACCCCGGTCCCCTCCACCGCTCCGTCGCACGCGACGATCCTCTCCGGTCTCTATCCGCGGAACCACGGCATTCGGGACAACGGCGCGGTCCTCGCCGAGACCGTTCCTCTTCTTTCAGAGGCTCTCCGGTCGGCCGGGTACGAGACGGCCGCCTTCGTCAGCGGGTTTCCGCTCGAGAGGCGTTTCGGTTTCGCCCGAGGCTTCGATCACTTCGACGACCGGCTTCCGGACGGCTTCACGACCTCCGAGGGGCGGGTCCGCGGCACCGAGCGGATCGCCGAAAGAACCGCCGAGGCGTTCCTCCGTTGGCTCCCCGAGTCGAAGGGCCCGTTCCTCGCCTGGGTTCACCTCTTCGACCCGCACGCGGTCTATTCCGCTCCGCCCCCCTTCCGGCGGATGTACTACGACGGCCGCGAGAGGGATCCCTCGCACCGCAGTCTGGAAGGGATCGAGATCCCGGCGTATCTCGGGCTCGCCGGCGTGACGGACGTCCGCTATCCGATCGCCCTCTACGAGGGAGAGGTGACCTACACCGATCGCGAGATCGGCCGTCTTCTCGACGGGCTCGAAAGGCGGCGGCGTCCGGGGAGCGTTCTCGTCATCGTGGTCGGAGACCACGGGGAGAGCCTCACGGAACACGGGTATTACTTCGGGCACTCGCATTTCCTCTATGAACCTTCCCTCAGCGTTCCCCTCGTCTTCCGGTGGCCCGGGCGCCTCCCCGCCGGTCGGATCGTCGCCGAGCCGGTCTCGCTCGTCGACCTCGCGGAGACCCTGCTCGATCTTCTCGGCCTCGGCGCCGGCTGGGAGACGGATGGGGCAAGCCTCGTTCCCCTCCTCGAGGGGGAGGGGCGCGCGCCGCGCGGGATTCTCCTCGAGCGCCCTCCCGTGCCGAGCGGCCTTCTCTTCGGGCTTCGCGAGGGACCGTGGAAGTATCTTCTGTGGGAGGACGGAGCCGAGGAGCTCTATCACCTCGATCGAGATCCGGGGGAGACGAGGAACCTGGCTCCGATCGAGACCCAAAGGACGCTCGAGTTCCGCGAAAGGCTTCTTCGCGAGCGGATCGGCGAAGCCGAACCGAGCGAGACTCCCCTCGACGACGAGACGCGTGAGAAGCTCCGCGCCCTCGGCTACGCCGGCTAAACCGACTCCGAAGATCGCGGCGCCCGCGAGCCGAAAGGAACGGCAGCGGGACGACCTTCCTCGCGGCTACCTCGACTTTCGCCCCGCGAGCAGAAGAACGGAAAGGATCGCGCCGGTCCCGAGCCCGTAGCTCAGGATCCGGGGCATTCCGTAGGCCGAGGGTGCGTAGCCGAAAAGGAGGGCGACCGCCGCGACGGTCGCGGCGTAGGGCATCTGCGTGCGCACGTGGTCGAGATGATCGGAGGCCGAGCTGACCGACGAGAGGACCGTCGTGTCGGAGATCGGCGAGCAGTGGTCTCCGAAGATCGAACCCTCCAGAACGGCGCCGATGGAGAGGACGGTGAGACCGAAGGGGCCGAGAAGGGCGGACTCGCCGAGAAGGTAGGCGAGCGCGACCGAGTTCGGGAGGATGATCGCCATCGTGGACCACGAGGATCCCGTGGAGAAGGAGACGAGACAGGAGAGGACGAAGAGCACGATCGGGTAGAGCTCGGGAAGAAGGGACCGCCGAAAGAGCGCGACGAGGTAGTGCGCGGTCCCCAAGTCGCGGCAGACCCCCCCGATGCACCAGGCGAGAATCAGGATCAGGATCGCGAAGAAGAGTGCACGGGTCGACCGGAAGGCCGCTCCGACGATCTCGCGGGGGGAAAGGATCCGTTGGGCGAGGAGGAGGGCCGCGGCGAAGAAGAAGCCGGACCACGCTCCCCATGCGATCGCCTTCGTCGAGCTCGCGGCTTCGAGGACGTCGCGAAGCGCCTCGAGCGAGAAGATCTCGGAGAGGGATTTCGCGCCTCCGGAAGACGCCAGCGCGCGATTCCCCGAGATCCAGAGACCGGCCAGCGTCACGAAGACCACGAGCACGATCGGAAGGAGTCCGTTCCACCAACGAAACGGAATCCCCTCCTTTGCGCGCACCTTCGTCATGTCGTCGGAGACGAGCGGCCGGGCGCCGGGTCGGGTCAGCGCCCCTTCACGAGCCGCGCGCCTCTCCGCGTGAAGCATGGGCCCGTAGTCCCTCCCGAGAAGGATTCCGAAGAGGATGAACTGGAGCAGAAAGATCGAGTAGAAGCGGAAGGGGATCGTGCGGAGGAAGATTAAGTAGGGGTTCTCCGTGATGCCCACCTCGAGGATTTGAGGGGCAAACTGGCTCACCTCGTAGGCGATCCACGTCGAGAGGATGGAGAGCGCGGCCACCGGCGCGGCCGTCGAGTCGACGAGGAACGATAGCTTCTCCCTCGAGACGCGGAAGCGGTCGGTCAGCGGGCGCATCGTTCCGCCCACGAGGATCGTGTTCGCGTAGTCGTCGAAGAAGATCGCGAGACCCATTCCGAAGGTGACGAGCTGCGCCGAGCGGGCGGATCGGACGAAGCGCATGAGAAGCCGGATCATCCCCTGCATCCCCCCGCCTCGGCTCATGATCCCGACGAGGGCGACGAGCCCGATCACGAAGCCGATGATCTCCAGGCGGAAGGAATCGAGAAGGGCCTCCTGCACGACGTACGTGCGGAGGAAGACCCAAAGTCCGGCGAGCGGGTTGCCGTTGCTCTGGAAGGTCGCGCCGATCCAGACGCCGAGGAAGAGCGAGACGAGCACACGCCGAAAGAGAAGAGCGGCGAGAATCGCGACGAGAGGAGGAAGGAGAGAGGTGATCCCGGTGAAGCGAAGCGAGGCCTCGGCTTCGTCCCCGTCTCCGAGGCGCCAGCGAGCGAAGCCGCGCTTCTCGCCGCGTTCGAAGGCGACATGGAGAGGGGGGGCGCCGGGCTCCACGCGCGTTCCTCTCTCGCGAAGCTCGGAGAGAAGCTCCGCCCGCGCTTTCTCGAGAAGAGCGGCGTTCTCCTCGCCGACCGAAACGGCAAGCTCGCCGATCGATGCGCCGCCGACCGATCGCGCGATCTTCCCGGATAGAGCGAGCGCGGAGCGTTCGAACAGATAGGCACGGTCGGGTTCGGGTGCGAAGAAGAGAGCGAGAGCGAAGAGCGCGAGGATCGAGATGCGAAGCCGGTTCATCGAGGCTAGCCTCATCCGTCAGAAGAACAGCGGAGGGCCGGCCGCTCGGAGCCGGGGGAAGGGGGCACCGGCTCAAACAGTCCTCGCGCACCGGGGCCACGGGTCGTGAGCGGATCGGCAGGC
>JAGUYC010000137.1 GCA_020061515.1 Gemmatimonadota bacterium
CACGGGGGGCGAAAGCCGGCGGTTCCAGGCCCGGGCCGCGAAACGGGCCTCGCGCGGCAGCTCATCGGCGAGAGAAGCGTGGATCTTCCCCGTCTCGCTTCTCCAGGAGGGCTCTCTCTCTTCCAGCTCTTTCCAGGCGATGGGCGATGCCTCGACGATCGCTCCTCCGGGCGGGAAGGCCTGCAGGATTCGCCCTCCCGCCCGAACGATCGTTTCCGAAGTTTGCCGCCAGGGTTCGTCTTTTCCAAAGAGAAGGAGCCTCTCCTCGGCCGGGGAGAAGGTCGCGGTTGCGAGGAGAAGAAGGGCGACGATGGCGAAGCCCGGCGCGCGGAGACTCCGAGGCGCGGGGGTGCGGTTTAGGCCGGAAAAGCGCGTGACCACCCTACACCTCCCCACCGAGAGAACGGACCGACCGGAGACCGCTGCGAAGGGTTTTCCGCGGAAACGGGAAGGGCTCCCCGCTCCTACCGTGTGCCCGGGTAACCGTGAAACTCGCATCCAAGTCGATTGAGATCAGCCCACGACCCAGCAAATCACGCGTAGAGCAGGGAGCCTTTCCCGCTCCCTCGTTTGTTCGCTGGGTGTAGGGTGCAAGCGCGGTGCCAGACCGCGGGCCGCGAGGTGTGCCGCCCGCGACCCACCTCGAAGTTACCTTTGAGTCCGCCCGCAAAAGATTGTCTTTCAATCGGTTCATGATAATCACTTGCCCGGCGACGCGGCGCGCGACGCGCGTTCGCGGCGCCCCTCTTCTCCGCGACCCGGGTGCGCTCACCCGAGCCGTCGGCGGGGGGTACTCGGGAGACGCAGGCGAAGGGCGCGACGGCTTCGGAACTTAGAAGCGGGGGCTTTTGACCCGATCGATAGGAGCGAATTCCCCTGCTCCCTAAGCCGTTACTCGACACTATTTTAATTCAACTGGAAGGCGTTGTCAACGAGGAGCGCGCTCATCTTGCGAGAGGGCCTTGCGTTCTGCATCGCGCTTGACGGGTTTCTTGAAGATTGCTAAGGTCCTCACGGTCCAGCGACGCCTTGCACTTGCGCGGGAAATGCGTCTTCCTCCGCGTCGAAGCGCGGGTTCGCCGGGCGGACGAAGGAGGACCGAGTGCCGATGCCGAATCGCGCGTTGCTTCTGCTTCTCCTGGGGACCGCGTTCGCCGGGTGCTCGCCCCCCGCGCTCTTCCTCGAACCGGTCACGCCGAGCTTGAACGGCGTGGTCGCGCCCGCTTACCGGGATCTCTCGGAAGCGGAGATTGAGGCCCTCTTCGTTCGGCCCTACACCGGGCGCGCCCTTCTCGAGACCTCCGGGACGACGGCCGCGATGCTCTACGACCTCGCTTATCTCGAGAAACGGGTCGGCGGAAAGGCCGGCGCGAGCGAAGCTCTTTACGCCATGAACCGTCGATACATCGAGGAAGGGATCAGCTTCCGCATCGCGGTTTGGGGGGAGAAGCCCGGCGAGGTCGATCTCGCGCGCTGGCGCTTCCGTCTCCGTTCGGACGACAAGCGTTTGTTCGACCCGATCCGGATCGAGCCGCAAGGGGTGCCCGAGTTCCAGAAGGAATCGTACGTGGACCGCAAGGCGACCTGGAGGAGCGTCGCCGATCTCGCCTTTCCGCTTCGCGCCGAGCCGCCCCTCTCGTCGATGGTTCTCGAGATCACGAGGGACGACGGCTTCACGCAACGCCACACGTGGAAGTTCGACTGGGTGAGGACTCCGGAATCCCGGTGAGAAAGTGGAGCTGACGGGGCTCGAACCCGTGGCCTCTTGACTGCCAGTCAAGTGCTCTCCCAGCTGAGCTACAGCCCCATCCGCGCATCCGGGGCGCTCGGCGGAAGAAATGTACTCTCCGAGGGCTCCCTCCGTCAACCGGAAAGGATCCTTCGGCCTCGCCTCCGGCCGCGGCCGGCGGGAACGTTGACGCGGGTCGCCTCATCCGATAGAATGATAGACACTCCGGCCGGAGTGGTGAAACTGGTAGACGCAGGGGACTCAAAATCCCCCGAGGGCAACCTCGTGTCGGTTCGAGTCCGACCTCCGGCACCCGGAACGTCCCGCGCGTCGCGGGCTTTGCTCCCACCGCTCCCCCGGACAGGAAAGCCGAGGTGAACCTATGTACGGCACGCATCACCGCCGCATCGCATCCGGACCGATCCTCGCCGCCGCGGGAATCCTCGCGATTCTCGCCCTTGCGACGGCGGCGAGCGCGGTCGTCCCGCTCCTGACGCCGCCCGTCTGGAAATCGGAAGACAACGACTACTCGACCGGCGGCGTTCTCGTCGATCTCGACGGGGACGGGTATCTCGATCTGATCACGGCGAACGGGAACGACATGGCTCGCCAGCCGATCCGCGTCTACTACAACCGGGGCGGCGTGCTCGAGCTCGAGGCCTCCTGGCAGAGCGAGGACATCGGCTACAACTGCCACGTCGATCTCGGCGACTTCGACGGGGACGGAGATCTCGACCTCGCGGTCGCGGTCCTCGGCGATCCGGGCACGCCGCAGAGGGACAAGGTCTACGAGAACCTCGGGACCGGTCTCTCCGCGACGCCGGTCTGGATCTCCGGCGACCTCGACAACTCGTTCGATCTCGCGTGGGGGGATTGGGACGGCGACGGCGACCTCGACCTCGCGGTCGCATGCGGCGAGACCTACACCGGCGTTCCTCAGAAGAGCAAGATCTACCGCAACGACGGAGGCGTGCTTACGACGAACGCGGTCTGGCGGACCGGGCCGGTCGACTACACGCTCGACGTCGCCTGGGGGGACGTGGACAACGACGGCGATCTCGATCTCGTCTGCGGAAATGAGTTCGGTCCGAACCGTTTGTACCTCAATCATGGGAGCGGTCTCGATTCGATCCCGGCGTGGGAATCGGGCGACACGTGGAACACGCTCCAGATCGATCTCGGGGACGTCGACGGAGACGGGTGGCTCGACCTCGCGGTCGCGAACAACGGGCAGCTCGGCGGCCCCTCGAACGTCGCGATCTATCGAAATCTCGGGGGAACCTTCGAGTCGACCCCGTCGTGGATCTCCGGAGGACCGGCGCGCCAGTACTACTCGGCGGTCACCTTCGGCGACTGCGATCACGACGGCGATCTCGATCTCGCCTCCGGCGGGTGGTGGGAACCGGTCGTCGTCTTCGAGAACCTCGGCGGAACCCTCGAGACGGTCCCCTCCTTCTCCTGGAAGTTCGCGAACCAGACAAAGGGGCTCGTCGTCGAGAGCGTGATCTGGGGGGACATGGACAATTCCGGCTCGACGGCGGTGATCGGGGAGTCGAAGGCGGGGAACGGCGTCGCGAAGGTGTTCTACACGAACGAGCGGCCGCTCCGCGAGATTCTCGAGGTGCGCGCGGGCGGCGTTCCGATCGATCCGGCCTCGTATGCGGTCGATTTCGAGAAGGGGTGGATCGCGCTCTCCGAGGCGCCCCCGCCGATGAGCGGCGCCCTCGAGATCGACTACGTCTTCTCCCGCCAGCTCGACCTTCTCGTGACGAACTGGGATCCGGACGACGAGAACCTCCACTTCCTGCACCAGATCGCGACCGGGATCGCGGGGAAGATCCCCGCGGCCGCCCTCGTCGTTCTCCCGAATCGGCCGAATCCCTTCAACCCTCAAACGACGATCCCGATCGTTCTCGAGGAGCCGGGCCGCGTGAGCGCGCATGTGTATGACGCGGGCGGGCGTCTTGTGCGAACTCTCTACGAAGGGAGCGCCAGGGCGGGGAGCTTGGAGCTTCTTTGGGACGGGAGGGATCCCCTCGCGCGGCCGGTCTCCTCGGGCGTCTACTTCGCGCGCGTGGGGACGAACGGCGACGTCCGGACGATCAAGATGACGCTCGTGCGGTGAGAGCCGAAGGATGGGTCGGGTGGAGCCTCGCTCCGAAGGCATCCTTCTCCGGGCGCTACCCCTCCCGCGCCCCGTCGATCCATGCCGCCAGACGCCGGAGGCGCTTCTCCCGATCGCGGACAAAGCGCTCGATCCCCGCGAGGATCCACTCGGGCGAGATGCGCGCCTCCTCGCACACTTCCTCGACGGTCCCTCCCGTCCGCCAACGATCGTCCCAATCGGAGGAGATCGCGTATTCCTCGGCGATCTTGTGGCAGATCCACGCGTGGGAGAGGGCGCGCGCGCGGTTCGAGACGACCGTTGAGTCGATCCAATCCGCGCCGGAGAGAATCGACTCCCGATACTCTTCGTCCTGGCGGTCGAAGAGCTCGCGCGAGATCGTCGCGACGATCTTCACGTTGATCTTCTCCCGGTCGAGATCGGGGAGGATCTTCAGGAGGTTCGCGGTCGTCGTCGTTCCCTGCACGAGGAGAGTGCCCATCTTCTTCACGCCGGGGCGGTACGCGCGGATCAGGTACGCTCCTCTCGCCGCCGCGAAATGCGAATCGGCGCCGAGCGCCGCGCGGTCGGGAATCTCGACCGGCGGCCGCGTGAGGTGGAGCGCGACGATCGGCCAGGGGCCCCGGAACGCCTCGGCGAGAACGACCGGCACCTCGTTGTGTTCCCAGGGGTGCAGGTTCACGATGCGGCCGCACGGGAAGAGATCGGTCACGCCCGGCGAGAAGACGCCGAAGTGAGTGCGCGAGTCGTCCGCCGTCTCCGGCCCCGAGTGTCCGGCGACCCAAAGGACCTTCCCCACGCGAAGGTCGCAATCCTGCGCGAGCTGACTGAACAGACGCATCGGCCCGTACTTGAGGTACGAAAAGGATCCGTACGTCGAGCACGCCCCGTAGAACCCGTTGAAGCGCTTTTCCGGATCGAGGGAGAAGTTCACCGTCGCGAGGCCGGCCATGATGCCGGCGTTTGCAAACTCGGTGATCTCCTGCGGGAGAAGCGCCCCCTCCGGATTCGTTTCACGGTGAAACCATCCCCAGCCTTCCGTCCCGCCGAACCCGGACGCGAACCCGGAGATGTTGGTCGAGTCGGCGAGGTCGGCGCTGCACGCGAGGAAGAGCGGGCGGCCGTGCTTCTTTCGAGAGGTTGTGTTCACGTAAGCGCCCCACGTCGCGAGGGCGGCGCGGTTCGGCTTCCTCTCCCCGGGCTTCGCCCACATCTCCGCCGGATAGGCGCGCGCGTCGAAGAGGTCCGCGTCTTCACACGGGTTCTTCTTCTCATCCAAACGAAATCCGGGGATCTCCTCCGGCACCGAGTCGCCGATCGCGACGAGCCGGTTCGCCAGCCAATCGAGAAGCGCGCGGTCGTTTCGGATCACGTCGAGGACTCGGTCGTAGTTCGCCGCGACCTGCGCGCGTTGTTCGTCCGGGTTCTTCGGGAGCGGCTTCCCGAACCCCTCGAACGTCACGCCGTACTTCTCCGCGAACGCCTTCTTCGTTTCCCAGAAGAGATCCGAGTTCGCGCCGTGGGGCGATCCATGCGACTTGTTGTCGTACTTGAGATAGTCCCTTCCCTTGCGCGTCTTGACCCAAACCATCCCCGGCCGGCTCTCGTCGTTCGCGTCGCGCGCGATCTCGAGAAGCGCGCGCGTCACGGGACCCCATTCGCTCCCCCGCTCGGTACCGGCGACGCGCCAGCCGTAGGGCTCGAACCACTCGCGAGGCCTGCCGTGAACGACCGAGGAGACGCGGTGATCGTCGATACCGAAGTCGTTCCAATCGACGACGTAGACGAGATTGCCGAGACCGAGCCCCCACGCGGAGTTCTTCGTCTCGTGCGAGGCGCCCGCGGTAAGACCGCCGTCCCCCTCGAACGCGAACACGCGCACTCCCTCCGCTCCCGCGCGCTTCAGCGCGAGCGCTTCGCCCGCCGCCGCCGGCGATCCGTGCCCCGAGGGACCGGTGTTGAACTTGAGGAAGAGGGTGCGTCCTTCCATCTCGGCGTGTCCCGCGAGCCCGCCCCGCCGGCGAAAACCAAGGAGGTGCTCCGCATAGAGCGCGCGCGTCTCCTCGTTCCGGATTCGGAAACGCGCGTCGCCCGTCTCGCGATGCTTCGCGCGCATCGCCTCGTTCAGCACCGCGAGCGCCGCGTACACGAGAGGGACCGTGTGCCCGGCGACGAGAACGAAACGGTCGCCGAAACGCGCGTCCGGTCTTCGAATGTCCCACCGCATGACGCCCCCGAGAAGGGTCGCCACGAGGGCATGCACCTTGGAGCGCGATCCGCCCGGGTGTCCGCTCTGGCGCCAGTTCAACATCATATCGATGAACTGATCGATGCAGTCCTTGAGGATCTCCCACTTCGGGAAATCCGGCTCCACCTGACGGTACAGCTCGTCCACGCGGTTCATACACAACCCCTTCGATCGGATCCTCGCCCAAGAAGAGACAACGGATGCGGCGGAACTCAGCAATCGTAGCGGAGAGGGCGCGCGATCTCAAGCCGCGGGCGCGCCCGACAACAAGAAACCCACCCCCCGAGGGCCGGCCCTCGAGACGATGGGTCCAAGCCGACTCCTTTTCACGCTCGCGCCGCCGTGCGGTCACCGGTCTTCGCCGAGGGCGCGCGCACGCGCTCTTGCGAACGACACGATCCCCGATCTCGCCGTCGTCAAGCCGCCGCGTGCGTTTCCGTGGCGTTCGGTCCCCCGCCGGTCGCCGGACCGATTCGAACCGCGGAATCGCAGCTTCCCCAGGCGTTCATCTCGTAATCATCCGCCTCCGGATCGTTGTACCAGCCGTCCCGGCAGAGGAACTTGTACGCGTACTTTCCCGGAGCCAGCGGCAAGGCGAGCTGCCAGGATCCGTCGTTTCGGCGGATCATCGGGTGCGAGCGTTCGTCCCAGTTGTTGAAGTCGCCCACGAGATACACGGGGCCTCGAGCAGGTTCGGAGAATCGAAACAGCACGCGGCCCGTCGGGTCGATCCGCACCATCTCTCCTCCCTCCCGGATCGATCTCTCTTTTCGAAATATAGCACGCATTCTTCCGGTCGCCACCCGGTCGAGAATCGGCCGGCGCTGTCCAGATGCGAGCCGTGGGGTTCGGAGACAGGATCGCTCGAATCAAAGAAGAAGACGCTCGACCGTCGCGAGAAGTCCGTCCTTGCGCGGCACCGCGTCCGGAAGGATCGTATCCCCCGCGCACGGAGGACGTCCGCCGTGCGGGCATTCGCGGCAGGAGAGACAGAGGATCTTGCCCCCCGCGAGGCGAAGGTGGGAGAGGAGTCGCTCGCACCCGGCCGGATTTCCCCAGAGGTCGGCGATGATGAGGTCGGGCCGCTCACCGCGCCGAACGCGCGCGATTCCCTCGCGAATCGGGACGGCGGCGCAGGCGTGCGGCCCGCGCCGGAAGAGAGCCAGAAACGCCTGGCGGAGACCCTGGTCGTCCTCGACGACGAGGATCTTCTTCCTGAGCCCCACGGAACGCACTCCCTGGCCCGGAACCTATCCCCGGGCCGGCCGGGGAGTGAAATTCTATTTCTTCGGCGACGCGGCCTTCATGCCGGCGTCGAGCGCCTTCTCGTTCAGCTCGAGGAGCTGGGGCCTCCGAATGTGCAAGCGGAGGGCCTTCAGCGCCTGTTCACGAGTGAAGATCCCCGTGATCCCGAGATAGGCGCCGAGCATCACCACGTTCGCGACGCGCGTGTTCCCGATCGAATCGGCGATCTGGGTCGCGGGGATCGCGTAGCTGCGGAGCCTCTCCGGCACCGGTACTCCCTCGATCAGCGAGGAGTCGTAGAGGAGCATCCCGTTGTCGACGACATCGTCGACGAACCTCTCGTACGAGGGGCGGTTCATCGCGACGAGCACGTTCGGGAGCGTGACCGTTGGGCTCCCGATCCGTTCCGCCGAGATCACCACGTGGCAATTCGCTGTTCCCCCGCGCATCTCCGGTCCGTACGAGGGGAGCCAGGTGACGCGGTGGCCCGCCTGCATGCCCGCTTCCGCCAGCACTTCGCCGAGAAAGAGGATTCCCTGTCCGCCGAAACCGGCCACCTTCATGCGCACCGTCTCGGGGAGGGGCGCGGAGGACTTCCGGATCGTCGCCGTTTCGCCGGTCTCGATTCCGAGCGCCTCGGCGACCGTCTCGATCTTCGGCTCCTCATTCGGAGGGAGCTCTTCCTTGCTCCGATCGCGATAGACACCGAGCGGAAACACCGGAAGCATGTTCTTCGCGATCCACTCCCTCGAGTCGACCGGGGAGAGCTTCCACCCGGTCGGACAGGGAGAGAGGATCTCAACCAGCGAGAAACCGCGCCCCTCGACCTGCATCTGAATCGCCTTCTTGATCGCCTTGCGTGCCTTCGCCGTCGTCTTCGGGTCGATGAGGGCGACCCGCTCGAGATAGACGGGCGCCTCGAGCGAGGCCAGAAGCTCGCACACGCGGATCGGGAATCCCTCGTTCGCCCGGGTCCGACCGCGCGGCGTGGTCGAGGTCCTCTGGCCGAGCAGCGTGGTCGGCGCCATCTGGCCGCCGGTCATCCCGTAGATCGCGTTGTTGATGAAGAAGACGGTCATGTTCTCCCCGCGGTTCGCCGCCTGGAGAATGTTGTTCCCGCCGATCGCGGCGAGGTCCCCGTCTCCCTGGTAGCTCATCACGATCGCGTGCGGCTGGGAGCGCTTCACGCCGGTCGCCGCCGCGGGCGCGCGCCCGTGGGCGACCTGAATGTGCCCCATGTTGAAGTAATAGTAAGCGAACACGCTGCATCCGACCGGGCTCATCAGCACCGCGCGCTCCGCAACCCCGAGCTCGTCCACCGCCTCACCGATCATCTTGTGAACGTTCCCGTGGCCGCAGCCGGGGCAGTAGTGGGTCGATTCCTTGTCCGGGCCCGGCTTGTATTTGTACTGGTCGAGAATGCTCTTCGCCTTCTCTTTTACCACCATGTCCATTACGCCACCCCCTCCCGAACCTCGAGGATGTTCACGATCTCCTCCGCGCTCGGGACCATTCCGCCGGTTCTCCGGAAGAGGCGGACCGGCTTTCTTCCCTCGACGGCGAGCCGAACGTCCTCGATCAGCTGGCCCGTTGAAAGCTCCGCGACGACGAACTCCTCGACGCTCTCCGCGCGCTTGCGGATGATCTCGGTCGGGAACGGCCAGAGGGTGATCGGCCGGATCATGCCGACTCGAACCCCCTTCTTTCTTGCCGCGTCCACCGCCGAGAGGACGATCCGCGAGACGACGCCGTAGCCGATCAGGATCACGTCGGCGTCCTCGGTCCGATACTCCTCGTAGCGGACCTCGTTCGCTTCGACCGTCTGGTACTTCTTGAAGAGGTGCTCGACGTGCACCTCGAGCTCCTCGGCCGAGAGATGAATCGAGCTGACCAGGTTCCCCTGCGTTCGGCTCGTCCCGTCCACCGCCCAGGGCTTCTCCGGCTTCCAGATCTCCCGGATCGAGAGGTCGACCGGCTCCATCATCTGTCCGATGTAGCCGTCCGCGAGAATGACCGCCGGATTCCGGTACTTGTCGGCCAACTCAAAGGCGAGGATCGTGAGATCGCACATCTCCTGCGCGCAGTTCGGCGAGAGGACGATGTTCCGGTAGTTCCCGTGCCCTCCCCCCTTCACGACCTGGAAGTAGTCTCCCTGCTCGGGCGCGATGTTCCCGAGCCCCGGGCCCCCGCGCATGATGTCGACCACGACGATCGGAAGCTCCGCGCCGGCGGAGTAGGAGATTCCTTCCTGCTTCAAGCTGATGCCGGGCCCGGAGGAGGCGGTCATCGCGCGCACGCCGGTCGCCGCGGCACCGTAGACCATGTTGATCGCGGCGACCTCGCTCTCCGCCTGGAGGAACGTGCGCCCGAGGCGAGGGAAGTAATCGGCCGCGGCCTCCGCGATCTCGCTCGCCGGCGTGATCGGGTATCCGAAGTACGCGCGGCAGTCGGCGAGGATCGCGCCCATGATCACCGCCTTGTTCCCCTTCATGAGTTTCCGCGCCATCAGCTGTCTCCTTTGGCGGGGCCGCCGCGCTTGTACACGCGAATCGCCCGCGGCTCGGGGCATGCGTAGAAGCAGATTCCGCACCCCGTGCACCGGATGTTGAGCGCCTTCGCGGGGTGATAGCCCATCCGATTGAAGTGGGGAGCGATCTCGATGTCGTCTTGCGGGCAGTCCTCGATGCAGAGGAAGCACCCCTTGCAGTGGTCCTCCGAGATCTCGATCCACCCTTTCGTGCTCTTGACCGCTTCGGTTGTCATCGTCCCATCACTTCCTCCGCCGCCCGGGACGGCGGATGCTCAGGTGATCCGTTCGACTTTCCGTCATGCTCTCTCTCTTCTCGATCGTGCAAGGCGCGTGCCACCGCCGCCCGGTTCCTCTCTATTCTAACACGTTGAGGCCGAAATGCTTGCCGTTCCTTTCCGACCGGTCCGTCTCCCGCCGTTGACAGCTTGGCTTCGGCCGGAACCCCGGTCCGGGACAAAATGGCAATCCCCGCGGCCGGCACCGCTCGCCTCTACTCCTCGGGCCGGGGCGCGGGGGACGGGGGGTTCTCCAGCTTCCGGTAGATCGTGCGCGACGCGATCCCGAGAAGGCGCGCGGCGAGCTCCTTGTTCCCCTGCGTGCGCCGCAGGGTTTCCTGAATGATCTTGTGCTCCGCCTCCTGCATCGTCATCCCGAACGGGATGCGGATCATGTGCTCGCTCCCCCGTCTCTCGACGAGCGCGGGAGGAAGATCGTCCGGTTGAACCAACCGGCCCTTCCCGAGAACCACCGCCCGCTCGATCACGTTCTCGAGCTCGCGGACGTTCCCCGGCCAGGAGTACTTCATGAAGCGCTCGAGAGCCTCTTGGCTCAGCCCCTCGAGCGACTTCCCGTTGCGCAGGTTGAACACCTGAATGAAATGCTCCGCGAGGAGCGGGATGTCCTCCGGGCGGTCGCGGAGCGGTGGGATATGGATCGTCACGACGTTCAACCGGTAATAGAGATCCTTGCGGAAGCGCTTCTCGCGGATCGCCTCTTCCAGGTTGGCGTTGGTCGCGGCGATCAATCGGACGTCGCCGCGGATCGTCTCGGTCCCGCCGACCCGCTCGAACTCGCCCTCCTGCAGCACGCGAAGGAGCTTCACCTGCGTGGCCGGTGAGGTCTCGCTGATCTCGTCGAGGAAGAGCGTGCCGCCGTCGGCCAGCTCGAAGCGGCCCTTCCTCTGCGCGATCGCCCCGGTGAACGCGCCTTTCTCGTGGCCGAAGAGCTCGGCCTCGAGAAGCGTCTCGGGGATCGCCGCGCAGTTCACCTTGATGAACGGAAAGTCCTTCCGGTGGCTCGCGAAATGGACGATGTTCGCGATCACTTCCTTCCCGGTCCCGCTCTCCCCCTCGATGAGGACCGAGGCGCTGCTCGGCGCGACCTGCTCGGCGACCTCGATCACCTTCTTCATCGCCAAGGAGACGCCGATCGGGCGGGGGATCTTCTCCATGCTCTGGAGCCGCTCGCGAAGCTCCCGGTTCTCGCTGGCGAGCGCCTGCCGCTCGAGCGCTTTCTCGATCGATTTGAGGATGAGAGGCTTCTTGACCGGCTTCTGAATGAAGTCGTACGCGCCGTCCTTCATCGCGCGCACGGCGTCGTCGATCGTTCCGTAGCCGGTGATCATGAGGACTTCGGTTTCGGGCGAGGCGATCTTCAGCATCTTGAGGAGCTCGAGGCCGTCGATGTCGGGGAGGCGAAGATCGCAGAGCGCGACGCGGAACCGGCGCTTGCGGATCTCGGCCATCGCCTCCTTGCCGTCGGAAGCGGTGTGGACGTCGAGCCCCTCGCGCGAGAGCAGCCTTCGGAACGACTGGCGGATTTCCGCCTCGTCGTCGATGACGAGAACCGAGGCCTTCTGGATCTCGCCGCTCATTCCGCCCCCTCGAGCGTTGCGATCGGCGCGCGCGCGTCGACCCGGTCGCCCGGAGCGACGTGCACCTCGACGATCCGCCCCGCGCGCTCCGCCTGGAGCTCGTTCTGCATCTTCATCGCCTCCACGACGGCGATCG
>JAGUYC010000177.1 GCA_020061515.1 Gemmatimonadota bacterium
CTGGCCGACACGACCGAGCCGGGGCTCCCCGTCGCGAAAAGCGACGGGGTGGCGAGGAAGCTCCTTCGCGCATGCGGCGCGAAGGAGTGACCCGCGCGTCCGACTGTGTTAAGGAACCTGGTTCAAGCTGTTCTGGCGCGTTAATTGCTCATGAACCTGGTTCACTTGGCATCGAGCGGACAGCCGCGGGCAGGACCCGCCGTCCGACGACGCCACCACGGCGGGTGACCGCGGAAGGTGTCCGCGAGGAGCGCCGCAACCGCAGTCCCAATCGCGAGTGACGGATTGAGGGACGGGGCGCGCCCTCAGTATCCGAGCCTTCTCTCCCCCTTCTCGTAGTAGATCTCCGGGTGGGCGCGGATGCGCACGTTGAAGTAGTACTCCCACTCCCGGCCTGAGTATCGACCGCGGAAGCTCGCCTCCCAGCAGTGAAGATCGCGGCGGATTCGAAAGCCCTGGCTCACGGTCTTCCGCTCCTCAAGGTCGTAGCGATTCTCGTAGTCCACATCCCAGCCGGAGGTGAGCCCGAGGCCGAGGCTCGTGTTCAGCCACTGCGTGAAGTTTCCCCGCCGCGCGCCCCGGGAGAAGCTGTGCGAAACTTGAAGGTTCCACGGAATCACCGAGGAGTCCTGGGTCCTTCTTCCCTCGCTCCGATAATCCCCTCGATACGGATCGGTCGCCGGATCCTCGAAGGGGGACCGTTCGGCGCCCGCCGCTTCCATGAGGCCCGCGTCTTCTTCTTCCGTCGCGGGGGCTGCCGGCCTCCCGGCGCCCGGGCCGAGAGTCCCGTCGAACCGGAAGCCGGAACGGGCCGAGAAGGAGCGGAACGCCCATCCATACGGATCGTGGGAGACTGATGCTTCGGAGTTAAAGAAGTTGACCGGTTGGAAACGAAGGGACGAGGAGAGATCCGACCACGGCTTCTCCCCCCGGCTCCGATCCTTCTCGAGATCGTAGGCGATCGAGTTGGAAAGCATGAGGAGCTGATCGTTCTTCCGCTCCTCTCCGCCCGCGAGATACTTCGTTTGCAGCTTGTTGTCGAGGCTCAGCGAGAAACTCCGCGCGGCCCGTTGCGAGGCGCCGAACCCGCCGAAACCGGTGAAGCGGTCCTTCTCGACCCCGTCCTCGACGTAGAAATGGTTCGGGTTCTTCGGACGGTACGTGAACGAGAAGGCGGGCGTGATGATGTGACGGAGGCCGACGAGCGGCCCGATCCTGGGGAAGAACGTGCCGTACACGTTCGTGTTCACGCTCGTCGAGGCGCTCCACATCCCGCGCCGCACCTGCTTCTGGCCCAGCGCGTCCCGGTCGTACCAGGTCTCGCTCCACTGCATGCGCGCGCTGTACCCGAGCCACTCCCCGAAACGCCGGGAGAGGTTCGTGCTCACGTCGTGGCCCCACCCGGCGCGGTCTTTCCGCACATCCCCGTTCTTCTCCCGCGAGTTCAGGAGGCGCGAACTGTACTGATAGTAAATGTCGTTGTACCAGCGGCGGGTCGAAGCCTCCCCCGGTCGGGCCTCGGGAGGAGCGAACAGCTCCCGGCGGTTCATCGTGAACTGGAGCGAGGGGAGCGTCTCGTCGATCCGATCCCGGTCGAGCTGCTCCGTCCGCGTGAGCTGCCCGCTGAACGACATGTCCTTCCATCGCTTCTTCAAGACGAGATCGGACTTCAGCGTGCGGTCGAGCTCTTGAAGAGTGGTCGACTGCTCGACGCGGTAGAGCTTGTCGGAGACGAAGTTCGCGCGCATCGTGAGATCGAGGTTCTCCCCGAGCTCCTGATTGTGATCCGCCTGCACGCTCCAGCGCTTCCTCCCGCCGGCCGAGCTCTGATACGACGAACGCGCCGATCCGCCGAGGAGATAGCGGACCCGATAGCGCGCGTCCAGATAAGCGATCCAGTGCGAGTTCTGGAAGAAGTCCCCGCGGAACGTGAGATCCGCGTAGTCGTTGACCGCCCAGAAATAGCCGCCGTTCCGAATGAAGCGCCCCTTGCTCTCCGAGAAGCCGAACTCGATGTTCGGCAGAAGAAAGCCGCTCGCGCGCCCCCCCTTGAGCGGAAAGAGGTAGTGCGGGAGCGCGAGAAGGGGAATGTCGGCGATGTGGAGAACGATGGGGCGCACCACCGTCTTGTCGTCGAGATAGATCTTCATCCGGTCCGCGCGGAAGTAGTAGTGCGGATTCTCCTCTTCGCAGCTCGTGTACCGGCCTCCCTCGAGGAGCAGCGTCTTGTCGTTCAAACGATGAATCTTCGATCCATAACAGATTCCCTGCTCGTATTTCGTGACGCCGTCGTAAATCGTCCCCTGCCCCTTGTCCACGTTGTAGACCATCCGCTCCCCGTCGACGCGCTGATCCGCGTCTTGGAGCACGGGACTTCCCTGCGCGGTCACGATTGAGCGGTCGATCTCGTAACGGATCCGGTCCGCGTCGAGCTTCATCGTCCCGCGCTCCACGTGCGCGCTCCCGCTCAAGTAGACGCGGTTTCGGACCACGTCGAACCGGACCTCGTCTCCGCGGTAACGAGTCTTCTCCTTCTCCTCTTCTTCGGTTGTCTGGTCGATCCCTCCCGAGAGGTTGTCCCCCGACGCACTCCCCGCGACCCGGATCTCCTCGAGCTCTTCATCCTTGAAGAAGAAACGGATCGTGTCGCCGACCGCTTGGTTCCCCTCGCGCGTCCCCGCCGCGCGATCCTCGACGCTTCGATCGCTCGCCGCCCCGCCGACCGCCTCGACGGTGTGCAGCTCCCCTTTCTCGAAGCGGAGCGTGATCCGCTCGGCGCGCACGCCTCCCTTCTCGACGCGGATCGAATCCTCGCGAACGCTCGCGAGCGATGCGTTCCCGATCACTTCCACGCGCTCGACCTCGTCCCCGTCCGCGGAGAAACGGACCGCGATCGAGTCGCCCCGCATCGTCTCTCCCTCCCGTTCGAGCGAAGGATCTCCCGAGAGATACACCGCGCTCGAATCCCCCTCCATCACGGTGCGCGCCGCGAACGTGCGGACCTCGTCGTAGGCCCCCTCGGTCGAGCCGATCGCGGTGATCCGCTCCGAGTCCGGCTCGATCACGAGCGTGTCTCCGCGCAGCGTTCCGGTCGTTCGCCCGAGCGAATCGAGCTCCTCCGCGACCGCCGCGCGGGTCACCACGATCCGATCGGAGAGGAAACGCGCCTCGCGCCCGCGCACGCGGTAGAACTCGCGGAGAAGCTCGAGGTGAACGTCGCCGAGCGCGATCCCTTCCTCGTCGTCGGTCCGGAACTCGAGCGTGTCCGCCAAAACGAAACGGGCCGTATCGATCACCGCCACATCGCCCGTGAGGAGGACGCGGTCTCCCTTCCCTTCCTTCCCAAAGAAGAAGAGGCCGCGATCGGCGGCGATCGTGCGGTTCGCGTCGACGATGAGAACGCCGGAATCGAAAGTCAGCGTTTCGTTCGAGAGATCGAGCACGGCTTCCGGGCCCGCCGACCACCCGCCGCCTCGATAAACGCGCGCCGCCCCCTCGAGACGGAGAATCCCGCCCGTCTCGCGCCAGACGCCCCGATCGCCGAACGCGGCGACGCCGCGGCTCCGATCGAGGAAGCGGACATTCCCGTCGATCGTGAGGACGCTCGTCTCGCTCCGGAGATCGCGCCCCATCAAGCGATCGCCGGTGATGAAGAGGGGCTCCTCGTCCGGCGGCGGGGCGCCTCCGGCGAGAATCGGCAGAAAGAGAAGAAGGAGAAGGAACCGCGGCCCGGGCTTCTCGCTCACCGCCTCTCCGTCTCCCCGGCGGCACCCTCTTCCCGCCGCGGGGATTCGGGGTAGGGAAAGTATCGAAGAACACGCGCGAGCAGACTCTTCAGATCCCTGCGGGAGACGATGAGATCGACCATGCCGTGATCGAGAAGGAACTCCGACCGTTGGAAACCCTCGGGAAGATCCTGCCCGATCGTCTGCTGAATCACACGCGGGCCGGCGAAGCCGATCAGCGCTCTCGGCTCGGCAAGGATGAGATCCCCCTGCATCGCGAAGCTCGCGCTCACGCCGCCGGTCGTCGGGTGGGTGACGATCGAGAGGAACGGAATCGCTTGCTCGGCGAGCTTTCCGATCGCGACGCTCGTCTTCGCGAGCTGCATGAGCGAGAGGATCCCCTCCTGCATGCGCGCTCCCCCGGAGCAGGAAAGAATCACGAGCGGACGGCGCGTGGCGAGCGAGAGGTCCGCCGCCCGAACGATCTTCTCGCCCATCACCGATCCCAGACTTCCCCCGCCGAACGAGAACTCGAGAACCGCGAAGACGATCGGAATCCTCTCGACCGTCCCGGTTCCGGTGCGGATCGCTTCCTTGAGGCCGGTTTGTTCCTGATACTTCTTCAGGCGGTCCGGGTATCTCTTGGAATCCTTGAAACGGAGCGGGTCGAGCGGTTCGAGATCCTCGTCGATCTCGGAAAAGCTCCCCTCGTCCAGGAGGATGCGGACGTACTCGGCGGAGCTGATCCGGAAGTGGAAGCCGCACCGGTCGCAGATCCAGAAGTCCCTCTCCAGCTCTTTCCGGTAGAGGATCTCTTGGCAAAACTCGCACCGCATCCAGAGCCCGTCCGGGACGGCGCGCTTCGCCGGCGTCTTCAGCCCTCTCTCGCTCTTCTTGAACCAGGCCACTCGATTACTCCGATGCGGGACCGAGCTCGCGCAGCATCACGAGCGCGTCCTCGCCGTTTCGATAGTACCCGCGGCGGATCGCCACCTCGCGAAACGCCCGGCTCCGATAAAGCCCGATCGCGCGCGCGTTCGAGGGCCGAACCTCCAACGTCGCGACGCCGCAGCGTCGCCTCGTTCCCTCGTCGAGCACGTGATCGAGAAGCCTTTTGCCGACTCCCGCACCCTGGCGATCCCTTCGCACCGCCATGTTCGCGATGTGAAACTCCGCGCCTACGATCCACACGATCCCGTAGCAGACGATCTTCCCGCTCTCCTCCCCGATGGTCGCGAAGGACCTCGATCGATCGCGCACTTCCTCGAGAAAGATCCACCGCGGCCAAGGATCCGGGAAGAGATCCTTCTCCAAGGAGAGGACCGCGGGAAGGTCGCTCTCTTCCATCGTTCGAAAGACGATCCCCCCCTCGGCCAACGCGCCTACCTCGCCGCGGGCCGGGCCTCGGCCCCCCGGAGATAGAGCGGCACGAGATCGTCGATCGGGTCGCTTGCTCCGATACGAAGCCGCTCCGCCCCGCGCGCCGCGACCCTCCCCGCGTCGGGGAAGTTCCGCCTCCCCTCGAGAAAGCGCGCCCGCGGCCCGAGCCGATCCTCGACGAGCGGGCGATACCGAAGGGCGCCCGTCCCGACGAAGAGAACCTCCTCGCCCCCGAGGCGTTCGATCTCGGTTTCGGGCGAGGCCGTCCGGCCCGCGCCCGTCTCCGTACCGCCTCGAAAGACCGTCCCGTGCACCTCCCCGCGCCCCGCGTCCACCCACACCGCCGTCTC
>JAGUYC010000243.1 GCA_020061515.1 Gemmatimonadota bacterium
AGCGCGGGCGCCGGCCGGGTTCTCGTTCTCGACGACGCCCGGCTCGTCCCCTGCCGCCCGGAAAGCCACGCGGCGGCGCTCGCCGCTCTTGCCCGGGAGAGGAACCCGGAAGCGATTCTCATCCCCGGCTCTTTGAACGGCCGCGAACTCGGGGCGGCGCTCGCGACCGATCTCGGCGGAGGAGTTGTCCAGGAATGCACGGAACTTTCCGCGGAAGGCGGCGTCTACGTCGGGAGGCGCGGCGTCTTCGGAGGGAACCTCGCCGCGGACGTCGAGAACCGCTCCGCGGGCCCGAAGGTTTTCACAATCCGTCCGAAGGCGTTCCCTCTTGCGGAGGAACGCGCCGGGAGCGCGACGATCGAGAGGATCGTTCCCTCGGTCGACGAGAAGGATCTTCGGGCGAAGATCATCGAGCTCGTCGTCGAGGCGGGGAAGACGGTCAACCTCGACGAGGCGGACGTGATCATCGCGGCCGGAAGAGGAGTCGGCGGTCCGGAGGGCTTCCGCGTGATCCAAGAGCTCGCGGATGTTCTAGGCGGCGCGGTCGGCGCCTCACGCGCGGTCGTCGATGCCGGGTGGATCGCCTACCCGCACCAGATCGGGCAGACCGGAAAGACGGTGAAGCCGAAGCTGTACTTCGCGTGCGGAATCTCCGGCGCGATCCAGCACCTGGCGGGGATGCGAACCGCCGACACGATCGTCGCGGTCAACAAGGACTCGAATGCCCCGATTTTCAAGGTGGCGCACTATGGGCTTGTCGGAGATCTGTTCCAGATCGTGCCGCTTCTGACCGAGGGGTTTCGGAAAGCGCTCAAGGGGTAGCCGGCGGGTCGCCGGCGGCGAAGACCCAGTCGGGGGGCGGGCTCTCCTTCCGGACGGAAGCCGGCGGGGAGCCCGCTTTCCATTGTTCGAGCGTCGCGCGAAGCGCGGCCGCGATTTCCGGGAAATCGGCCGCGCGGTCGACCGTCTCCCCCGGGTCCGTCGAAAGGTCGTAGAGCTCCGCGCGGACCCCGGTTCTTGTCGGATAAAGGATCAGCTTCCAACCCCGCTCGCGCACGGCTTCGAGCTTCCCCTCAATCCCGGGAATCGGCCGCCTTCTGTTGACGGCCGGAAAGAGAGAGACCTCCGATTCGGCGAAGACCGGAAGGTCGGGAAACCCGTCCGGCCGCTCGACCGTGCCGAGCAGACTTCTCCCGTCGATGTCCGCCGGAATCGGAAGGTGGAGGACGTCGAGGATGGTGGGGAGGAGATCGACGAGCCGCGCTTGGGTCGGGACGACGCGCGAGGGGAGGTTGGCCGCGCGGAGGATCATCGGAACGCGCAGGGATGTGTCGAAGAGGAAATCCCCGTGGTCGAAGAAGTACTCGTGCTCGCCGAGGCTTTCCCCGTGCGTCCCCGCGATGAGGATCGTCGTGTCGTGGATCCGATCGGTCCGTTCGAGATGCCCGAGGAGCCGATCGATCTCATCGTCCACTCGGCGGATCTCTCCGTCATAGAGGGCGACCGCCCGCGCGCTGTCGTCCGCGGCGAGGCGCTCGTGGCCGAACACGCGGCAGGCCCGCGTCGGCTCGTAGCGGAAGCCCTCGCGGGACGCTCCCGGCCCGAATGGGGCGGCGAACGCGCTTCCCGACGCGGAGGGTTCGTACGGCATGCGAGCGTCCGCGTAGTGGATCCACGCGAAGACAGGCCGTTTCCTCTCCGAGTCGATCCATCGGATCGCTTCGCCGGTGATTCGTTCGGATTCATGAGTTTCATCAAGGAAGAAACGATCGAAGCCCTGTTCGAATCCACTCTTCCTCTTCGGCCCGGGCAGGGAGACGAACGCCCCCGCGACGTATCCCTTGTCGGAAAGAAGCTCCGCGAGAGAGACCTGGGCCTGGCCGAGCAGGTCCCACATGCGGCGGACGCCGTGCGTGCGCGGCCAGCGTCCCGTCAGGACGGAAGCGAGGGCTTGCGGGCTCTCGGGGCAGGTCGTGAAGGCGGAGCCGAAGACGACCCCTTCGGACGCGATCCGATCGAGAGCCGGGCTCGTCGGGCGTTCGTAGCCGAAGAAACCGAGATGGTCCGCGCGGATCGAATCGAAGGTGATCAGGATCACGTTCGAGCCTCGCGGCATGTTCTTCATGTGGTTGATGACCGCCCCGCTGTTCGCCGCGGCGAGGAGGAAGACGAGGAGAAGCGGGATCCGAAGCGAGGAGAGCACGCGGAGCGTTCGAAAGAAGGGAAACGTCTCCCGGAGAAGACGGGCCGCCGCGAGACAGAACAGAAGAAGGAGCGTTCGGCGGGCGACGAGAAGCGGGCTCCACTCCGAGGCGGAGATGGATCCCCGGTAGAAGTCGGTCCGGCTCACGGCGAGAACGGAGACGAGGAGAAAAAGAACCGCCGTCGTGCGAGGAAAGGAGCGCGGGGCGATCCGGTAGAGAACGTAGACGAGAAAGATTACCGGAATCCCGACCGCCGCGGAGAAGAAGAAGACTCGGTTCAGCTCCGCGGTGAACGCCGCGATCGCGAGGTTCGGGAGGCCGGCGTCCGGATACCGGTTGGCCGCGATCCTCGATAGGCCTGCGAGGATCCCCGCCGCGAAGCCGATGAGGAGCACGGAGGCGATCCCCCCCCTGAAGCGGTCGGCGGCCTCGTCTCTTCGGGGAATGCGCTTCATGGTCTCTCTCCGAACGCCCGACGATCCCGAGGAAGTCTAGCACACGCGGAAGGAGAAACGGCTTGACCCGCGGAATCCGCTTCCTCTATCCTCCTCTCAGGGATCGGTAACTCACCCTGAATGAAAGAGTTGGAGATGGCAAGAACGGATCTCGGGGAGGGAGCGGCTAGCGTGGCATCGATCATCGCCGAAGGGTGCGTGTTCAACGGGACGATCAACGTGAACGGCGGCATCCGAATCGACGGTCAGTTCGACGGGAAGCTGATCGTGTCGGAAACGCTCGTGATCGGGAAGACCGGGAAGGTTCGGGCGGAGGTGGAGACGAAGCAGGCGACGATCGCCGGCAATCTGAACGGCGAGGTCAACGCCAAGGAAGGCGTGAAGCTCCAGACCGGTTCGCGCTTCGAGGGGAACATCTACACGAAAAACCTCGTGATCGAGGAAGGCGTCTACTTCGACGGCGGATGCTGGCGTTCCCGCGAGAACCGGCCGAAGCAAGCCCCCTCCGCGGCGCCGAGGGTCGAGCCGGGCGTCCCGCAGGCGAAGCCCGCGAACGTCACCCCGTAGGCCCCAACGGCAGCTCGCTGTCGCCCAGCGGGCGCGGAGTATCTCCTCCTGTCGACCCGCCGTGCCCGCGCGTCGTCTCGTGCGCGGGCGATTCCGTCCACACATAAAGGAAAGAGACTTGTCCCGCCGAGCGATCGTCGTCACCGTCAGCGATCGAGTGCACCGCGGGGAGTCCGTGGACCGGAGCGGTCCCGCCGCGGAGCGGTGGCTCGCGGAGCGCGGCTTCACGATCACGGGCCGCGCCGTCGTTCCAGACGAGACGGATCGGATCTTCGAGCTCCTACGCACGCTGATCGCCGAGGAGCGCCCGGCGCTTCTCGTCACGACCGGGGGGACCGGGTTCGCTCCGCGCGACGTGACGCCGGAGGCGACGCTCCCCCTCATCGAGCGCCGCGCCCCGGGAATCGAAGAGCGGATCCGCCGCACGGGAGAAGAGAAGGGGATCCCTGCCGCCATCCTCGGACGCGGCGTCTCCGGCATCCGTGAAGGGACATGGATCATCAACCTGCCGGGAAATCCGGACGCCGTGATCGATTCGCTCGACGCGATCGCGCCGGTCCTCGACCACGCGCTCGACCAGATCGAGCGAGGCGCGCCGCATGATTGATCGCCGAACCGCACCGATCGGCAAGGAGTTCCCCCGGCCTTGTCCATCTCGACCGGACCGCCCGGGGGTCCGGTGTGCCTTCCTTCTGTTCGTCCTTTGCGCCTCCACTCCTGTGTTCGGCGAGCGTGGGGAGGATGCTCGTTCTCCGAGCGTTAGCGATTGGGGATTCCGATGGGAGCTGAACGAGCTCTACTTTCGGCCGGTTCAGGAGTTTCGCCGACACCGGGTGATCGATCTGAATCGAGACCGGAAGCCGGAGATCGTCATCGAGCTGAAAGAGGGACTCGTATACGCCTCACTCGATCGTCCGGAACGCCGGGGCTTCACGGATTATCCGATCTGGGAGCGTCGCTGGTGGGGATGTGGTGTGGAGGTTACCGACTTCCTTGATCTGGAGGGAGACGGGTACGACGACATCTGGGTCTCGGTGAGCGACGGGGACTCCTCGTGGATCGAGGTGATCGGCGGCGCGCCGGGCGAACCGACTGGCACGAAGAGGATTCTGGGGAAGGTGGAGGGGAGCGCTTTTCCCGCACATCCTCCAAACCTCCCGCATCGGCCCGCTCTTCGTGCACTCGCAGTGACGATGCTGGGGGAACGCCGCGTCGTTGTGGCAGTTGTCGACCACGACCACACCAGGAAGCAACGAGCCTTGGTCTTCTTCGATGCCGCGAGCGGTCGTGTGGTCTGGTCGAAACCCTTCCCGGGACCGATCTGGAATCTTTCCGTCTGTCCTAGCGACGACGGGGCGCAACCGGTCGTTGTCGGGGGAACGTACGCATCGGCGAACGACGTCGTCGTCGACACCTTGGACTGCATGCACGCGTATCTCTATGCACTCGGCGGAAACGGTGAGATCGTCTGGCTCCGTAGCTTTCCCCACCTCTTTACAGGATGGAACGTCTGTCGCGCCCCGTGGGATCCGGACGGATCCGTTCTCGCGTGGAGGTTGGGCGCGGCGCCGGACGCGACATCGGACATGGGGTCGCTTCTCCTTCTGGATCGCAGGACGGGGAAGACAAGGAGGCATTTCGCTGTCCCTCGCCCGTTCACGTCCCTCATCACCGTGGACCTCGACCGGGATGAGATCGAGGAGATCGTCGTAGGAAACGCGGACGGCGTCCTCCGGGTGCTGGATGCCAATCTGAATCTCCTGGCCGAGCATCCGTTCGAGGGCTCCGTTTCGGTGCATGGGAGCGCCGACTTCTCAGGAGACGGGAAGCCGGAGATCTGCGCGACCAGCCGGAGCGATCTCCTGATCTTGAAGGCGGATCTCACGCTCCTGGCGAGGAAGCCTTGCACGGGGGGTGCAGAAGTCATCCGGATCCGGGGAGAGAAGCCTCTTGTCGTCACCGAGGAGAGGTCCGAAGGGTTCCGCATCTACTCCCTCGAGCGACGATGGGGTGTTCCGCCGGGGGTCTCTCGCCCGCTTCTCGCCGCGACGTTTCTCGCAGGCGCGGTCGCCTCCGGGATCGGCTTCTTGGCGTTCCGCGCGATCCGAGGGGAGCGGGCGAGGCGGGAAGAAGCGCTCTGGTTGGATCTCCGATCCTTGACGCGCGAATGGAATCACGGGAAGTGCGCGAGCAACGTGACGAACCTGCGGGACATCATCCACGACGGGGGGTGGAGAAGCGAGGAAGGGCTTCCGCGGTTCCACGAGGATCTCGGGCGGTTCCAACTCGCGTGCTACCCGCTTCTCGAGAAAGCCCACCGGTGCGCGCGCTCGCTGAACCTTCCCTCCCTCCCCGCCTTGCCGAAGTACCCGAAGGAGTGGCGGAGGGTCGTGGAGAATTCGGACGCGGGGACCCTCGCGGAAACCGCCCCTCCACGGTCGATTCTCCGGTTCCTCGACAGGACGTACGTCCTGTCTTTGTGGCTCGTCGACCAGGTTCGGCGCCGTTTTCTCTGCGAGGTGGAGAGCGAGATTCTCGGCGCCGTCCGGTCGCTCGGATCCAAGGAATCGCTCGAGGACGTGCGGTTCCGCGTCGAGATGGAAGGCCGTCCGTCCAGGGCTTACGTCGATGCTCTCGACTTCCGGGTCGTCGTGGAGAACCTCGTGAGGAACGCGCTCACCGCCATGCAGGGGACCTTGAACAAGGAGATCGCCTTCCGCGTGCGGTCCTCGGCGCTCGGAACGGAGGTCTTCGTAGAAGACACGGGGCCAGGCGTGCGTCCCGAGCTCCGGGACCGGCTGTTCGACGAGGGGGTTACGGGAACTCCGGGCGGGAGCGGGCAGGGTCTCCGGCAGTGCCGGGAGATCCTCGAACGCTACAAGGGGACGATCGCTCGCGTCGAGGGCGAGGGCAGGGGGGCCTGTTTTCGCATCCGGTTGCAGCCGATCGCGCGGCGGGACCTCGAGGGAGAACGGAAATGAAAGTCCCCGATCGGGTCCTCCTGGTGGATGACGAGGATTCGGTCGTCGCGAACGTGCGGAGCGCGCTCGGTTCTTCGTGGGAAGTTCATCATGCGAGATCCGGCCGGGAAGCGCTCGAACTCCTTCGCGGGATGACGTTCGATTGCGTGCTATTGGATTGGGTGCTCGGAGAGCCGCCCGCGGACGGTTGGGACGGACAGGATGTCCTCTCCGCGATCCGGAAGAGCGATCCGACCCTTCCGGTCGTCGTCCTCAGCAAGGTCCGCGAAGTCGGAATGCTCATCGAGATCCTGAGGCGGGGGGCGAACGACTACGTGTGCAAGGGGGACGGATACGCGACGTTGCCGGCGCGCGTCCACCACGTTCTCGCGCAAGCGAGGAAGGATCTCTCTCTCGAGTACCACCGCAAGAGGGAAGCGAGACCATACGAGGATTTCGTCGGCGAGTCGCCCCCGTTCGAGGAGCTTCGGAAGAAGATCGACGCGGTGGCTGCACAAGATCTCCCCGTCCTCGTCACGGGACCGACAGGCGCGGGGAAGGAGGTCGTGGCGAGACGGATCCATGGCTTGAGCCCGCGCTCGTCGGCGGAGTTCGTCGTGGCCGACTGCAACAAGTACCGCCCGGAAACCGCTTGGAGCGAGCTCTTCGGGCATGCGAAGGGCTCTTTCACGGGGGCGGACAAAGATGTCGCGGGAAAGGTGGATGTCGCCGATGGCGGGACGCTCTTCCTGGACGAAATTGGATGCTTGATGGATGATGTTCAGAGGAACCTGCTCCGCTTCCTCGACACGCTCACGTATGAGCGCTACGGCGAGCATCGGCAGAGATCGGTCAATGCTCGGGTCATCGCCGCGACGAACATCGATCTCGACCGAATGGTCCGGGATGGGCGCTTCCGACAAGATCTCTACTTCCGTCTTCAAACGATTCACCTTCACGTTCCTCCTCTGTCGCAAAGGAAGGAGGACATTCTCCCCTTGGCGCGCCACTTCGTCCGAATGTACGAACCGCCATCCGCTGGCGCTCCGCTCTCGATCTCCTCCGACGCTGAGCAGGCACTTCTCGGTCATCGGTGGGAGGGGAACGTGAGAGAATTGAAGAACCGGATCCGGGCGGCGGTCCCGATCGTGAAGGGGGAGCGCGAGCTGCGGGTCGAGCATTTCTGGGATCTCCCCAGTTCCCCGGAAGAACCGGCGACCGGCCGCTACAGAGAGAGAATTGACCGAGCGAAACGAACGATCCTCCTCGATGCGCTCCGCGAGGCCGGAGGGAACAAGAGCAAGGCGGCCCGCGCTCTGGGACTTACCTTCGAGGGCTTCCGGAAGCTGATGCTTCGGCTGGGGATTGAGGCGAAGGACCTCACATAGATCGAAATCGATCGTACCCCCCCCAACTTTCGTTCTTGAGCCCCAACAAACGTTCGGCGAACCGAAGGGTTTGGCGTGACGGATCTTCTCCTTCTCGTGCCCTATCTCGGATCAACTGTAGTTGGGGTCTCCCACCTCTCGCCGAAGGAAGAGGGTGGCCGGCTCTCGCCCTATTTCTCGCGCGCACAATCGCTTCCACTCTTCTGGAGCGATCCGCCTCTTTCGGCATGAAGCTTGATAGTGGTTGGTTCCTGAAGGCAGATGGGTTCCACACCGAAACCTCATCGAGAAGGGAGAACACGTATGAATGTGCATGGATCCAGCAACGGCCGGGTTGTCGCCGCTGCAGCCGTCTTCATCATGAGCGCTTGTGCGGGGGCGGTGTACGCGGAAGTAAACCCTTGGCACGTGACCGACTACTTCACGGTCTTCCGTTTGGACGTGACGACAAGCGGGTTCAAAGATACGGGTGTGGACATTCTCCCCGGAACCCGCTGGGTCGTTATGGTTCACGGCATCGCCAACACGGCATGGCAGGGGGGGAATCCGGCCAGCTATCCCTTTGCGAACTGGGTCGGCCCAGGGGGGATCGCGCGTTCCTTGCCGGCAGGATCCCCTATGCCGTTTCCCGACGGGCCGAGCCAGTGCGTCATCGGGAAGCTGGGGGATCAGGGAGAGGTCTTCTACGTCGGGCCGGGGGGCCAGATCGAGGGCACATCCCAGTCGAACGGGCGCCTGTATCTCGGTTACAACGATACGATCTTCTGGGACAACTTCGGATACTACGTCGTCTATCTTGTCCGTTTCGAGCCAGCGGACTTGACTGGGCTGGGGGAGGGGTCGAACCTGCCGAGCATCGGTCCCCTCACCGCCAAGAACCTGCCCAATCCATTCAATCCGGCAACCACGATCGAGTATTCGGTCCCGAGGGAGGGGAACGTCTCGGTACGCGTATACAACGCGGGGGGAGAACTAGTCCGCATGCTGGTGGAAGGGTTTTCCGACAGCGGTACGCACTCGGTCGTGTGGGACGGCCGCGACGACCGTGGCTTCCCCGTTGCGAGCGGTACGTACTTCTACCTGGTCCGGCAGGGAAACGAGACGCTGAGCAGGAAGGCGGTTCTCGTTCGGTGAGACGAGGAGCCGGTTCGTTGTCTTGGGGAGGGGGATCTCCGGATCCTCCTCCCGCGGCCCTGGCAGTGCGCGAAGAAAGGAGGTGGTCGGAATCCGGATCCCAAAGAACTTGTGGACGAAAGGGATGATTCGATCTCGAGAAGAGGGGGGGATGTTTCCATGAGCGGATTGATTCTGGCTTGCGGTGCGACGCTGGCGTTTCTTGGGGGACCGGCTCTTGCCGTGGATTTCTTGCCGGGCGCTTGCACGTACGAGGAGGACTTTTCCAGCGACCCGGGATGGGTCACAAATGATCCGGCGAACTTCTACTGGGATCCCGGCGCTCAGGCGTATCACGGAAAGCAGATCGATTGCCAGAACCAGTACGCATATCGCCTGCTCGAATGCGATTACTGCGACGGCAGCTTTCGGCTGGAGTTCGACGTCAACCCCACGGTGGATTGGGCGGGAAACATCAACATCGGTCTTGTGGATCCCACGATGCATACGATCTGGTGCGAAGGAGCCACCATTCATATCGCGTTCTCTATGGACGACGACAATTTCCGTCGCGTGCAGATGATCACAACCGACGATGACGGCGTCTGTCGAGGAACCGATTGGTGGGCCCAGTTTCCGGAGCACGGGGTCTGGTACCGGTGCCTCGTGACGTATGACCAGCCTTCCCATTCGGCGTACTTCAAGGTCACCCGGCAGTCCACGGGCGAGATCGTCGCGGAGGAAACGCTCACGGGCCTCGGCGACTTCACCAGGTTGGATCGGATCGCCTGGTCCGGTGTCGGGGACATGGGGTACTGCGGTCACTGGGGCGAAGGTCTCCTCGATAACGTGCGTCTCGAGTACGAGGGTTGCCCGACCGGGTGCGAGGGGCATGAAGTCACGGCGGTTTGCCCGGGAGAACTTAAGGATGTTCTCTGTCACTTCGAGGGCGATTTCTGCGGCGCGCCTTTCGGGGACGCTGCTCTGTGCGCCGGATCGTGGGGACAGGGCTTCTGCTCGAACGGGAACGGTGGGGTGAACCTGGGGAACGATGGTCATTACAGCCAGGCGGATATCGAGATCGAGTTCCAGGTGATGCTGGATCGGGTGCCGGTTCCCGGTGACAACGCGGAAGCCCTCGTGACGAAGTACCGGGGACATAACGCTTCCCTGTCGGAGTGGGGGGTTTTCGTCGAGAAGAGCTGGGCGAATCCTTCCGTCCCGGTCTGGATGCTCTGCGGCGACGGTACCCTTTGCATCCAGTCGAGTCCGTCGCAGCCGGTGCAAACGGGCGTCCTCTACTGCGTGAAGACGGTGCTCGACGGCAGCTACGGGGAAATCTGGGTGAATGGATCGCTCGTGGCTTCGGGGCCTGTTGCGAGAAACCCGGGGAAGACGGCGACGCCTGTGATGATCGGGTATGCGGAAGGTCACCCGAACTGGTTCGATGGGATGATCGACGAAGTGCGACTCGGGTGCTTCCCGCCAATCTCGTCTGTGGCCGCGAGCTGGGGTTCGGTCAAGTCGCTCTTCCGGTGACGGACCTAAGGGGGAGGATCTCCGGATCCTCCCCCGGAGCGGAAACGATCCTCTGCCGGCGATTCTCTCGGGAGGCGCACGAGTGGAACCGGACCGCCTGCTACGAACCGCTCTCGAGGACGTGAGCGTCGAGAGCCCGCTCGATGTGGCGGGAATCCGTGTCTTCGCGCTGAACTGGTCCGGCGAACGGGGGAGCGGCGCGGTCCACGCCGCGGTCGGGCCCGGCGCAGGATCTTTGGAGGTGATTCGGGAGGCTGGAGAAGCGCCCTCCCGCAACCTTCTTCTGCTTCGCAACCGAGGACGATTTCCGGTTCTCCTTCCGGAGGGAGCGCTCTTTTTCGGAGAGGGCTACACGCGGGTCGCGCGCGACTCGCATGTCCTTGAAGCCGGTGAGCGGCGGGCGCTGTCGGTCTGCTGCTTAGATAAGAGCCCTTGCGACCCAGCCGAAAGCCCGATGCTGTTCGGTCGCGCGATCGCCCCTCATACGATCCGTGCGCACCTGAAGAGGCTTCGCGACTGCGGAGAAGTTCTCGGTCTTTGTTCGGTTTGGGAGCGGCTCATGGGGTCGACCGAAAACGCGAGTCTCTTGCTGTCCGATCCCCGCGCGCGAGGTTTGGAAAGCCTCGGCCTCCCTCCGGAGGGCGCTCGTTCCCTCGATGAAAGACTCGTTCGGAGAAGCGGCGTGGCGGGGATGCTCACGGCGGTCGAAGGCCGCTTGGTCGGGTTCGATCTGTTCGGGAGCCACGCGCTCCTCGTGGATCACGTCGGCCCGCTCGTCGGCGCGGCGCTCTTGGAGAAGACGGGCCGCGCGCTCGAGGGGGAGGAAATCGAGACGGTGGAGCTCTCCGATGCAATGGCGTTTATCGGCGCGGTTCGGGAGGCTCTGGAGCGGAAAGGAGTGAAGAGAGGGCGGCCGGGCTCGGCGCTCGCCTGGGAGGCCGATCGATCGATCGTCCGCGCCCTTCTCCGCAGCGATGGACTGGTTCACCTTTCCGTGTCGGCTGAGCAGGCGGCATAGGCGGAAACTTGATCTCTGAGGGTTATAGGCGGGGGCGAGACCCGATGACCGCGGACATGCCGCCTCTCGCCGACACCGAGACCGTTAGGAGGAGGGACGCACTTTCGGAATCGCGGGCGCGTCGTCTTCCGCATCTTCGCTCCGCGGAATGCGGATCGTGAAGGTGCTCCCCTTTCCGGGCGCGGATTCGACCGAGACGGATCCGTTCTGGCTCTCCATGATCTCCTTGACGAGGGCGAGGCCGACTCCTGCGCCTCCGTGGACGCGCGTTCCCGAACCGTCGACCTGCCGAAACGATTCGAAGATCGAATCGAGCGATTCAACGGGGATCCCCACCCCCTCGTCGCTCACGCGGAGAGCGACCGCGCCGTCCTCGGTCCCGCTCGAAATCCGAACCCTTCCTTTCGCGTGGGAGAACTTGATCGCGTTGTCGAGAAGGTTCCGCACCACCCGCTTCGTCCGCTTCGGGTCGAACCGGGAGGGGGGAAGATCGGGAGCAAGAGCAAGCTCGATCGAAAGCCCCTTGGACTCGATCTCCCGCCGGAGCGACTCGGCGACCTCCCGCACGAGCTCGTTCAGGTCCGCTTCCCGCAGCTCGACGCGGAGCGTCTGTTCCGTGATTTCCGAAAGATCGAGGACTTGATCGATGAGGTTGGAAAGACGCTGGCCCTGTTCGAGAATGTGCCCCGCGAATTCCTTGCGGGTCTCTTCGTCGATCTCGGGATAGCGGAGACATTCGGCGAAGCCGATCACGCTCGTGATCGGGGTGCGAAGCTCGTGCCCGACGTTGGAAAGGAACTCGGTCTTCAGCCGGTCCAGCTCCTTCAGGCGCTCGTTCTGCGCTTCCATCGCGCGATTGGCGCGCCGGAGGTCGTCGTAGAGCTCCGTGTTGTCCATGACGACGCCCGCGATGTCGAGGATCGAACGGAGCATCCGGTTCTCGAAGGGGGTGAGCTTCTCTCCGTGTACCCGTTCCCCGAGAAGGAGGATTCCGTTCAGCCGGTCCTTCACCCGAATCGGCACGGCGTACCGGATCCGGTTCGTCCGCAGGAGCTCGATGTCGCCCGTTTCCCTCTTGGGGAGGCCGTCCGGGCGGATCTCGACAAGCCCGGAAGCGACCCGCATCCTCCGCGCGAAGACGCCCGAGGGCCGAAGGCCGAGCGCGCTCCGGATTTCCTTCTCGCGGAGCCCGCGCACGTGAAGATGAAAGCGATCTTCGTTCCCGTCGCGCGTGAGGAGGATTGCCCGGGAGACCGAGAGGAGCCCCATCGCGGTGAGGAGAAGGAAGCCGTCGAGAGTCCGCCGGTCCTGGATCACCATGATGGAGCGCGTGAGGTCGAGAAGGGTCTCGAGGCCGAGGATGTGCTTCCGGAGAACCGTCGGGTTCTCCTCGCCCAGGAAATCGATGGTTTCCATGTCCGCCATCGGGTCCGACCTCAGGATGTCGAGATGTTCTCCGGTGAAAGAAGAATCCGGACGGCCTCTTCTCGGTCCTCCCGGATGACGAGGAACTCGAGAACGTTCAGCACCTCGAAGATCCGCTGAATGGAAGGAGCCACGCCGAGGAAGACGACTCCTCCGCCTTCGTTCTTCATCTCCTCGACGAGGGAGAGGAAGATGCCGATCCCCGCCGAGCCGATGAACGTCACCCGATCGAGCGCGACGAGGAATCGTGCGCAGCCTTTTTCCCTCGCCTCCTCGATCCGAAGAAGGACGGCGGGAAGCGCCTCGGCGTCGAGACGCCCCTCGAGCGTAAGCTCGACGATCGTCGGCTCCTCCCGTATGATCCGCGACCGGACTTCAAACGGTGTGTTCGACTGCGTCATGCTTCGCCTCCCTCGCGCCAATCGGTCGAGCCGGGCGCCGCGTCGCTCCTCACTCGTCCGGGAAGAAGCTTCACGAGCAAAAGGGTGTTCCTCCCTCGGGGTGTCTTCCGGTAGCGCATCCGGTCGACCGAGTTCCGGATGATCTCGAGCCCGAACCCGCGGCCCCGGAGGCGGACGCGGGGATCCGCGACGTCGGGAGGCGGGATCCTCCCCGGATCCACGCCTTTTCCCTTGTCGGAGAAGGCGAGGACGATGCGGTTCTCCGCGAACCGAACTCGGACCGTGATCCGTCCGCTTCGGTCGAAGTCGTAGGCATGCTCGATGATGTTGAGGCACGTCTCGTACGCTGAGATCTCGACGCAGCGGGCCTCCTCGGCCGCGAGGCCGTGCCGCTCGCAAAGGACCGTGAGAAGAGCGCAAAGCGGTCCCACCGAGTCGATGCGCGCCGGAATCTCGAGCTGATACCAAGAGCCCTCGCTCGAGCGCGCGAGCAAAGCGGGCTTCCTGCGCGCGGAGACGCTCCGGCGCTCCTCGATGTTCGCCGAGCAAGCCATAGGCACCTCTTTCCGATTATCGGATCGATCGTTCATCGGCTTGATGCGCCCTCCCGCGCCGCGCCGGCGCGGAT
>JAGUYC010000226.1 GCA_020061515.1 Gemmatimonadota bacterium
CCTCCTCGTCGACTCTCCCCGAGCCGACTCGCGGACCTCAGTCTATCCCCGATGCGCCTCCAAGTCAGGACGTCCACCCACACGAAAGGCGGAAGAGCCGCATTTCTTTCGTCGCGGTCGATAGTTCCGTGAGTTTCTGTGCCGGGCTACGAAGCTCGGGGATTTCACAGCCCGGCACCGAAACCCACCGGAGTCTCCGGAATCTGCCTCTTACCTCTGCGTCCTGGCATAGGCGATCGCGCGAGCGAGGAGACTCTCCGCGAAATTGGCGAAAGTCAACTCCTCACAAGGTTCGGAGAATGCTCCGGTTCGCCGCGCATGGCCAGGAGAGAGAAGAAGACTCGCCGCGTCGTACAGGCGTTCACGTACCATCTTTGTCAGAAGGATCTCGTAACGCTTGGCGTAGGAAGCTTCGCGAAACTCCTCGAAGACCGGGAAATGGGGCTCGGCCACGGACACCGGCCGTCTGGATCCGGTCGCGTCCTCGAGCAAGACCACGTATCCCAGCCATGGTCTGGGTGACCCACGAAATGCCCCTTCTCGGAAGGCGGCCCAGTAGTCCGTGGCATTTCCAAGCGCTTCCTCCGTTCGGTTGTTGTAGTTGTTTCCGAACGACGGACCGACCTGCGCTTTGAATTCAACCGTTGCGAGGAGGCGGTCTTCGACCACGACGACGAGATCCCACTTCTTCTCCGCGCGGTAGTATCCGGGCAACTCCACCCTTGTACGTCGGTGCACGGCCGTATCGCTGATGCCGGCGTCGACAATGAGCTCCCGGATCAAATCGGCGAAACCATCGAGGTGGGCACCACCTGTCACCGCGGACCGGGCTCCCCGATCTCGATCTCCCGACTTCGCACCTTGAGATTCGGCCTGCCGAGCTCTGGTTCTCCAGAAGTGGCGGACAGCACTCCGAATCCCCTTCACGAGATCGTCGTGACCTGCTGCCATCGCGTTCTGCTACTCCTTGTGAACTTCGATCTCGACCGCCGAGAAGAGCCCGGAAGTCTCGTTTCGGATACGCCGTTCAGCCATTCCGAAGTAGTGTTCATCGATTTCACACCCGATGCTACAGCGGCCGCAGCGCGCTGCTGCTACGTTCGTAGTTCCCGTCCCCATGAAAGGATCAAGGACGGTATCGCCAACGAAGCTGAACATTCGAATCAGCCGCTCAGCCAGCTCAGCGGGATAGGGCGCCGGATGTTCACGCGTAGAAGCCCCTGTCAATCCTGTCCAGATCTGTTGAAACCATCGCTGATAGTCCTCTGTGGAGATCACGCTGAGCACGCGCTCCGCAAGCGTCGGTTTCCGGTAGCCCCCGGGCTTTCTCTCCATGAGGATGAACTCGATGTCGTTCTTGATTACCGCGTTCGGTTCGTAGGGTTTTCCGAGGAAGCCGGCTCCTCCATTCTCGACCTCGTAGGCGGCGTTGGCGATCTTGTACCAGATAATTGGGGCGAGGTTGTCGAATCCGATGCTTCGGCAATGCTCTTGGATTGAGGCGTGGAGGGGCACCACCGTGTGTCGACCGTCGTTCTTGCGCCGTGAGAGGCAGACATCTCCGACGACGCAGATGAGGCGCCCGCCGGCGACCAGAGCGTTGAAGCAGTGCCTCCAAACCCGATCGAGCTCCGCGAGGAACATCTCGTAGTCGGAGACATAGCCGAGCTGACCCTCCGTTCGACGGTACTCTTTGAGGGTCCAGTACGGAGGCGACGTCAAGACGAGGTGGACAGAATTGGGGAGAAGGTCGCCGAGCAAGCGCGCGTCTCGCAGATAGAGTTGATGCGTCGTTGGGACCGAACGCACCGCATGATTGATCAGGCCCATCAGGCGCGCGTCTTTCGCGATTGCCGGAATAGCGGTCTGTGGGTTTGCGAGCGATTGCACCTCCTCAGGAACCCAGTTCCTCAGATCGTGGTCTTGTTCGTGAGCGGCTATCCTTGCGCTAGCCTTCTTCAACTCTAGGAGCCTCCACGATCAGTTCCGCCCTTTGAGCCAGCTCCCCATGGTGTTTCTGTTCCGGCGGCCTGATTGTCGCAACACCGGACAGCACGCACTCGGGGCGCTTCACCCGACAGGGCACATGTCCGACCAGGCTTGGGCGGCCGGAGAAGGAGGGACATCCGGATAGGTGCTCCGGCAGATGAGGAGGACGGACATCACGCCCTCCCGCCGCTCGCGCCTCACCCGCAGGATCATACGAGGTTCGCGGGTCGGATATCAAGATCAACGGGACCAGGGATGTCGGAAGAGCCCTGAAGCTCGAATTCGTCTCTGCGCATGGCCGGGTGTTATCAGTTGCGCGCAGCAAGCCCGCACCGGGGTCCTCGGGGCTCTCTGGGGAATTCCGGGCCGCAGGGTCGCCACGCTATCTCCAGCACGTGCGTGTTCGTATTCGCCGAGTGTCGCCCTCGGATCGACCGCGCAGAGAGCATGCAACCGGAGGAGACTCTCCGAGAAACCCTACCGGATCAAGATCGCCTTCACCGCCGAGGACTGGGTCCCCGCGCCCCGCAAGCGGATGAAGTAGACGCCGGACGAGGCGTCCGTCCC
>JAGUYC010000159.1 GCA_020061515.1 Gemmatimonadota bacterium
CGCCTCCCGGCGACCCGCGCGGCGCCGCGCGCGAAGAGTCTCATGGAAGAGGATCCCGAGCGCTCCGGTTGCGAGGCCGGCGGGGAGCGCCCGTAACGCGAGACGGTCGGCGAGCAGTCGCCCGCCCCCCTCCCCGATGAGGAGCCCGACGCCTCCCGTGAGATCATGCGCGAGCACCGCCCCCGCCAAGATCAGGAAGAGACCGGGCGCGCTCTCCCCCACGACCTTTCGGTGCGCCCACGAGGAGAAGGCGCCGGCCGCCGCCAGAGGGAGAAGACCCGTTCCGACCGTTTGGAGGGAGACCAGATCGCGGAAGAGGCCGGCGGCGAGCCCGAAGAGAACGCCTTCCATCACGCCGCGGCGCGCCGATCGGAACACGACATAAAGAACAAAAAGATCGACGAATGAAGCGATCCCGAAGGGGAGGATCCCGAGCAGAATCTCGCCCGCGCGGAGCGAGAAGAGAATGAGAAGAAAGCGAACGAAGCGGAGCGCGGCGATTCGTCCCTTCACGTTCGCGGCTCCTCCCCCGGCGGCGGGGCCGTGTCCGGCGCCGCGGAGTCCGCCTCCGCTGAATCCCCTCCGGCCGGCTCCTCGGGGGCGGGGATCTCCTCGAAGTAGCCCTGCTCGAGGAATTCGTCCGCCCCGGCTTCCGGCGGCCCCGCAAGCGGACCCTCGAGAACCACGTAAACCTCCTCGAGGAGCGAGAAGTCGACCTCCGGCGCGATCCAAACTTCCTGGAAGACGTGGCTCCGGCCGAGGACGGCCGCGCGCACCGTCCCGAGGGGAAGACCGGGCGGAAAGACGCCGCCGAGCCCGGAGGTGACGATTCGATCTCCCGCCTCGACGCTCGCGGAGTTCGGCACGTGCAGGAGACGAAAGCCGCGCCGCGGCTGCCAGCTCAGGACGCCGACGACCCGCGTCCGATCGACGACCGCGCTCACGCGGACGTCCGGGTTTCGGAGCGTGCGGACCGAGGCGGACCGCCCGAGGACGATCTCGACGCGTCCCACGACCCCGCGATGGTTGATCACCGCCATCCCTTCCCGCACGCCGTCCACGCTCCCCTTGTCGATCTTCCACGTCTCCGCGGAACGCCCCGCGCTTCTCGTCTGCACCCTCGACGGGAGAAGGCGGAAGGGGGTCTCCTGCAAGAAGCCGAGCAAACGCCGGAGCCGCCGGTTCTCGTAGCGGTATTCCTTGAGATGGAAATTTTCGATCGCGAGCTCCGTGGCGACTCGCCGGAACTCCTCGTTCCGGCTCTGGAGGGATCCGAACGAGCGCGCGTCGCCGATCAGGTTCTCGAGCGGGGAGAGGATCCGGTCGGCCGCGTCCCGGATCGGGAGGATCGGAGAGCGCCGCGCGAGCGCGACCAGCCCGAGAAGAAGGACGACGACGACGATCGGCCAGAGTGTATCGCGGAGACGAACGCGCATGCGGCTCTACTTCATCAGAACCTTCTCGTAGGACTCCGGTTCGTCGAGGATCTTCCCCGTGCCGAGAACGACCGCCGTCAGCGGGTCCTCGACGAGATTGATCGGCAGGTTCGTCTCCTCGCGAAGGAGCTTGTCCAGCCCTCGAAGGAGCGCGCCTCCGCCCGTCACCACGATCCCGCGGTCCACGATGTCCGCCGCGAGCTCGGGAGGCGTGTTCTCAAGGGACCGGCGGACCGCGTCCACGATCGCCGCGATCGGCTCCTGCATCGCGTCGCGCACCTGGCTCGAGCGGATGACCGTGGTCTTGGGAACTCCGGAAACGAGATCGCGCCCCTTGATCTCCATCTCCTCCTCGGCGCCGAGATCGTACGCGGTGCCGATGCGGATCTTGATCTGCTCCGCCGTCTGGTCCCCGATCAGGAGGTTGAAGGTCCGCTTGACGAAATGGATGATCGCTTCGTCCAGCTTGTCTCCGCCGACGCGGATCGAGACCGAGGTCACGATGCCGTAGAGGGCGATCACGGCGATCTCCGTCGTCCCCCCGCCGATATCGATCACCATGTTCCCCGCCGGCTTGTTGATCGGAAGGCCGACCCCGATCGCGGCGGCGACCGGCTCGGTGACGAGGTACACCTCGCGCGCGCCGGCGGCTGCGGCGGAGTCGCGCACCGCACGCTTCTCGACCTCGGTGATCCCGGAGGGGACCGCGATCATGATGCGCGGGCGGATGAAGAGGCGCCTCTTCTGCACCTTCTGGATGAACTCGCGAAGGAGCGACTCCGCCGTTTCGAAATCGGCGATCACCCCTTCCTTGAGGGGGCGGATCGCGACGATTTCGCCCGGCGTGCGGCCGAGCATCCCCTTCGCCTCTTTCCCGACCGCGATCACGCGGCCGGTCGCTTTGTCGAGCGCGGCGACGGAAGGCTCGTTCAGAACGATCCCGCGCCCCTTGACGTAGATGAGCGTGTTGGCGGTCCCGAGATCGATCGAAATGTCGTTCGTGAAGTAGCCGAGGAACGTGTCGAGGAACATGGCACCCTCGCGCGGCGGACTAGAGATAACCCATCTCGCGCAGGCTTTCGAACCTACCGTCTCCGATGATGACGTGATCGAGCACGTCGATTCCGATCACGCGCCCCGCCTCGGCGAAGCGCTCGGTGATCTCGATATCCTCCCGGCTCGGCGTCGGCACGCCGGTGGGGTGGTTGTGAACGAGGATGATCGAGGCCGCGCTCCTCACGATCGCGGCCTTGAGACCCTCCCGCGGGTGGATCAAGGACGCCGTGAGCGTTCCGATCGAGACGATCTCCACGCCGATCACCCGATTCTTCGCATCTAAAAGAAGTACCCGGAACTCCTCGCGGTCGAGACTCCTCATCTCGTCCATGAGAAGGTGCGCGGCATCCTTCGGCGAGCGGATCGGGTACGGATCCTCCTTGCGGAAGCGCACCACCCGCCGTCCGAGCTCAACGGCCGCCAGAAGGCGCGCCGCCTTGCCCGTCCCCACCCCGGGCACCCCCACGAGCGGCTCGGCGCCGGAGAG
>JAGUYC010000040.1 GCA_020061515.1 Gemmatimonadota bacterium
CGCCGTCCGATGCTACAAGCAGCTCGCCGAGGCGGTGGGAAGGCCCGGGGCGGCGCGGGCGGTCGGAGGCGCTCTCTCGCGGAACCCGCTCCCGGTCGTCGTCCCCTGCCACCGGGTGATCGCCCGGACCGGCTCTCTCGGAGGGTTCTCGGGAGGCGCGGCCCTGAAGAAGAAGCTTCTCTCCCTCGAAGGGATGGGCGATCTCTTTCATTCCCGCCCATGACTCCCTCCGAAGGATCGAAACGCGGCTCCCCTCGCCGTAGAGGCGGGATTCGTTTCGGCGCGGCGGGGAAGAGAAAGCGGGAGCGCGCGTCCGGGCGAGGACGCCGCCCCGAGGAGATATTTTGACCCTCAAGGATTTCTCCCTGACCGCCGCGGTCTTTCGCACGGAGACCCGCTCCGCTCTTCGCGACCGGCACGTCGTCGTCTACTCGCTCGTCCTTCCGATCTTCCTCTATCCGGCCATGCTCTTGCTGTTCGGCCAGGTGATGCAGTACCGAACCGGCGCTCTCGAGCGTCAGACCGCGCGGATCGCCTGGGAAGGCGAGGAGGCATCGACGCGCCTCTTCGCGGAGCTTCGAAAGGACCGGCGCTTCGAGATCGTCCGCGGGGAAACCGGGGAGGATGCGGTCGCCGCGGGAGCGCTCGATGCCTTTCTCCGCGTCCGTCCGGCCGGCGAGACCGGTTCGGCGATCGAGGCGTTCTTCGACCTCTCGAGCGATCGTTCGCTCACGGCGCGGGAGCGTCTCCGGGAGCGGTGGGAGGAGGCGCGGCGCGACCTTCTCCGCGAGCGCGCGGCCGCCTACGGGGCGACCGAGGCGGTCCTGAACGTCCTCGCCGTGCGCGAGGAGAACATCGCCTCGCCGGAAGCGATGGGGCGGTACGTGCTGTCTCTCCTTCTTCCGATGATCCTCGTGATCATGCTCTCGATGGGAGCGATGTATCCGGCGATCGACGTCCTGGTCGGCGAGAGGGAGAGGCGAACCCTGGAGAGCCTGCTCGCTTCCGGCGCCCCGAGGGTGAGCGTCGTGGCCGGCAAGTTCCTCTCGGTGCTCGCCGCCTCGCTTGCGGCGCTTCTCGTGAACCTCGCGAGCATGATCCTCACCTTGAGACATCAAGCGGGTCTCTTCGGAGGAGAGGAGGAGTTCTCGATCGGGGTTCCCTGGAGCGCGATCCCGGTGATCCTTGGAGGAGGAGCTCTTCTCGGCGCGTTCTTCTCCGCGTCAATGATCCTCGTCGCGTCTCCGGCGCGGACGTTCAAGGAGGGGCAAGGATATCTCACGCCCTTCTACATCCTCTCTCTTCTTCCCGCGGTCGCGGGCGCCTCCCCCGGAGTCGAGTTCGGGCCGTTCACCGCCCTCATCCCCCTGACGAACGCGACGCTCCTCTTTCGGAGCGCGCTCGTCGGGAGCTTCCCGCCGCTCCCGACCGCGATCACGCTCCTCTCGCTTCTCGTCTACCTGTTCGCGGTTCTCCTCGCCGCGGAGAGGATCCTCGGGCGCGAGGGGGTCGTCCAGGGGCGGGTTCGGGGGATCGGCCAACTGCGGCTCGCGCTCCGCCCGGCGCGGGCGATCAGCGGAAGGAGCGGAAGATGGCGCAGATGATCGCCGCGGACCGATTGAAGAAGATCTATGTGGACGCGAAGCGGGGGGATGTCGTCGCGGTCGATGCGATCTCGTTCGATTGCGTCGAGGGGGAGATCTTCGGGATCCTCGGTCCGAACGGGGCGGGGAAGACGACGGCGCTCCGCATGCTCGCGACGATTCTCGCGCCGACGTCGGGCAGCGCTCTCCTCAACGGCTACGACATTGTCCGCGAGCCGGAAAAAGTGCGCGGCTCGATCGGCTACCTTTCGGGAGAGACTGGTCTTTACGCGCGCCTCACTCCGCGCGAGATCCTCCGCTACTTCGGCCTGCTCAACCGCTACCCAAAGGACACGCTTGAGGAGCGCATCCACAATCTCGTCACCCTCTTCGACATGCACGAGTTCGCCGATGTCCGCTGCGAGAAGCTCTCGACGGGGATGCGCCAGAAGGTGTCGATCGCGCGCGCGGTCGTTCACGACCCTCCGATCCTCATCTTCGACGAGCCGACGGCGGGCCTCGATATCCTCGTCGCGGACGCGCTTCTCACCTACATCGAGGAGTGCCGGGGCCAAGGGAAGTGCGTCGTCTTCTCCACGCACGTGATGAGCGAGGCGGAGCGGATCTGCGATCGGATCGCCGTCATTCATCGGGGCCGGATTCTCGCGGTCGGCTCGCTCGATGAGCTTCGCGCGCGGACGGGGCAGCGTTTTCTCGAGAAGATCTTCCTTTCGCTCGTTCGGGGCGGGGGGGAAGGATGAGCATCGGCGACACGTTTCTCGTCTTCCGCAAGGAGATGACCGACCTTCTTCGCGATCGCCGGTCGGTTCTCGCGATGATCGTCTTCCCCGTTCTCATCCACCCGATCCTGATCTTCGGCTCCGCGCGCCTCTCGTCCTACGGAGAGACACGGCTCAAAGAGGAGACGGTGACGGCGGTCGTCGAGGGGGGCCTTCCGGATCTTCGCGAGCGGATCGTCTCGGCGCCCGGCGTCCGCCCGCTCCGCGCCCGCGATCCGGCCGAGGCAGTCCGCTCCGGCCGCGCCGATATCGGCGTGGCGCTTCCCGAGAACCTCGCGATCTCCGCCGGCGGGGAGCCGGAAGCGGTCCTCTTCTACGACGGTTCCCGCGGCCTCTCCGGCGAGGCGATGGAGAGGGTCGCCCGGATCCTGGACGAATGGAAGGCGGAGGTTCGCGAGGCGCGCCTCGACAGCTTGGGCGCCGCGGAGCTGAAACGCGTTCTCCCGGTGGAGGAGAAGAACGTGGCGTCGGAAGAGCGGATGGCGGGGGGGAAGCTGGGGAAGCTTCTTCCGATCCTGCTCGTGTTTCTCCTTCTGAACGGAGCCTCGTTCGCGGCGGTCGATCTCTTCGCGGGGGAGCGCGAGCGAAAGACGATCGAGACCCTTCTCACGTCGCTCGCCCCGCGCTCTTCGATCGTGGCCGGCAAGTTTCTCGCGGTCGCGGTTTCGGCCGTGATCGCCACGCTCCTCTTTCTTTCATCGAGCTTTCTCTTCACGCGGATCCGATGGGCGGGGGGAGAAGGACTGCACGATGCGTGGTCCGTGTCGCCCCTCTCCGCCGCGGTCGTCTTCGTGATCTCGCTTCCTCTCGCGTTCCTTCTCTCGGCGGTCCTCGTCCTCATCTCGAGCCACGCGCGGACGTACCGCGAGGCGCAAACGCTCCTTCTTCCTTCGCTTCTCCTCGGGGTGGTCCCCGCCGCCGCCTCGGTCGCTCCCGGCGTGCGTCTCGAGTCGATCGTCGCGATCGTGCCGATCGCGAACGTCGCCGTGGCCGTTCGGGAGGCGCTTCTCGGAAACTACCCGATTCTCTTTCTCGGGCTCGTCGTTCTCTCGAACTCGATCGGCGCGTATCTGGTCCTCCGTTGGGCGCGCGCGTTTCTCTCGAGCGAGCGGACGGTCTTCGGGGAAGCGAGAAGAGAGCCGGGGGTTCTCCCCGCCGACCGCCCGAGGGCGCGCGAGGTGACGATCTTCTTCGCGTTCGAGATTCTCGTTCTCTACTATCTCGGGTCTCTCGTCCAGTCGAAGGATCTCCTTCTCGGCGTGATCCTCACCTTGTGGGGATTCCTTCTTCTCCCGACGCTCGTCTTCGCGCGCCGGTATCGCCTCGACATCCGCAGGGACTTCTTCCTCCGGCTGCCGAGCCTGCGGCACCTCCTGGCGGGGATTCTTCTCGCGCCGGCGTCGCTCCTCGCGGCGAACCTGCTCTTTCATGCGCAGAGCCGATTCCTCCCCGTCCCGGAAGACTTGCTGGAGGCTTTCGAGAAGCTGATGGGGAGCGGAGAGGGAGGACTCGTTCTCATGCTGTTCGCGGTCGCGGTGAGCCCGGGGATCTGCGAAGAGATGCTCTTCCGGGGCCTTCTCCTCGGGCAATACCGGAGGGTTCTCTCACCGACTCGGGCCGTCCTCGCGGGGGGGCTTCTCTTCGGGCTCTTTCACCTCAGCATCTACCGGTTTCTGCCGACCGCCCTGCTCGGAATCATCGCCGGGTGGCTCGTCCTTCGAACCCGATCGATCGTTCCGGCGATGTTCCTGCACGCGGTCTACAACGGCATCGGCGTCCTGGCGGGCGGAACCGGCGGCGCTCTGGAGGGGGAGAGCCTTTCCACGCCGTGGATCGCGGGGGCGATCCTTCTCGCCGCGGGAGCCCTCCTTCTCCTGAGAGAAAAGGAGTGGGGAGGGGGGGACGGTTGATCCGTCCGAGGGAGGCGCGCTTCGCGCCCGCACGGCGGGCGCCGATTTCCTCTCTTCCGCGTCCGAAGCCCGGGCCGAACCGGCCGAGAACGGCCGCGAGAGAGCCCCTCGCGCCTTTTTTCGGTTGACAGCATTTCGGCGGATCCTCTACTTTACACGCGAAACGGGAAGGACCCGGAAGAGAAGAACGAACGTTTGGGAGGAATGCTGGAATGGCCACGAAGAAGAAACCCAGTGTGGAGCTCATCATCTCCAAGTCGCGCACGAAGGCGGCGGCGAAGAAGTGCAACGTTTCAAGCGATTTCTACGGGGCGCTGGACAAGAAGGTCCGCGACATGATCGCCGATGCCGAGCGGCGCGCGATGGGCAACAAGAGGAAGACCCTGAAGCCGAACGATCTGTAAGATCTCAATCATCTTTCGATCGACGCGCCGGCCCGGCGGAGCGGGGACACGATCCCTTGGTTCCGCCGGGCCGTTTGTTTGGGGACACAATACCTATTTCGAAGGATCCGGGATGGGAGGCGCGGTATCCCGATCTCGAACGCGGCGAAATAGGTATTGTGTCCCCGATATCTATAACTACAGGTATTGTATCCCCGATATCTGATATCTACGCGTCTTCCTCGCCGACATCGAGCTCGACGATCGGCTTCCCCGCCTGGACGAGCTGGCCGGCCGAGTAGTGGATCTTCTTCACACGGCCCGCGCCGGGGGAGAGGAGGGGGGTCTCCATCTTCATCGCCTCGACGATGACGAGCGGACGGCCGCGCTCCACGGTCTCCCCGACCTCCACGAGGACCTTGACGAGAAGACCCGGCATCAAAGAGGAGACGGAGTCGCCGCCGATCGCGTGGGCGGCACCTCTGAACGCGTCCTCGCCTCCGGCGCCGGCCTCCTCGAACTCGAACACGCGGCCGTCCAGATGGACGTGAATCCTCCCGTCGCGCCGCACGAAGTAAGCGGTGCGCCGGGCGCCGTTCGCCTCGAACACGCTCTCGTTCGCAAGGACGCGCGGAGCGCGGACATCGATCGCTCGCTCGTTGATCCTCGCCTCGATCGTTTCCTTCGCGCGCTCGACCTGCACGCGGAAGGTCTCTCCTCGAAAGATGAGCTCGATTTCCATCGGTATTCGTCCTACCTAGCGATCTCCCATTTGCCGAGTGTCTGCCAAGGAGTCGGGACGCGCGCCGTTCGGCCCGTCTCCGCGGGCGCCGGGCGGTCCGCCGCGAGGGCGGC
>JAGUYC010000014.1 GCA_020061515.1 Gemmatimonadota bacterium
AACAGTCCTCGCGCACCGGGGCCACGGGTCGTGAGCGGATCGGCAGGCCCCGGCGCGCTGCGGAACTCGCCGGGCAGCCCCCTTCCCCCGTCTCCGAGCCAAGAGAGCTCGGACGGTTTGGACGGATCCAGGCTACCGGAGGATGACCGCCTTCCCGAGCGCTTCCGCGCGCTCGCCGGGGCGGACCGCCACGAGGCGATAGAGGTAGACGCCGTTCCCGACTCGGTCTCCATCCTGGTCGGTCCCGTCCCAGACCTTTGGGTTCTCGTTGTAACCGATCCGCCCGGAGAGCCCCTCGATCACACGGATCCTCTTGCCGGTCGTGGTGAAGACCTCGGCGCGCACCGCGTCCGCGCCGTCGGTGAGGTGATAGTAGAAGCCGGTCGCATCCTCGGTCGGGTTCGGATGGTTCAGGAGATCGACGATCCGGAGGCGCTCCTCGACGCGGAAGCGGAACGTCTTGCCGAGGGCGCGCACGGAAACGTGAAGCGTGTGATCCCCGGAGGAGAGCGCCGGGCGAAGCGCGCCGAGCCAGCGGAAGGAGTCGAGCGGGCGAAGGGTGTCCGGCGGGAGAGGCGCTCCGTCGAGCTCGAAGCCGATCTCCTCCTCGGCGACCGGGACCGGGGTCGTGATCTCGGCGCGGATGAGCGGCCCCGGAGAGACGTAGTCCCCGTCGCGGATCGCGAGCCCGTCGAAGGTGAGCGCGACCTGCACGAACACTCGAAGCGTAAAGATTCCCTCCCGCCCCGCGCCGTCCGTCGCCCGGAAGACGATCGTGTACTCGCCGAAACGGACCTCGGGACGATAGACGATCTTCCAGCTCCTTCCGTCCTCCGGAAGCCCGTCGTCCGGCGAGACCTCGTAGAGCGCCGTGTCGAGCGGCTCCCCCGCCTCGAGGACCGCGAGCGACGAACGGTCGATCCGGACCTCATCGTGCACGCGCGCGACGATCGTGACCGGTCCCCCATCCGATCGCCCGAGAAGCGCGCCTCCGTTCTCGACCGGAACGCCGTCCACGGTCACCTCGAAGTGGGGCGGCCGCGCGTCGATCGCGAGGAGAGGATCCCCGAAGAGCGCCTGCCGCCGGAGAACCTGGAAGCGCTGCGACGAGGGGATCGACGCGAAATCCATGAGACCGAGCGCGAAGATCTCCCCGAGAGTCCACCGGGGCGATCCGGCGTACCAGGGAGGGAGCGCGTCCGGATCGGCGCCCGGAACGACGCCCGGCGTCCGAAAGAAATACTTGAGCACGCTATCGTTGAGATCCAGATTTCTTGTGAGTTCTTCGGTTCCGGTCGAGCCGAAGGTCGCCACAGCCCCTCCCCGGTCCGAGAGCATCATCTCCTCGGGAAGAGACTCGTATCCGAGCGAAAGCAGCCGATCAAACTCCGCGATCGAGCATCCGTATCCCATGAAGATGTAGGGACGGCCCTGGTGGTTGCTTTTCTGCCGGATGTCCTGCGAGACGTTCTGCCCGCGCGGCCGGTAGCTCGGCCCGTTTCGAAGGATCACCTCGTGCGTGAGGACGTTCCGGTTCCCATGCCCCTGGAAGTTGATGAGCCCGACCCCGGGGCCGTTGATCTCGTCGAACAGCGCGCCCGAGACCGCCTGCCGGCAAAGCCCGATCGTGCAGTCGATGTCCGCCTGGTTCGCGTTCGCCGAATCCCCCTCGAAGGGACAGAGCGGATGGAAGACGTCGGTGAAGCGGGAGAGGAAGATGTTCACCGTGTCGATCCCCTTCGCCGCGGTCTCCTTGATCTCGCGGGCGAACTCGGCCGAGTTCCTCTCGAACTGGACCTGGAACGCGTTCTGGAGAGCCTCGCCTCGCGCGACCCACGCGTCGTCCGCGAGGAAGAGAACCCGCGAGCGCCAGGCGTCCTCCGGACGGATCGTCTCGTAGGCGATCGTCTTCTCGACGAGACGCGCCGCCTCCTCGGCCGTGCCGACGGGGAAACGGCCGAAGAGGAGGTCCGGAAGCGGATCCAGAGGGCCGTCGAGAAGCACGTAGGTGAAGTCGCTCGCGTCCCAGTGATCTCCGCTCACGTTCGGATCGGCGACCTTTTGGAAGACGGGACAGGTCGGGATGAAATCGAAATCGCCCGGCTGGGCGTTGCGCGCGATCCCCTTGAAGTCCTCGTATCCGTCGCCGACGAGAAGAACCGCGATCGGGGGCGAGGACCATCGATGGAACGCGTAGCGGATCCAGCGGGCGATCGCGGTCGTGTCCTTCACGCCTCCGTTGAACTCGTCGTACACGTCGCTCACCGGCACGATGCGCGTCCGATAGCCTTGCGCTTCCCGGTGCGAGGCGAGCGGCTCCATCGCCGCGGCGAACGCATCCCACGCGAGGATCAGGAAATCCCCCTCCTCGGAGGCTCGGTCGGTCGGCGCGTCGGCCGCGATCGACGAAGCAGGGATCCGTTTCGCGCCGTCGAGCGCGCACACAGCGTAGCGCTTCGTCGCGCCGGCCGAGTCCTGAAAGACGACCGCGTACCCGCCCCCCGGCGCGGGCGACGCATCGGCGAGGATCCGCGCGCTCCGATACGGGTCGGTCACGTCGAAGAGGAGAACGTCGGGCCCCGCGAACCCGCCGACCTCGATCTGGAAACGCCCCGTCGCGCCGCCGTTCGAGAAGAGGAGAGAGCCGTCGACCGCCCGATAGAGGAAGTTCGCGTGGACTTCGTACCAATCGAGAAAGCCCCGCGCCTGCTCCACGTCGTTTCCATCCGGGGTCGCTCCGCGCGTTCCTTGATACAAGAAGCGGTTGACCCCCGCGGCGAGCGAGGAACCGGGGCGCGTCCGCTCCGCGAGGAAGAGGCGCGGTCCGATGCCGTCCACGACCCCCCGGAACGCGGTGTCGGCGTCCGCCTGGTTGATGAGGATGTAGCGATCGTAGCGATAGGTCGCCTGGCCCGGCGCGTCGACGGAAACGGTCATCGCCTTGATCCCGTACGGGAGCGCGGCGTCCGGAGCGGGGAGCGCGATCTCCGTCAGCAGGCTCCACGTCTCGTACGACTTCGGGAAGTAGAGATCGACCGTGTCCGAGGGGGTGCTGGTGTTGTAATGCTCGTCCACCTCCCAGCGGATCGAGTCGGGAAACGAGACGAGAGGAGCGAGGCCGGTCCAGCCGCGGGACGCCGGCCTGGTCTCGAGCGGCTCGCGGGTCCCCTCGACCGAAAGGAAGTAGACCGCTTGATACGCGAAGCGATCGTCGCTGTCCCGCCTCATTCGATCCTCGCGGAAGCCGGGAAGAAAGGCGAAGAGCGCGTCTCCTTCTCCGAAGAATCCGTCCGCCGAGGCGTCCTGCACATGAAACGGAATCGAGATCTCGGTGAACGGATCTTCTCCCTCCCGGAAGAGCGGGTCCGAAAACCCGCGGCGGAGGAGAGCGAGCCCGTCGATCGGCGTTCCCGCGGCGAGCCCCGCCTTCTTGAGTTCGGAGAAATCGATCCGGTAGAGCCCGCTTTCCTTCACTGAGATCTTGTATTCGTTCTCCGCGCGGAGCTGCTTCCGGAGCGGGGAAACCGGTCGAGGGGTTCGCGCGCGGAAGGATCGGGCCTGGTCGTAGTTCAGGATCGCCCCCCGGTAGACATCCTCCCAGCGTCCCTCGTTCCCGACCGGCTCCCCCGGGACGGACGGTACGGTCTTCGACGGATCGGGGACGAACTCCACCTCGACCGTGAGCCGGTCGTAGACGCGGAGGAGACCGGTCGATGGCTGAAACTGAAAGGGCGAGACGCCGACCGGAACGAGCGTCTGGTTGCGGAGCCGCGCCGGTTCGCCGACCGTGACGAGCGGCTCCGGATACCAGGACGCGCCCTGGTAGAACGCGCGGTCGATCGCGAAGAGGAGGACCGGGCTCCCGTCGATGAGGGTTTCGCGCGGCGTCGGATCGACCGGCGGCCCCGGAAGATCGCGGAACTCGGCGTGCACGACGCGCGCGCGCGCCGTCCGCCCGTCCGGAACCGCAATCCAAAAGCCCCGCACCGGAAGATCGGGGCGCCCGGTCTCCCCCGTCCGGCCTGCGCCGAAGAGACGCACGCTCCGATACGTCCAGCCCTCCCGCACGACCTCTTCGATCGTGTGTCGGTCGGCGCCGACCGTCCATCGGAGACCGTTGTCTCCGAAAGTGGTCACGGGATCCGCCGCCGCCGCCCCGATGAGAACCGCGCCCAAAAGGACAGCCGCCCCGAGGATCCACCAACTACCACGAGCGCAACAAGATCCGATCATGCCGCCACGACCTGTCCCGGAAAGCGCCCGCTCGGACGCCGGAAGGGAGGGGAATCTCGCGAACATACGGGGAAGGTAGCAATCCGGGTGCCATGTGGTCAATCGACTCGATCCACGACAAGAAACCGGAGGGCGAGGGCCGCGGCGGGCCGCCGGCCGTTGACCCGCGCGCGAGCGGCTGGTACGATGCCGCGAGACGGAACCTCGAGGGGATCATGAAGCGAAGCGCCTTCTTCCTTCCGTTCGGTTTGGCCCTCCTCGCGCTCGCGATCGGCGCGCCCGCGCCTGAGGCCGAGTCCCTCGACCTTCAGGCGGAGAAGACACTCGTTCTGTGGGGCGCCGAGGCGGGGGGGCAGTTCGGGAACGCGGTTGCGGCGGGAGACTTCGACGGGGATGGGATCGACGATCTCGCGGTCGGCGCGCCCGCGGCC
>JAGUYC010000061.1 GCA_020061515.1 Gemmatimonadota bacterium
CGCGTGGCTTCGCGGCCCGGTCGTGCGGCCGCCCGCGGCGAGCGCTCCGGACGATGCGTCCGCCGTCATTCGATGGGAGACCGACATCCCTTCCGATTCTCGGGTCACCTTCGGAATCGACGGGTTTCCTCTCGCCGACACGATCGTCTCAAGCGATCTCGTCCTCGTTCACGAGGTCGCGATCGACGGGCTGCTTCCCGATACAACGTACCGGTTTTCCGTCTCCTCCGCCGACTTCCGCGGAAACCGGACCTTCGACGACGGCGGTTCGGCGCTCTATCGCTTCACGACCGGCGGGCAGGCGGACGTTCTCGTCGTCGTCGGTGACGCGACGTACGAAGATTCGGACCGATATCGTTTTGCCTTCAATCGTTTCGGTTGGCTCGGGCGCGTCGCCGAGGGGACGATTCCGCCCCTCGGGGACCGCTCGCGCGGCCTCCGCAGCCATCCGGTCGTCTGGTGGCAGGCGGGATGGGAGGAGTACCCTCCGTTTTCCGCCGCGGCGAGGGAGACGATCGACCGCTACCTCGCGGGAGGCGGGCGTATCGTCGCGGTCTCGCACGATGTCGCCTGGGCGTTCGGCGATCCGGATTCTCCCTTCCGCTCCGAGGAGACCGAGAGCTGGCTCGCGAGGAATCTCAAGGCGGCTTTCGCGAGAGAACCGTCTTTCTGGAGCATCGTCTTCGGCGCCGCGAACGATCCGATCAGCGGGTCCTACTCAGTCGGAGGAATCTCCTACACGCCGGTCCGAAGCGGCGGCGCGGGGGATGTCGTCGTGCGCCCCGTCTCTTCGGCGACGATCGATTCGGTTTGGAGCGAGAACGGGAGCAAGGGGTTGATCGGGCTCCGCTGGATCGATGCGTCCCCGTCCGGACACCCGGACAGCGCGGTCTGGGGCGGAACGAAATCGCGCGGCGCGACCTACTGCTTCGAGTGGTCCCGCCTCAACGCGTCGAACGACGACGACTACACGCGCGCCGCAGTTCTCGACAAGACGGTTCGATGGTTGATCGGGCGGGACCATCCGGACGTCGTCCTCACGACGTTCGCGAGCGGCGGAACGATCACCTCGTCGCCGGTCACGATTCGGTGGAACGAGACGACTTATGGGGGAGCGGGCGCTGGGCAAAGGCGCATCGAGTGGAGCGGCGACGGCGGCGCGTCGTGGAACACGATCTCTCCGAACGCCGGTCCCTCGCCGTACTCGTGGAATCTCGCCGGCGTGCCAAACGGAACGACGCTTCGAATCCGCGTCCTCGTCGCGGACGGCGGGAATCCTCCGCTCCACGGAATGGACGCCTCGGACGCGGACATCGTGCTCGCGATCCCGGGGAACGACACGCGCGGCCCTCGGGTCGTCGCGGGGAGCGCGCGCGTCGAGCCCGACCCGGTTCCTTGGGGGAGCGCGGCCGAGATTCGCGCGACCGTCTCCGATTCCCTCTTGGGAGGATCCTCGGTCGCGGCGGCGGCTTGGTCTCTCGCGCCGGACGGGTCGGGCGAATGGACTGCGATGAGCGGCAACTGGGGAACGGTCACCGTCGAGGTCTTCGACACGATCGACGCCGCGCTTCTCGCGCCGCCCGCCGACACGATCTGGATCCGCGGAAAGGACGCCGGTGGCGCGTGGGGGGAGGCGAGCCCGCTCCGTGTGGTGCTTCGAGGAGATTTCACCGGGATCGAGGACGCGGCGCCTCCTCCCTCCTTCCGCCTCCATCCGAGCGCGCCCAATCCCTTCAATCCTCAAACAACACTCCGCTTCGACCTCCCCGAAGCGGGCGCGGCGACGCTTTCCGTTTACGACGTGAGCGGCCGGCTCGTGCGTGTTCTCGCCGACGGTCCCTTCCCCGCGGGGAGCCATGAGATCGCGTGGGACGGACGCGACGAACGGGGTCGCGCCGCCGGAAGCGGCATTTATCTCGCGAGGCTCGAATCCGGCCTGCATCGCGCGTCGAGAAGGATGGTGCTGATCCGTTAGCGTTCGACGACCGCGTCTTCCACCCCGTAGAAGACCGCGTCGTGGAGCAGTTTCCCCGGCGCCAGTCCCGTCAAGCGCTCGAATTCCTTGATCCCCGGCATGTGCTCGCGCTCTACGGTTTCAAAGTAGAGAACGGCCGCTTCGCCCGATTCCGTTTCCGCGCGGATCTTGTCGAGTTCCTCCCGGAGCCGCCGGTTCGGGGCGAGGGTGTTCGGCGAGACGGGCCTCGGCAGCATCCGTGCTTCCCTCCCGGCAAGAAAGAGGATCGCTTCCGGCGCGTTGGAATAGATGATCTTCCGCTCGGCGAGTGATTCTGCGAAACGGATCCCTTCCGAGTTTCTCCACGTTTCGTTCGTGTAGCCCCTCCCGAACCGATGCGTCGTCGACACGTGGGCGATCGCGCGGTCCGCCTGCGTGGCGATGAGGAAGAACGAGGCGGCGAGAAAGACCTGCCGAAGAAGCCGCCCGCCCCTTTCCTTCGACAGGTTCCAGACAAGCGAAACGGCAAGCAGGACGGTAAACGGGTAAAGGGGCGTCAAGATCCGATAGTCGACCCGTGTGAGCGCGTCGAGGAAGGAAATCGAAAAGAGGAGCGAGGCGACATACGTCGGGATGAGAAGAACCGCGAATCCGTGAAAGACCTCGGCCGGCTCCCGCAGGGCCTCCGAGGCCGGCCGGCCGCGGCGAAGCGCGCGGAGAGCGATCATCGCGAGCGACGCGAGGAACACGAGCTGGACGATCTGGAGAGGCGCCCAGAGATCGATCGGAAGCAAGAACTCGTAGCCGACGCGGACGAGATCCAGGAGATGGCCCGCCCCGATCGGGTGCGGATGAAAGGACCGGTCCGCCGCGCTCCCCGAGACGATCCAGTTCCGGATCGTCCAGGCGACGAGGGGAGCGAGGGCGATGGATCCGAAGAGCACTCCTTCCCGGATTCGCGCGCCGGTCGGGCGCCCCCTCGAAATCCAGAGACAAACGAGCATGGGCGGGAGGAAGACCGCGCCGAGATAGCGAGTCCAAGCCGCGAGCCCGAGAAGGACGGCTGATGCGAGAAGCGGCATCCGCCTCCGGCTCGCCGCCCCCGTCGCGAAGAGGAGAGTGGACGCGAGACAGAGCGCGATGAAGGGGCCTTCGGACCACGCGATCGAGTGAACCCCCCAGACGTGCTGGGAGGAGAGGAAAAAGAGGATGGAGAGGAGAGCGGCCGGCGCGCTCCCCCCCGTGAATCGGGCCGCGGCGATTCCGACGAGAAACACGTTCAACCCGAAGATGACGGCGTGCAGGATGCGCGCGGCGATCATCGGATCACCGAGGCGAAAACCGATGGAGAGGAGCGCAGGATACCCTGCTGCGTGAAGAGTGAGAGGTTCACCGAACTCCCAGAAACCCCTCCCCTCCAAGGCGTTCTTGGCTGCGGTGAAGTAGACGACGGAGTCCGGGTTCATTCCGAGACCGCGGGGCGTGCTCCCGTACAACACGATCGCCGCCAGAAAGGCGGCGACGCCCGCGAGGATCGGAGCGCGGCGGCGCATCCGGCCGTTCACGAGCGCGCCCGCTCGCTAGCCGATCTCCTCATGCTCGTAGCGCACTCCTCTTGCCGCGAGGTAATCGAGAATCCCCGAGAGACAACCGGGCTCCGCGCCGACGAACTCCGGCGGACAGATTCCTTTGCGCGTGAAGCGACCGTCGAGCAAGAGGTTCACGACCGCCGTGCATGCGTATCCGGTCGTCCGCGCCATCGAGGAGACTCCTGTCTTCTCGTCGAGCCGATCGAAAAGCCGATAGACGTGCTCCTTCTCTTTCCCGCCCTCTTCGCCGCGGATCCGGACGCGCATGACGGTGAGGTCCGCCTCGCCGGGCGCGAGTCGCCACAGCGGAAAGAGAAGCCTCGCGGTGAAGTCGATCGGACGGATCCATGCTCCGCCCACCTCGATCGGCTCCTTCCCGAAGAACCCGCTCTCGAGGAGAACGCGCATGTACTCGAAGTGCCCCGGATACCGAAGGGTCTTCTCCTTCATGTCGGGAACCGCCGTCGTTCGAAGGAGCGTGCGAAGCCCGTCCGTGTTCGAGGCCTCGAGGGTCCCGATCGGGTCGATCTCCACGAGCTCCGGCTCCGAAAGGGCGGGCTTCACGACGATCTTCCCGTTCTCTTTCATGCGGACGGCTCGCGTGTACTCTTCCACCACATCGATGGGCGAGAACGGCGCTTTGTACTGATGGGGCCAACTCCGGCGAACGGGGAGGCCTCCGACGAGACATTCGAAGAAATCGACCCGCATCTCCCGCTTGTGATGACCGAGCAGGATGTTGCTCATCCCCGGCGCGACCCCGCAGTCGACCACGGCGGCCGCATTGTTCTTCTTGGCCAAATCGTCGAGATCGAAAGGATCCTCGGGGAAGAACGAAATGTCGACCGTGTCCTTTCCCGCCTCGAGGACCGCCCGAAGGACCAAGAAACCCAGAAACCCCGGAACAGCGCCGACGGCGAGATCGGCCCCCTCGACGGCACGCCGAACCCCGCCCTCGCGCGACAGATCCTCGCGTCTTGTTTCGATTCCCTCGATCCCGGCGAGGGCCGCCAGCTTCTCCTCGTCCCGATCGACGAGAACGACGCGATGCGCCCGCGCGAGGTCCTTCGCGATCGCGCTTCCCACCATTCCCGCGCCCAAGACCGCGATTCTTCCCATGATCCCCCCCGCGAAGAAGTCCGCTTCCGCGCCGATTCTATCACGCTCCGTCTCCGCGCCGGGGGGCCCTTTCTAACGGTTTCCTTACAATTCTCTCCGAAACTTGACGGGACTCCATCGATCTTGTCCCCGTTTACTCAACCTTGACGTGAACATTCGCTCCCGAGGATTCATGCTTTACACGTCGCGCAGAGGTGCGCCGCCGGGCGCCGGATCTTCGGGAGGTTCGCCGATCTTCACGGGCAGGCAACATCAGGGGCTCCCCACCCCGCGACTGACACATCGAGAAGACGGCGGACATGTCGGGGGGACGCCGTCCCCTCGACTTCCCGAAGAGCGGCCTGCGGCGACGGCGGCCGCTCTCCGCGCGGACCGCGCACAGGAGGAAAAATGAAGTCGTTTCTGAGCGCTCTCGGCGGGAGGACGCGGGCAGGGCTCGCCTCCTCGATCGCTCTTCTCGCCTTGTCGACGATCGTTCCGGCCGACGCATGGAGCGCCGCGCGCCCCGTGCTCACGGGAAGGGTGATCGATGCCGAGACGGGCAAGCCGATTCCGTACGCGAGCGTCGCCCTCTTTCGCGAAGACCGTCCCGAGGGAGCGCCCGGCTCCGCGGCGGGCGGCGTGGTGAGCGGCGAGGACGGCTCGTTTCGCATGCAGCCCGCGGCAGGGTTCTACCGGGCGATCGTCACGCACGTGGCCTATCAGACCGCGCGCGTCGAGCACATCGAGATTCGCGAGAGCCAGACGACGAACGTCGAGTTCAAGCTCGCGGCGAGCGAGTTCAAGATGAAGGCCGTCGAGGTGGCGGGCGAACAGGCGAAGAGCACGGAGGTCTCGGTCGTCGCCCGACAGAAGGAAGCGAGCGTCGTTTCGGACGGAGTGAGCGCCGAGCTGATCAAGAAGACTCCGGACGCGAACGCGGCCGACGTGCTCCGCCGCGTAAGCGGCCTCTCGGTCGTCGACGACAAGTACGTCCACATCCGAGGGGTCACCGACCGCTACAACGTGGCGACCATGGACGGGGTGAAGGTGAGCAGCACGGACACCGACACCGACAAGCGAAGCTTCACCTTCGATCTGGTGCCGGGATCGCTCCTCTCGAGCACGGTCGTCGTGAAGACCGCCGCGCCCGATCTTCCGGGGGATTTCAGCGGTGGCCTCGTGCAGGTCAACACGCTCGACTTCCCGTCGAACCGGATTCTCAAACTCTCGTTCTCGCCGACCTACACCGAGGGCGTTTCGACGCGGGAGCTCCTAAGATCGGAGGGAAGCAGCACGGACTGGCGCGCGACGGACGACGGCAGCCGGGAGATCCCGGGCGACGCCACGGGGGACGACCTCGCGCGCGCGCTTCCGAACACGTGGGGAGCTCGCGCGAAGAAATCCTCGATCAACGGCTCGTACGGAATCTCCTACGGTGATCGATTGTCGCTCGGCCGGCACAAGTTCGGCATCATCAGCTCGTTGAACTACAAACAATCCTACGGAAGGACCGAGTTCAAGCAGGAACCCACGTTCATGGGCTATCCCGTCTTCACGTTCGACGGGACGCGTTCCAGCTACTCGGTCCTCGGGGCGGGCCTCCTCAACCTGGCCTACAGCCCCGGGCGCGGCCACGACTTCAGTCTTCGAAACAGCTTGGTTCGGAACGCGAAGGACCAGGTCAGCGTCTCCGAAGGGCTGCCGGCATCGGGGGAATGGGCGAGGCGACAGACGATCAGCTGGGACGAGCGGACGCTTTACTCGACCCAGCTCGCCGGGACGCACGAGCTCCGCGCGTTCCACCGACTGGGCATCGACTGGAAGCTGTTCCGCTCCGGGTCGGATGCGTACGAACCCGACCGGAAGCACGTCGAGTTCGAGCGCACCGGAGATCTCTGGGCGCTCAAGGAAAACTATCGAACCTGGTCGTCGCTCGGCGAAACCACGCGCGGGGCGAGCGCGGACATTCGCCTCCCGTTCGGCCTCTCGGACCTCAAGGCGGGCGTGTTCACGGAAACGCGGAAGCGCGATTACGAGATCGACGCCTACGCGACCGACCCGTCCTATCTTTCCTCGAGCAACTACGGGCTCCTCGTTCTTCCGCTCGACTCGATCTTCCTCCCCGAGAACTACGGACCGGGCAAGTTTCGATTCGTTCCTCTCGTCCGCTTCACCGGAGAGTACGACGGCAAGGAAGAGATTCGCGCGTACTACGGGATGATCGACCATCCCTTCACGCTCGCCTGGATGCGTTTCAACGCGGCGGGCGGCCTTCGAGTCGAGAGAAGCGTGCTCGCGGTGAACACGATCCAGGCGATCGACGATCCGATCCCGATCACCGCCCGCGACGAGAAGACCGAGACGCTCCCCTCGCTCAACTTCACGTACATGCCGACCACGTGGGGGAACCTACGCCTCGCGTACGGACGCTCCGTGAACCGTCCGGAACTCCGCGAAATGGCGAACGTCCTCTACTACGATTTCGAGCGCGAGCAGAACGTCATCGGGAACCCGGACCTCAAACACGCCCTGATCGAGAATTACGACCTCCGCTTCGAGGCGTTCCCGGGCGACGATCAGGTGCTCGCGTTCAGCGTCTTTCACAAGCATCTTCACAACGCGATCGAAGAGCAGCTCCTCCCCTCCCCCGAACGGTTCGTGAGGACATGGTTCAATTCGGACGGGAACAACGACGGTTGGGAAGCGGAGATCCGAAAGACGCTCGGGTTCATTCATCCCCGTCTCTCCAACTTCACGCTCATGACCAACTACACGCAGGTCCGTTCGGCGATCGCTTACACGGAGAAGTCGACGGATCCGCAGGGGAACCGGATCGTGCGGGAGAAGACGCGCCCGATGCAGGGACAGGCGCCTTGGACTCAGAATCTCTCCCTGCTCTACACGTCGCAGCGGTCCGGAACGTCCGTGAACCTTCTCCTGAACCGAGCCGGACGCCGGCTCGACGCGGTGGGCGACACGAGGGACACCGACGTGTACGAGGAGACGCGCAACGTCGTCGATCTTTCTCTGTCGCAACGGCTGTCCGATCGGCTCGATCTCAAGTTCACGGCGAAGAACGTCGTCGGGGCCGACAAGGTTCTCACGGTCGGTCCAGAGAAGAGCACCTTCATGAGGGATTCGAGCGACAAAGCCTATTCCCTGTCGATCGGAGTAAGCATCTGATCGGGGATTCGCGATTGGTTTCGATGGGTCGGTCGGTTGTGGGGTGGCGGCACGTCCGGAAAGGGGGAGTGCGTTCGGCCTGACGAACGAGAACCCGTTCGAGGAGATCCTCGGACGCCTTCATCGCCGCAAGAACCGCGCGCGTGCGGACACCCGCGGTCGCGCCGGCGGATAGTCGACTCGGATTAGAACATTGGAGGGCAACCACGTGAGTCATCGTTTCAAGAAGGCAACTTGGGCCGCGTTCTTGTTCGGCGCCGCGATCGCCGCGCAAGCTTCGGCCTACACGTTCAAGCCCGAGGTCGTGATCGGCCCCGGGCTCGACACGGGACGCACACCGTACCATCAGAACTGGAACCGAACGCTCAGCGCGGACACTCTCTACACGCTGACCGGTTTGTACTACGTCGATTCGACCTACTCGATCACGATCGAGCCCGGGACGATCATCCAGGGCGACACGGCCGCGACGCTGATCATCGCGCGCGGCGCAAAGATCCACGCCACCGGAACGGCGTCCGATCCGATCGTGTTCACGAGCCGGAAGGCCCCCGGCACCCGCGCCCGCGGCGACTGGGGCGGAGTGATCCTCCTCGGCGACGCGCCCTGCAACAAAGTCGATCCGCTGATCGAGGGCGGGATCATCGGCGGGACGTACGGAGGTTCGAACGCCGCGCACGATGTCGGCGAGTTCACGTATGTCCGCATCGAGTACTCCGGCTATCGCTTCCAGCTCAACAACGAGGTGAACGGCCTCACGATGGGCGGGATCGGAAGCGGGTCCACGATCCATCACGTGCAGGTAAGCTACTGCTTCGACGACGCCTTCGAGTGGTTCGGCGGAACCGCCGATGCCAGCTATCTGGTGTCCTACGGCACCACCGACGACGAGTTCGACACGGACTTCGGATTCAGCGGGAAGATCCAGTTCGCTTTCGGTATGAAAGATCCGAACATCTGGGACCCGACCGGCGAGACGAACGGCTTCGAGTCGGACAACGACGGCACCGGTTCCGGCGACGTCCCCTTCACCTCTCCGACGTTCTCGAACGTCACACTCGTCGGGCCCGCGCGCATCGACACGATGTGCGCGAACCTTCCGACGGGGAACAAGCACCAGTACGCGGCCCTGATCCGCCGCTGGTCGCATCACAAGCTCTTCAACTCGGCCCTCCTCGGCTTCCGCTGGGGCTTCAGCATCCGCGACCAGGGAACGATCGACTGCGCGACCGGCACTCCGGACAGCTGCATGGTGGTCCGGTGCGTGAGCCTCGCGGCGTGCGAGAACCCGAGCGGGTCCGCCTCCGTGCACGACGAGTCCCGCTGGGCCGGCGTGACCGCGTGGTATAACGCTTCGTGGTTCAACAACACCGGCTCCGCGGCGCGGCTTCCGAGCGCGCTCGGGCTCACCGACCTCTCCGATTTCAACAACCCGAACCCGGTCCCGGCGACAGGCTCCGAGCTGATCGGCTCCGCGTGTTTCGGGCACCCGTATCTCGACGGCTTCGAGGTCGTCACCTACCGGGGCGCGTTCGACCCGGCCCTCCCGATGAGCCAGCAGTGGACGGCGGGCTGGACCAACTTCGATCCGCAGAACACGGATTACAATCCCTGCGTCGCGGGGATCGACGACGCCGTTCCGGGAAAGGCCGCCTTCTCGCGCAGCATTCCGAACCCGTTCAACCCGACCACGACGATCTCCTTCTCGATCCCGCGCGCCGGGCTCGTGAACGTCGATGTGTACGACGCGGCGGGGAACCACGTCCGCAAGCTGCATGAGGCGAACGAGCCGGCGGGCGCGACGAGCGCCGTGACGTGGGACGGCAAGAACGACACCGGGCGGAGCTGCCCGAGCGGCGTTTACTTCTACCGAATCACCGCCCCCGAGTTCACGGACAGCGGCAAGATGGTGATGTTGAAGTAGAGGCGTCTTCCGCCCGCGCGAAGCGGGCGATTCTGAGAGATGAGCGAAGGGGGCCGGGTTCCGGCCCCCTTCCTGCGTCAAGGATTTTCCGAAGAGCCCGGCGCCGCACGATCATCGGATCCGAACGATTCGGATTGAGCCTCCCTCTTCGCCGTCCCTGGCGAAGTAGACGCCGGGCGGGACCGGGCGTCCGGAGAAATCAACGCCGTTCCAGAAGACGCGCCCGCTCCGCGCGTCCGCGGAAAGCACGGCCACCCTTCGACCGGCGATGTCGTGGATCGTCACTTCGGCCCGCGCCCGCTCCCCCTTCCCGAGCCGGAGCTCGGTCCCCTCGTGAAACGGGTTCGGCGTCGCCTGAATCCGCCCGGCCGCGGCGACCGGTTCCGTCCGCCACTCGACGGAGGTGGCCTCGTCGAGGAAAACGAAGAAAACCTGCGTGGTGTTCTGGGCGGCGCCCCGCGGCCAAGCCATTCCGAGCGCCGTGCCGCCGAGAAGAACCGGGTGGGGCTGCGTGTCCCAGCCCGCGTACGGAAGAAGCGCCTCCTCCGCTCCCCACGCCACACCGTCCGGAGAGCTCCTTCGCATGAGGTCGTACGGTTGACCGCCGGTCGACTTGGCGTAGTAGAGACCGTACGTCCCGTCCGCGCGCTCGATCGGGAACGAATCGTGCGAGTTCTGGTTCGTCGTGACGCGGTTCTCCCCGCTCCAGGTCACCCGGTCGAAAGAGGTCTTCGTGAAGATATCGATCTGATAATAGTAAAGGCCCGTTCTTCTCTGGTACGAAAGCACGTAGGTTCCGTTTGAATGACGCATGATCCGGTTCAAGGAACCCGTGCTGACCTGCGTCTTCTGTTGATCCCACGCGAGACCGTCCTCGGAGTGCGCGACGTAGCCGCCCGCCGAAAGACGGTCGTAGGCCATCGTGAACGAGCCGTCCGGCTCTTGGCACACCGTCGGGTTCACGAGCGACTCGGTCGTCCACCCGAGGCCGACGGCGCCGAGCGCGGTCCACGCGATTCCGTCGGGAGAAGACGCGCGATGGATCTTGTAGCCGCCGGTCTCGTCGGAAAGATAGAAGACCAGGAAGGAGCCGTCCTCCTTCTGCACGACCGACGGATGGCGCTCGTTTCCGGGGCCCGCGACGACGACGCCGGGCGCCGTCCAGGCGAATCCGTCGTCCGAGAAAACCGCCATCAGGTCTCCGTTCTCGAAGTTCGCGTCGAGGCGTTCGTACACGATGAGCAGACGTCCGTCCGCGCACTGGAGGAGCGAGGGCATGTAGTTGAGAAAACCGTCGTTCGTGACCTGCACCGGATCCCCGGCCGAAGCGGTGCCGGCCGTAAAGACGGCGCAAAGAAGCGGCGCGAGAATGCGGAGCGAGCGCATCGAGATCCTCCTCATGTCGGGCAATGCGGGAATGAGCTTGCTTCTATTTTATCACAGGGCGCCCCGAGGCGGCGCGCGAAGAGGCGCCTCTCGCCGAGAGAGCCTCCCGCCCGTGAGCGGACGGAGTCTTGGAAGATTGCGTGCGAGGCTACGGCTGGAGGAGGACCGGGACGTACTCGATCTCCCGAGGGTCGTCGAGACCGTCCGCGAAGAGCTCCACCTCGCCTTTCTGAATATTTACGCGGCGAAGAGTCCCCTCGGGGCTCACGACCAGGTAGATGTAGCGACCAAGCGCGACCATCCCGGTGATGCTCCCCGCCGGAAGCTCGGCAAGGTCCTCCGTCGCTCCGCTCTCGGTGAAGCGATGGATTCTTTGCGAGCGGCAGAGGTAGTAGACCCCGTCCGAGTGATCGATCGGTCCGAGGGGCCCGAGACCGGGATCGAACGAGCGGAAGATCGAGACCGCGAGATCGACGAGATCGACGCCGATCAGCTTCGAAGTCCCCGTCTCCGAGACGACCAGCCGGTTTCCGACAAGAACGGCGCTCGTGTGTTGGAGAACGCCGGGCGAAGCCTCCGGCATGAGGACGGTGTCGTAGAACGATCCGTCCGAGTCGATGAAGTGCATCTTGTCCCCGGCGTTGTCGAGAAAGACGAAGCTGAGATCGGGGAGCATCGAGAAGTCCGCCCCGGAAACGGCCGGGTTCGTGCTCGTGATCGTGGAGAGCGGGAGACCGAAATGATCGAGCTCGGTGATCGAACGGTCGCCTTTTACGAAGATCCGCGTCCCCGCGACCTCCACCGGAGCGGTCGAGGGAGCGAACGAGAAAGAGGCGCCGTCCATCCGCACGGCGACGAGACCGCCGCTCGTCCGCACGAGAAACGTGCCGCCGAAGACGTCGACTCGAACCGCGCCCCGCGCGACGCCCCCCTTTCCGTTGTCCACCGTCACGCGGATCTCATGCACTCCTTCCGCAGAGGGAGCCGTCCACTCGACGGAGGAGCCGCTCCCGGAGAACGTCCCCGCGTCCGCCGACCAGGAAAACAGGAGCGTGTCCGGACCCGGATCGTCGGTCGCGCAGACGAGCGCCACCGTCTCGCCGGGCGCAACGAGATCGGGATCCGCCGTGAGCGAGAGGATTTCCGGGACCGCGACCACGACCGATACGTTGATCGAGTCCGTGTCCACTCCGTAGCGGCCGTCCGTCACGACGACGAGGATCTTGTACCTGCCGGGCGCGTCGGGGGCGGTCCAAGAGACCGAATCCGAACCGTCCGAAAGGCTCCCCGCTTGCGCGACCCACTCGTACCGAAGGGAATCGCCGTCCGGGTCGGCGGCCTCGCAGACAATCGAAGAAACCCCCGACGTCCGCACGCGGTTCGGCGTCGCGGTGAGCGAGACGATCGAAGGGGAATGGTTCGAAGGCCCCGGGCTGTTGTCTTCGCCGCAGCCGGCCGCCAGGATCGATACGAACAAAAGGAGAGCGGTCTGCCTGTTCATCCTCATCTCTCTCACGGATTCTACCTCCTACCGCCGCTTTCTTCGAGATTCCGGTCCGACAAGGCTACTTGACCGCGCGTAAAGAGAGCGGTAACTCTCGGTTAGTTTTTGGAAAACGCTTGGGCCGCGGGGGAAAGGAGAGACGTGGGTTTCGACACGATCGTCCGGGGGGGCCTGGTCGTCCTCGAGGAGGGCGCGCGCCGGGCGGACATCGGCGTCCTCGGCGAAACGATCGCGGCGGTCGGCATCGGCCTCGACGCCTCCGGTGCGCGCGTGATCGACGCCTCGGGCCATCTCGTCCTTCCCGGCGCGGTCGACGTGCATGTCCATCTC
>JAGUYC010000312.1 GCA_020061515.1 Gemmatimonadota bacterium
ACCCTCCCTTGGGCTTGTGGTGAATCCTTGGAGAGTACACCCTCTCTTTTTCCCCCGCCGCCCCCTTCCCGGAAAGTGCGCACGGAAGGTTACGCTACCCCCCAGGGACCGCGGTTGACCGCTCGGGGCGCGGTCTGTACCATTGCCCGCGCGATCATTCCGAGAGGCGAGGTACGTCGTGAGCAAAGACCAATCGGCTCATTTCCGGCACATCCCCTCGGTGGAGCGACTCCTCTCGGATCCCTCAATCGAGGAGGCGATCCGGCCTTTCCCGCGAGCGGTCGCCGTGGAGGCGGTCCGCGAGGCGCTCGACGAGGTGCGGGAGGAGCTTCGAAGGGGTTGCGGTCCTTCGGAGGGCGATCTCCCCCTCGCCGACACTTATCGCGGACGGATCGTCGCGGCCGCCGAGCGGCGTCTTCGGCCGAGCCTCCGCCGCGTCGTGAACGCGACGGGAATCGTGATCCACACGAACCTCGGACGAGCGCCTCTCGCCGAGGATCACTTTGATCGCGCGCGCGAGGTCGCCGTCCGCTATTCCAACCTCGAGTTCGATCTCGAGGAGGGAGTGCGCGGGTCGCGCTACACCCACGCGGAGAGGCTGCTCCGCGAACTCACCGGCGCGGAAGCCGCGCTCGTCGCGAACAACAACGCGGCGGCGGTCCTCGTTTCCCTTCACGCGCTCGCCTTCGGCAAGGAGGTGATCGTCTCGCGCGGAGAGCTGATCGAGATCGGAGGCAGCTTCCGCCTTCCGGAGATCATGTCCGCGAGCGGGGCGCGGCTCGTGGAAGTGGGCACGACGAACCGGACCCGCGTCGAAGACTATCGGAGAGCGATCACGCCCGAGACGGCCCTCCTCATGAAGGTTCACCTATCGAACTTTCGCTTGGAAGGATACACGTCCGACGTGCCGCCGTCCGAGCTCGCCGCTCTCGGCGCGGAGCGCGGGATTCCCGTTCTCTACGACCTCGGCAGCGGCGCGTTCGCGCGCACCGGGCCGGACGGGGAGCCGACGGCGCGCGAGGAGCTGGCGCGCGGGCCGGCGGTGCTCACGATGAGCGGGGACAAGCTGCTCGGATCGGTGCAGGCCGGGATCATCCTCGGCCGAGAGGAAGAGCTCGGACGGATCCGCCGCTCGCCGATGATGCGCGCGGTGCGCGTCGACAAGCTGACGATCGCCCTTCTCGAAGCGACGCTCTTCCAGTACCTCGATCCGGAGCGGGTGTTCGAGCGCGTCCCTGTTTTGCGTTTGATCTCGCGGCCTCCCCATGCTATCAGACAAGATGCGGAGAGGCTCCGCGAGAAGGTCCTCGCGCGTCTCCCCGCGGGAGCGAACGCGGAGATCGTCGAGGGGGAAAGCGAGGCGGGAGGCGGCGCGATCGGGCAGCCACCGATCCCGACATTCCTCCTCGCGCTCTCCTTCGGGGGGATCGCTCCGGACGAGATGGCGGCCGGGCTCCGCGCGTTCGACCCGCCTGTGATCGTTCGGGTGAAGAGCGACCGGGTCGTCGTCGATCCGAGGACGCTCTTCCCGGAGGAGATCGACCTCGTCGCCGACGCGATCGTCCGCGTCGCCGTTTTCCTTCGAGAGCGGGCGAGCGCCGGAGAGAAGGAGTAGGGTCGTGACGGAAATCCCGACCGAGGAAACGGTCGTTCTCGATCTCGGAACGGTGCATCTGGAGCGGTCGAACGCGCCGCTTCTTCTCACGACGGACGAGCCGCTCCCCCCGGACGCGGATCTCTACTTCTCGTCGGCGCTCGATCGGTTGGGCGCCGCCGGCGGGCTTCCGCGCTTTCTGCTCGCGGCGACCGGAGGGATTCCGCGCGACGCGGGGCTCTTCGCCGTCGGGCTCGCCCGGGTCGCGGCGGCGCGGGGGATGGATGTTCTCCTCGCCGATCTGTCGGTAGAATCCCCGGTCCTCGCGAAGCCGTTCCCTTATCAGGCGGAGGAAGGCGTGACGGACATGATTCTCTGGGGCGCGTCGTTCCAGGCGGTCCAGAGACGCACGCGCCACGAGAAGATCCGCGTTGTCTGCGTCGGATCGCCCCCGCCCGATCCGGAGCGTCTCTTCGAGGAGCCGGAATGCGACGCGGTTCTGAACACGCTCCGGGGCGAATCCGAACTCGTCGTGGCGGTGGGGCCTCTCCGCACGGCGAGCGGCGGGCTCTCCCCGCTCCTTCGAAAGGCGGACCGGGTGTTGCTCGTCCGCGAGGAGGGGGAGGAGCTTCCCGACCTTCGCGAGACGCTTTCCGAAGATCGTTTGGCGGCGGCGGCGGTCGCGGCGGAAACGCGCGAGGCGCGCTCCGCGGCGCCCGCCTCAAGAACCAGGACGCGCGGGGACGCGAGGAAAGAGAAGGAAGGAACGGAGCGGAAGCGGATCCCGGTCGGCCGGATCGCCGCGGTATTCGCCGCCCTTTCGATCGTATTAGGAATCGTTGTTTCAGGTATCTATCTTCGAATGCGGGAGAGCTCCGAAGGGGATCGCGCCACGACGGCGCGCCCGACGGCGGGCGCTCCGGCGGTTCTCGGCCGAGCGGAGGCTCCGGCGAC
>JAGUYC010000176.1 GCA_020061515.1 Gemmatimonadota bacterium
GGCGAAGCCGAGCGACGCGAGCGCGGCCTCGAGCGCGCCGAGCACGGTAAGAACATCGAACCGATCGTAATACCCGAGATGCCCGATCCGGAAGATCTTCCCCTGAAGGTTCCCCTGCCCGCCGGCGACGCGGATCCCGTGCTCCCCGAGGAGAACGGCGCGGATCTTCTCGGCCTCGATTGGGTCGGGCGGAAGGACGGCAGTCACCGCGTTGCAGGGGGAGCTGCTGAAGAGGCGTAGGCCGAGGGCACCGACCCCCGCGCGCGTCGCCGCGCCGAGCCGCTCGTGCCTCGCGATGATCGCCTCGAGCCCCTCCTCGCGGATCCGCCGAAGAGAAACGGCGAGCCCGGCGACGATCGAGGTCGCGACCGTGAAGCGCGGCTGGCTCTTCTTCTCCGCCGAATCGCGGTTCGCGACGTAGTCAAAGTAGTACTTCGGGAGATCGGACTTTTCGACCGCGCGCCACGCCTTGTCGGAGAGCGAAACCATCGAGACGCCCGGAGGGCACATGAGCGCCTTCTGCGAACCGCAGACGACCGCGTCGAGCCCCCACGCGTCGGTCCTTACCTCGTGAACGCCGAGGCTCGTCACCGCGTCGACGACGAGAAGGAGGTCCTTGTCCCGGATCCGCTCCGCGACCGCCTGTACGTCGTGGAACGCCCCGGTCGATGTCTCGCAGTGCGTGAGAAGGACGCCGCGGACCTTCCCTTGAGACGCGAACCATTTCGCGAACGCGTCCGGATCGGTCCCCTCCGTGTCCGGGATCTCGTAGCAGAGAACCTCGAGGCCGTACGCCTTCGCGATGTCCCGCCAGCGGCGCCCGAACCATCCGGCGACGACGACCGCGACCCGATGCCCTCGGCAGAAGAGATTCGCCACGCACGATTCCATCGCGCCGGATCCGGAGGCGTTCAGGAGAAGCGGGTGCCCGGCGGTCTGGTACACATAGGAGAGATTTTCGATCACCTCGCGGTAGAGCTCCTTGAACTCCTGCGAGCGATGGTGCAGCGGCGCGCGGCCGACGGCGGCGAGCGTATCCTCGGGGACCATCGTCGGCCCCGGCGCGAAGAGTCGATTCTTCATGGCTTCATTAAACTCCTGATCCAACCGGCGAGCTCGGCCCGGCCGGTCCCCGTCTTGGCGGAGAAGAGAATCACCTGCTCCGGGAGAAGAAGAAGCGCCTCGCGGATCGTGCGAAGAGCCGGCGGAACCGCTCCGCGCTTCACTTTGTCCGATTTCGTGGCGACCGCGAGGAACGGAACCCCGCGCGCCTGGAGCCACCCATGCATCACGCGGTCGAGCTCCGAGGGGACGCGCCGAACATCGAGAAGGAGGACGCCCCCGATCAGGCTCTCGCGCTTCTGGAGGTACCCCTCGACGAGGCGCCCCCACCGCTCCTTCATCTCCAGCGGCACGGCGGCGTAGCCGTATCCGGGAAGATCGACCAGGTAGAGACCGTCCGCGCGGTAAAAGTTGATCGTGCGCGTGCGGCCCGGTTCCCGGCTCGTGCGCGCGAGGCGGCGGCTTCCTCCGAGCGCGTTCAGGAGCGAGGACTTGCCGACGTTCGAGCGCCCGAGGATCGCCACCTCCGGAATCTCGGGAGGAGGAAGATCTCGAAGCCGCCCGATGGAACTCTCGAACACGAGAGCGAGGTTGTCCCTCGCCATGCCGCATCCTCGCTTTCGTAGTATGGATTCTAGACGGTCTTCGGCCGAACACCAACGAGAAAGCGCACGGGGTCCGGATGGCGCTTCTCTGTTCCAACGTGCGGTCCGACACCGGGGTTAACCGCTCCGGGTTTCTCCGGAGAGTTCATTACTTGGATCCTGCCCGAAGCGGCTGTTGATGCGGGCGTCGGCCGTACTCCTCCTCGTGCTCGATTGGGGGGACGTTGCCGATCGATTCCAGGAGACGACGATGGTTGAACCAGACCACCATGGAAAGCGTCGGGTTGTCCACGTGCTCAAGGCCGTGCCACGGTCCCTCGCCGAGGATCCGCTCGGTCTTGTGGAGCCCGATGACCGATTCGGCGAGTGCGTTGTCGTACGAGTCCCCGATGCTCCCGACCGACGGCTCGCGCTCTCGTCCGGGATCGCCGTGCTGAATCTACGGCCCCGCTCCGCCTGCCTCACCCAGCTCCGAAGCGTTTCGGCCGCACACCCGATCTTCTCGGCGATCGAACGGATGGCCGCCGGTGAAACAAAGCTTCCGGGAAACTCGGAGCGGATCGAAGAAGCGTGCCCCGAGAACAAGGGGCGGCTGAAAGATGAAAAGACGGGCGTTTCTTCACGGAGAAAGAGACGGCCGACTTCCTCGGGTTAAGAGCCGATTCTCATGAGGGCCTCGATCGGACCGCGGACAAGCTGCGGCCGCTCGGGCTTTCGAAGGATGCCCTGCCGTTCGCCCGGAATCTCAGGCTCGTCTTGCGCTTCAAGACCTCGGCGCCCTGACTTCGGGCCGGCCAGGCTCTCCTACTCCGCCGATCCCTACGCGATCCTACGCGCCCTCGCCGAACATCAGGAGGATGATCTCCGCGGGCTCGTCATACGGGTTCCAGGCCTCGTGGGCGACGCCGGCCGGGATGAACACCATCTGGCCCGCGTGAAACTCCTTTTCCACGCCGCCGATTTTCGCGACGGCCCTCCCTCGGATGCCGATGATCATCGTCGGGAAGGGATTGATCTGGTCTTTCGGGTCGCTGTTGACGTGCTGGTCTTTCTCGATCTGAGCCCATGCCGAGCGCAGCCCCCTCTCATAGTAGAAGACAACGGCGTTGGCGCCGTGGACCTCGCGGCTGTGCGGCCCTCCGAAACTCACGACCTCGGGAAATCCACGCGTCCAGAAATGGAAAGTGAAGGGGATGAAGCGGCCGAAGAAGGCCGGGTCGGGCTTGAAGCCCGGCATGAGCTCGATGTCCATGGGCGCCGGATCCGAGGCGCGGGCTTTGCCCATGGCGGTCAGCGCGTTCATCTCGCCGCTGTCGATCTTGCGGAGGGTGGCCAGGTCAAGCGTGTAGAGGACCGAAGGAGAAGCGGAAAGCCCCTTGCGCAGATCAACTTCGGCGGCTTCCCCATTCTCCCCGCGGCCGCTCACGACCACGTGCCAGTTCCCGCCTTCCGGCCCCTTGACGGCGACGCCGAAGACGATGGGCTCGCCCGCGGCGGGGTCGGAGCGGAAATCCTCGACGAAGGAGAGAAGAATCTCCTCGGGGGAGCGGCCCGGCATCTCCGCTGCGGCAGCCGCGAAGATGAGCCCGCAAGCGAGTATCGCGAGAGAAGCCGTTCCAGATTGTTTTTTCACAGAAGACGCCTCCTTTGGCATGCTCAAGATCGCGGGAGGCCGCGTTCAGCGGCCCGCAGCTTCCTATACGCGAGTGGACGGCGCGGAGTTCAAGGGAATTTCGAATCATTCGGAAGTTTCACGAACGCGATGACCTCTTTTCCGAACGGGTCGTATCCACAGATGATGAACACACTGCTTCTGATAGTCATTCTGGCCGCCACGGCCGCTCTTGGCGCGCCGGACCGGCGCCCGGGCCTGGATCTCGACCTCGCGCGACAGTATCTCCGGGAAGCCCGGGCTTTGTGCCGCCGCGACAACGGCGGCCCGTGGGGAGTCCCGCTATGCGTGGGACATGGTGACAGACACCATGTAGGAAGAAGGTGTCTGTCACCATGTCTGCGGCCACCCCCTCGCCCTGCGGGCCGGCCGACAAGATGGCTGACGTGTTTCTGCCGGATGGGGATCAGTGCTGCGCGTACGGACGTGCGGGAGGAGCGCCGCGGGAAGACCGGCCGGCGAGAGCCGGGATCCCCTTCTTGCCCGGCTCGGCGAAAACGTAAGGGAGCGTCTGATCGATCGTATCGACGAGAACGATCTCAAGCCCTTCCTTCGCTTCCTTCGGGATCTCCGCGAGGTCCTTCTCGTTTTCGCGCGGGAGGATCACCGTCCGGAAGCCGGCCCTCTGCGCGGCGACGAGCTTCTCGTTGAGGCCGCCGATCGGGAGGATGTTCCCGCGAAGCGTGATCTCGCCGGTCATCGAAACATCACGCCTCAAGGGAACGCCGGTGAGCGAGGAGATGAGCGCCGCGGCGATCGTGATGCCGGCGGAGGGGCCGTCCTTCGGCATCGCCCCCTCCGGCACGTGGACATGGACATCGATCGTTCGGTAGAAGTCCGGATCGAGGCCGAGCGCCGCCGCGCGCGAGCGAACATACGTGAGCGCCGCCCGCGCCGACTCCTGCATGACCGTCCCGAGATGCCCGGTGAGCGTGAGCTCCCCTTTCCCCGGAACCGTCGCGACCTCGACCCAGAGATTGTCGCCGCCGGTCTCGGTCCACGCGAGCCCGTTCGCGACGCCGACCCAGTTCCGCCTCTCCAGGCGCCGCGTCTGGTAGCGCCGGACCCCGAGGAGACCGGGGACGGAGCGCGCGCTTACCGTCACCTTCTTCCGCTTCTTCCGGGAAGCGACGTCGCGCGCCGTCTTCCGGCAGATCCGCGCGATCTCGCGCTCGAGGTTCCGCACTCCCGCCTCGCGCGTGTACCCGCGGATGACCGCGAGGATCGCCCCGTCGTGCAGCGAGAGATTCCGCGGGGTGAGACCGTGCTCCTTCATTTGCTTCGGGATGAGGAACCCGCGCGCGATCCGGAGCTTCTCCGGCTCGAGATACCCGGGGAGGCGGATCATCTCCATCCGGTCAAGAAGGGCGGGGGGGATGCCGTGCACAGAATTCGCGGTCGTCAAGAACATCACGCGTGAAAGATCGAACTCGACCTCGAGATAGTGGTCGCTGAAGGTGCTGTTCTGCTCCGGATCGAGCACCTCGAGGAGCGCGGACGCGGGATCGCCGTGGAAGTCCTTGCTCATCTTGTCCACCTCGTCGAGGAGGAAGACCGGATTCACGCTCCCCGCCTTCCGCATCGACTGAACGATCCGTCCCGGGAGCGAGCCGATGTAGGTTCGGCGATGGCCGCGGATCTCCGCCTCGTCGCGGATCCCGCCGAGCGAGACGCGGACGAACTTCCGGCCGAGCGCGCGCGCGATCGAGCGCCCGAGGGAGGTCTTGCCGACGCCGGGAGCGCCGACGAAGCAGAGGATCGGCCCGCGGATCTTCTTCACGAGCTGCATGACGGAGACGTACTCGACGATTCGTTCCTTCACCTTTTGGAGGCCGTAGTGGTCTTCGTCGAGGATTCTCTCAACCGTCGCGATCCCCTTCGTGTCCTCGGTCTCGATCCCCCAGGGGAGCGCGACGAGCCAATCGACGTAGTTCCGAACGACCGTCGCCTCCGGTGAGAGGGGCGCCATTTTGCGAAGCCTCTCGATCTCCTTAACGGCTTTCTGGCGGACTTCGTCCGGCATCGCCGATCGTTCCACCGCATGAAGAAGCTCGTCCGCCTCGCCCGAACCCTCGGACGAATCGCCGAGCTCCTTTCGGATCGCCTTGAGCTGTTCGGTGAGATAGAACTCCTTCTGGTTCTTCTCCACCTGGGAGCGGACTTCCCCCTCGATCCGCTTCTCGATGCGGAGGATTTCGAGCTCCGCGTTCAGCGCTTGGGAGAGGGCGGAGAAGCGGGCCCATGTGGTCTCGCCCTCGAGGAGGCGCTGCTTCGCCGGGACCGGAACGAGGAGGTGCGCGCCGATGACGTCCGCGAGCGCCTCCGGATCGTTCACGTTGGCGACCGAGATGAGCACTTCGTCCGGCACTTTCTTGTGCAGATCCACGTACTCCTCGAACTGCGTGCGGACGGAGCGGACGAGCGCCGTAAGGCGCGAAGTCGCGCGGCTCGGGCGCCCGAACGGGGCGACGCGCACGCGGAGATGCTCCTTCGCGTCCCGAAGAGAAACGACCGCGACGCGCCCGATCCCCTCGACGAGAACCTTGATCGTCCCGTCGGGGAGACGGATGAGCTGGAGGACGCGGATCACCGTGCCGACCCGGTGAAGATCGGCGAGAAGGGGATCCGCGGTCTCCGGCGCCTTCTGCGCGGCGACTACGAGAAACCGGTCCGCTTCGATCGCGGTCGTAAGCGCGGAGACCGAGCGCGCCCTCCCCACGAGAAGAGGGAGGATCATGCGCGGAAAGACGACGACGTCCCGAAGCGGAAGGAGAGGAAGCTCCTCCGAAAAGCGGACGGTCTCGTCGGGGAGACGGATCTCGATCATTGCAGCGATCTCCGATCAGAAACGGTTCGCCTGGATGACGCGCACGTTTCCTGCTGCGGCCGCGGATCGCGCCCTCGCGACGGAAACGCGCGCACCCTCCAGGCTACGCGGTCCCAGGAGCGGACGCGGTCCCCTTTTTCCTCTTCCGCGCATCGTGGGTCATGAGGGGCGCCTCACTCCGTTCGACGACCCCCTCGGTGATCACGACCTCTCGGACGTCGGCGAGGGTGGGGAGCTGGTACATGATGTCGAGCATCGCCTCCTCGAGAATCGCGCGAAGCCCGCGCGCGCCCGACTTCCGCTTGAGCGCCTTGCGGGCGACCGCGGAAAGCGCGTCGGGGGTGAACTCGAGGGAGACGTTCTCCATCTCGAAGAGGACCTGGTACTGCCGGCAAATGGCGTTCTTCGGTCTCGTGAGGATTTGAACGAGCGCGTCCTCGTCGAGATCGTGCAGCGCGACGACCGAGGGGAGCCGCCCGATCAGCTCCGGAATGAGGCCGAAGCGGAGGAGATCCTCCGGCTCCGCCTCCTTGAGGAGCTCGGTCCCCTGGCGCTCGGCGCCGGTGCGGATCTTCGCGTTGAACCCGAGCATCTTCTCGCCGAGGCGCCGGGCGACGATCTTGTCGAGCCCCTCGAACGCGCCACCGCAGATGAAGAGGATGTTCTTCGTGTTCACCTCGATGTACTTCTGTTGCGGGTGCTTCCGCCCTCCCTGAGGAGGGACGTTCGCCACGGTCCCTTCGAGGATCTTGAGAAGCGCTTGCTGAACCCCCTCGCCCGAGACGTCGCGGGTGATCGACGGGTTGTCCGTCTTCCGCGAGATCTTGTCGATCTCGTCGATGTAGACGATTCCTCTCTCGGTGGTCGGCACATCGAAATCCGCGTTTTGAAGGAGTTTCAGGATGATATTCTCGACGTCCTCGCCGACATAGCCCGCCTCGGTGAGCGTCGTCGCGTCGACCATCGCGAAGGGGACGCGAAGAAGCTTCGCGAGCGTCTGCGCGAGAAGCGTCTTCCCCGTTCCGGTCGGCCCGATGAGGAGGATGTTCGACTTGTCCAGCTCGACGTCGTCCGACTTCGACTGAAGATGAATCCGCTTGTAATGGTTGTACACCGCCACGGAAAGGACCCGCTTCGCGTTCTCCTGCCCGATCACGTATTGGTCGAGGAAGCGGTGGATCTCCGGCGGTTTCGGGACCTCGCTCTCGGTGTACGAGAGATCCCGCCCCAACTCCTCCTTGAGGATGTCGTTGCAGAGCTTGATACACTCGTTGCAGATGTAGACCGAGGGCCCGGAGATCAGCTTGTTCACTTCCTCCTGGCCCCGTCCGCAGAACGAGCAGCGGATGGGGTGCGGCGATCCGAGCCTCTTCTTCATCGTTCCGAGCCCCCTCTTCCGGCTACTGCCGGTGGGCGATCACCTCGTCGACGATGCCGTATTCCTTCGCTTCCTCCGCCGACATGAAGAAGTTCCGGTCGGTGTCCTTGCGGATCTTGGCGATCGGCTGCTCGGTGTGCTTCACGAGCAGCTCGTTCAGGATCTCGCGCGTCTTCAGGAGTTCTTTTGTGAAGATCTCGACGTCCGCCGCCTGCCCCTCGCTCCCGCCGAGAGGCTGGTGGATCATCACACGGGCGTGCGGAAGGATCGACCGCTTCCCTTTCGTCCCCGCCGCGAGAAGAAGCGCGCCCATGCTCGCCGCCTGCCCGAGGCAAATCGTCATCACGTCCGGCTTGATGTACTGCATCGTGTCGTAGATCGCGAGGCCCGAGGTGACGTAGCCTCCCGGACTGTTGATGTACAAATAGATATCCCTCTCCGGATCGTCCGCCTCGCAGAAAAGCATCTGCGCGATGGCGAGGTTCGCCACGTTGTCGTCGATCGGGCTGCCGATGAAGATGATGCGGTCCTTGAGCAGACGGGAATAAATGTCGTAGGCGCGTTCGCCGCGTCCGCTCTGCTCAACGACGATCGGAACGAGTCCCATGCGTGTGTTGCCTCCCCGTCACGAGACGGTCGAGTGTTCCCGGATCCAATGAAGGACCTTCCGCTCCCGGAGGATCCGCCGGAGATCGCGGGCGAGCTTCTCGCTCTTCTCGCGGCGCTCCTCGGCCGGGAGGAAGGCCTCCTCGCGCGGGGCGAGCGCCCGCCGCATCGCCTCGATCTCCCGGTCCTCCGGCTCCAGCTTCTCTCTACTCGCTATTTCGGACACGAGAACGAGTTTCTGAATCGCCCGCCTCGCGGCCGTTCGGTGCTGCTCGACGACGGCGGCGATCTGCCGCGCCCCCTCCGCCCGTTTCTCCTCCGGGAGATCTTCCGGGCGCGGGAGGGAGGGGAGGTTCGCGCGGGTCACCTTCTCGAGAAGGCGGTCGGACACCTCGACCGTGTTCTCGCGGAGGAGAAGATCGAGGATCCCCTCGTCGAGCGTCCGGTCGGCCTCTTCCTCTCGGCGCCGTTCGAGCACCTTTCGGATCTCCGTCCGAAGATCCTCGACGGTTGCTTCGCGCCCGAGAACGCGCGCCGCGAAGGCGTCGTCCACGACCGGGAGGACCGCCTCGCGCACTTCCTTCACCTCGACGCGGAACTCGACCTTCTTTCCGGCAAACGCCGCGGACGGGTGGTCCGGCGCGAACTCGACCGGCACGGAGCGGAGCGTTCCCGGCTCCGCTCCGATCAGCCCCTTTTCGATCGTCCCCGGGACCCCGGGGGTCTCCTCGCGCGCAATCCGCACCTCGGCGCCGTCGATCCGCTTCCCGAACGCGTTCCCGTTCTCGAGAAAACGCTGATAGGAGACGAGAAGCTGATCGCCTCGAATCGCGGGGCGCCGGACCGGAACGTAGTTCAGGTTCGCCTCTTGGAGCGCGCGCGTCTCCGCTTCCATCTCCTCGTCGGACACCGGCCGCACGACCCGCTTCAGATCGAAGCCCTGGTAGCGACGAAGAACCGCCGGCGGCCAAGCGTCGACCGAAAAACGGAAACGGACCGGCCCGCCCTCGGGGGCGTCCAGCTTGTCCAAGACCGGATCGAGGAAGGGGATCGTCTGCGCCTCTTGAAGCGTCTTCCAGAGAACGCGCGAGACGAGCTTCTCGAGCGCCTCTTCTCGTACCGATTCCCGAAAGCGGGCTTCGAGGAGATGCCGCGGCGCTTTCCCCCTTCGGAATCCGGGGAGGCGGGCGGTCTTCGCGAGCTCCTGGAACTCCCTCTCGATCTCGGTCGCGAGTGCGCTCGCCGGGACCTCCACGGAGAAGTTCTTCGATCCCGGCTCCGGCTCCTCGAACGAAACGATCGGCTTGCTCTCCTCGCTCACGGCCTCCTCCAGTCCTGCCGCTCGCCGAACAAATGCGAGAGGGGGGACTCGAACCCCCACGAGTCTCCTCACTGGATCCTAAATCCAGCGCGTCTGCCGGTTCCGCCACTCTCGCGCCCCGAGAAGGGTAAGCCCCGCGAGCCGCGCCTAATATACTAGCGGCCTTCAGAACCGTCAAGAAACCGCCGGCCTAATCGCTTGATTCGGAATAAGTTTCCCGAGCCGAGCGACGGTACGGCACCATAGGTCTCCAAGGAGGCGCTGTCAAGGGAAAAGGAGCGGATTCCGGCGCGGGGGCGGGCGGCGGTCCCCGATCAGTGCCCCTTCATCGAAAGGATGACGCCGACCGTCCGCCAGAGGATCTTGAGATCGCTCCGGATGGACATCGCGCGGACGTACTCGATGTCGTAGCGCACCTTCTCCCGAACGTCCGAAAGGCAGGTGTCGTACGCTTGGTTCACCTGGGCAAGGCCGGTGATCCCCGGGCGGACGCGGAGCCGAAGCGCATATTCCGGCAGCTCCCGGATCAGGTCGCGGACGAAGGTCGGGCGCTCGGGGCGCGGGCCGACGATGCTCATGTCCCCCCGAAGCACGTTGTAGAGCTGAGGGAGCTCGTCCAGGCGGAGACGGCGGAGCACGCGCCCGAGAACCGTCACGCGCGGGTCATCCTTGCGGGCCCAGATCGGCCCCACCTCCGCCTCGGCCCGGTCGACCATCGTGCGGAACTTGTAGATGATAAACGGCTTCCCGGGGAGGTCGAGGGTGCGCCGGTCGTACACGTCGTAGTAGGGGCTCGTGCGCCCCTTCGGCGCGGAGAGGCGACGGTTCATGCCGATCCGAACCTGGCGGTAGATCACGGGCCCCGTCGAGGAGAGGCGTATCGCGGCCGCCACCGCGACGATCAGGGGGAGGAGGAGCACCAAGAGAACGAGGGCGGCCACGCGGTCCGCGGCGTCCTTGCCGGCCAGGCTTCGGGGCCGATCGTCGGGCGTTCGGAGGAAGGGCTCCCCGCCGCGCTCGGCCAGCTCGATGATCCGAAGGCCGGAGTCGCTCTTCGCCGGCTCCTCCCGCTGCCTCCCGAGGGGGAGGATCCTCGACCACTCGAGCCGCCGCCACATGCTCGCCATCCGAC